>DIYV01000143.1:0-2109 GCA_002429165.1 Gallionella sp. UBA6045 | reverse complement strand
CCTCCCCTTGTCAGGGGAGGAGAATCGGCGCCTCCCCCCTGACAAGGGGGGACTGAGGGGGGTTGGGATTTTGCTTTCATCTTTAAGCAAAGCGATTCAAAGTGAATAGCTCTACGCGCCTTGCAAATAAGGTTTCATGTCCTATTTTGGGGGCTGCGCCAACTTGGGCCGTGCCGCCTGCGCCTTGCTCCACAATTCCTCGAGGTTGTAGTAATCGCGGATGGCAGGCTGCATGACGTGAACCAGCACTTCGCCCAGATCCACCAGTATCCACTCGCCGCTCTCTTCACCCTCGCGGCCATAAACTTTTTCGCCGAGTTCCTTGAGCTTGACCACCACGTTGTCGGCAAGTGCTTTGGTCTGCCTGGTGGAATTGGCGCTGGCAATAACCATGCGCTCGAACATAGAACTGAGTTTGCTGGTGTCGATCACGGTGATTTCGTTGGCTTTGACGTCCTCAAGTGCGGCGACGACGGCTTTGGTTTTTTCTTCAGTATTTAGCATGCTCGTATAATTGATGTTGATGAATATAATCTGCCACCGTGTTGGGTAGCAGATAGCGTATGCTGCGATTTTCCGCCACGCGGCTGCGTATCAGCGTGGCGGAGATTTCCAGTTTCGGAATGGCCAGTTCGGCAATCCCGCCCGCCGGTTGTTGTGATAATACCTGCGCAGCGCACAAACGTTGTTGATAATGCGATTGCAATTCCGGCGTGGCAGTGTGGATACGTTCCTCCAGCGTAAAACCCGGACGGTAACCCACCACGATGTGCGCCAACTCGAACAATCGTTCCCATTCGTGCCAGGTGTGCAACTGCAGGAAAGCATCGCCGCCCATCAGCAGGCACAGCGGTTGATCCAACCCCAGCTCCGCGCGCAGTTCGCGCAGCGTATCCACCGTATAGCATGGCGTGGTGCGTTCGACTTCGCGGTCGTCCAGCACGAAAGCGGGCTGGTCGGCGATCGCCAGCCGCACCATCTCACTGCGATGCTGAGCTGAGACCTGCGGCTCGTCGCGATGCGGTGGCGTGCCGGCAGGGACGAAACGGATCTGGCTGAGATTGGCCAGTTCCAGCATTTCCTCGGCAAGTCGCAAGTGCCCGTAATGTATCGGGTCGAACGTCCCGCCCAGGATGCCGATTGCCTTATTGCTCACTGATTGCAGTACCGTTGAATACAATGTCAGGAATTACAACGCCAGGCGGCGGGTGTCTGCCAGCACTTGCGAGAGGAACACGATAAAGCGCGCGGCTGCCGCGCCGTCGATCACGCGATGATCATATGACAGTGACAGCGGCAACATCAAGCGCGCCACAAAGGTGTCATCCTGATGCATAGGCTTGATGATGGACCTGGACACCCCGAGTATCGCCACTTCCGGCGCATTGATGATGGGTGTGAAGGCCGTGCCGCCAATCCCGCCCAAACTCGATATCGAAAAACAGCCGCCTTGCATTTCGGCTGCGGTTATCTTTTTCTCGCGTGCTCTTGCGCTGATTTCGCCCAACTCTCTGGCCAGTTGCACGATGCCTTTTTTGTCCACATCGCGCAGCACCGGCACCATCAATCCGTCCGGCGTGTCCACCGCCACACCAATGTGGAAATACTGCTTGAGCACCAGATTCTCTCCGCTGGCATCCAACGATGCGTTGAATTCCGGGAACTGTTGCAGCGAGATCACGACCGCCTTGAGCATGAAGGCCAGCGGCGTGATTTTAATGTTCTGCTTGGCGTATTCCACATTCAATTCCTTGCGAAATGCTTCCATTTCGGTGATGTCGGCCTCGTCGAATTGCGTGATGTGCGGGATCGTCACCCAGTTGCGATGCAGGTTAGCGCCGGAGATCTTCTGGATACGCGACAGCGGCCTGATCTCGATCTCGCCGAATTTGGCAAAATCCACCACCGGTGGGGGCAGCACCTGCAGACCATTGCCGCCTGCGGCGCCGCGCGGTTGCTCGAGCGCGGCTTTGACGAATTGCTGCACGTCGTCCTTGGTGACACGGCCCTTCTCGCCGCTGCCTTTGACCTGAGCAACCTGCACACCGAGTTCGCGCGCGAAGCGGCGTATCGCGGGACTGGCGTGCGCTAACCCCTCCCGGCCTCCCC
>DIYV01000089.1 GCA_002429165.1 Gallionella sp. UBA6045 | reverse complement strand
GCGAATACCACTTTGCCGGTGATCTTGGCAAACAGGGTGTGATCCTTGCCCATGCCGACGTTGTCGCCGGGGTGGAATTCAGTGCCGCGCTGACGCACGATGATGCTGCCCGCGCTGATCAGTTCGCCGCCGTAGCTTTTAATGCCCAGCCGTTTTGAGTGTGAGTCGCGTCCGTTACTGGTACTGCCGCCGCCTTTTTTTGATGCCATGCTAGTTGCTCCTTAAAACAGATTTACGCGGAGATGCCGTCGATGCGGATCTCGGTGTAGTTTTGACGATGCCCCTGGTTCTTCTGGTAATGCTTGCGGCGGCGCATCTTGAAGATGCGCACCTTGTCGCCGCGGCCGTGGGCAACGATAGTCGCTTTAACGGTAGCGCCGGTCAGCAATGGCTTGCCCACGGAAAGCTTGTCGCCGTCGGCTACCATCAGCACCTTGTCCAGCACGATGGGGCTGCCCACGTCGCCGGGGAGGATCTCAACTTTTAAAGTTTCGCCGGAAGTGACGCGATATTGCTTACCACCGGTTTTAATGACTGCGTACATAACAACCTCGATTACTAATGTGATTTTGGGGCGATTTTTTGCGAAGGCGCGGATTATACATAATTATCCGCACCCGTCAAAATCCTTTTTTATTTGGTTTTGCATCAAACATGGTATTGCATAGCCGGCCCAAGCCTGAATACGGCAAGGTATGGCGACGAAATAATGAGCTTTAGCGGCGCATGGAGTCGAAGAATTCGGCGTTGTTCTTGGTCGCCTTGATCTTGTCGAGCAGGAATTCCATCGCTTCCAGTTCGTCCATCGGGTATAGCAGTTTGCGCAGCAGCCAGATTCTTTGCAGGATATCCGGTTTGATCAGCAATTCTTCCTTGCGCGTGCCGGAGCGGTTCACGTTGATTGCCGGGTAGATGCGCTTCTCGGCCATGCGTCTGTCCAGGTGGATCTCCATGTTGCCGGTACCCTTGAACTCTTCATAGATCACATCGTCCATGCGCGAGCCGGTGTCCACCAGCGCAGTCGCGATGATGGTCAGCGAGCCGCCTTCCTCGATGTTGCGGGCAGCGCCAAAGAAGCGCTTGGGACGGTGCAGCGCATTGGCATCCACACCGCCGGTCAATACCTTGCCGGAAGAGGGGACTACGGTATTGTAAGCGCGCGCCAGACGGGTGATGGAATCGAGCAGGATCACCACATCCTTTTTGTGCTCGACCAGACGTTTGGCCTTTTCCAGCACCATTTCCGCGACCTGCACATGGCGGCTGGCCGGTTCGTCGAAGGTCGAGGCGACCACTTCGCCGCGCACGGTGCGGGTCATTTCGGTCACTTCTTCGGGGCGCTCGTCGATCAGCAGCACGATCAGGGTTGCATCGGGATTGTTCGAGGAGATGGAATGAGCGATGTGTTGCAGCATCACGGTCTTGCCGGATTTTGGCGAGGCTACCAGCAAGCCGCGCTGGCCTTTGCCGATCGGCGCGACGATGTCGATGATGCGTCCGGTGATGTTTTCTTCGGCGCGTATGTCGCGTTCAAGGATCAAAGGTACAGTCGGGAATAAGGGGGTGAGGTTCTCGAACAGAATCTTGTTCTTCGCGTTCTCGGGCGGTTCGCCGTTGACCTTGTCCACTTTTACCAGCGCGACATAGCGCTCGCCGTCCTTGGGGGTGCGTATCTCGCCTTCGATCGTATCGCCGGTGTGCAGGTTGAAACGGCGTATCTGGCTCGGGCTGACATAGATGTCATCCGGGCCCGCAAGGTATGAAGTGTCCGGCGAGCGCAGGAAGCCGAAGCCATCCGGCAGGATTTCCAGCGTGCCGTCGCCGAAGATGCTTTCGCCTTTCTTGGCATGGCTTTTCAGCAGCGCGAACATGACATCCTGCTTGCGCATTCGGTTGGCGTTTTCTATTTCATTGGCCGCGGCCATTTCAACGAGTTCAGTGACGTGTTTGGTTTTTAGGTCGGATAAGTGCATAGCGATGCGCGAAGGGTGATTGAAAGAAGGAAAATCGAGAGAATGTTACCAAGAGAATATCAATAGGGAAGTTCGGAATGATTCGGATCGGGGTGGAAGAAGTCCACCCGCATGGCCTGGAGCGTGTTCGCTTTTATGTTTTAGCTACCTAAGGGACGAAGCTGGGGAGGCGATGCGGGTGTGACAGTAAACGCTTTAGATGTGGCTGTCAATAAAAGCCGTTAATTGGGATTTGGACAATGCGCCGACCTTGGTGGCGGCGATGTCGCCGTTCTTAAACAGCATCAGGGTCGGGATGCCGCGGATGCCGAACTTTGCGGGTGTTTGCTGGTTCTCGTCCACATTCAGTTTGGCGACCGTCAGACGGCCGGCGTATTCCTTGGAAACTTCTTCCAGAATAGGCGCGATCATGCGGCATGGACCACACCACTCAGCCCAGTAATCCACCAGTACCGGCAGGGGGGCTTGCACGACTTCGGCTTCAAAGGTGGCATCGGAAACGTAATGTATATGTTCGCTCATGGTTGGTTCTCGCTATTGTGTGGGTTGTGTTTGGAATGCGACGGGCGACAGTTTGGGTGCGGATCGCTCTGTTTCAAGTCTAATGCTAACCAAAAACAGCTTTGCTGTGAAGTGAATTAATTATGACCAGCTCTGCTAAAATACCCCGATGTTGATACTTGGAGCTTCACTATGACCTACGTTGTTTCTGAATCCTGCATCAAATGCAAATACACCGACTGTGTGGAAGTGTGTCCGGTGGACTGTTTCCACGCGGGGCCGAATTTTCTGGTGATCGACCCGGAGGAATGTATCGATTGTACACTGTGTGTGGCAGAATGCCCGGTAGAAGCGATCTATGCCGAGGATGACTTGCCTGAGAGCCAGCATCATTTCAT
>DIYV01000082.1 GCA_002429165.1 Gallionella sp. UBA6045 | reverse complement strand
TCATGATGCGGGAAGCGTGATCAACTATTCCTGAGCGAACTCGGGAGACCGGGCCGGGTGCTTGTGACGTGAACCGCCCGTTCTCCAGCGCGTATAACCAGCGCACAGTTCGGGCAACCTCGCGCTAGTATGGTTCAAATGAATCTGACAGGGTAAGGCCATGAAAATTTTTGTTGCCGGTTTGTTGTTCATACTCTGCACTGGAACATGCTTTGCCGAAACGCGAGATGCCGAGCAATACTTTTTTGATTTGAAAATGGGCGACTTCAAAAGCGAGTTGACCAATGCAAAGAAGGAAGGCAAGACCGGCATCATGATCATGTTCGAGCAAGTCGATTGCCCGTTCTGCTTCCGCATGAAAAACACCATCCTCAACCAGAGTGAAGTGCAGGACTACTATCATCAGCATTTTCTGCTTTTCACGGTGGATATCCGCGGCAGCCTCCCGATGGAGGATTTCAAGGGAACCGAAACCACGGAAAAAGCGTTCAGCCTGGAGCACCGTGTGTACGGAACACCGGTATTCGATTTTTTTGATCCGGATGGCAAACTGATCACGCGCTTTCCCGGAACGGCAATCGACGTCAACGAGTTCATGCTGCTCGGCAAATGTGTGGCTGAGGGTGCCTGCAAAACCATGTCGTTCAGCGCCTACAAGCGACAACTGGCGAAATGAAACCGTGCGGCTTGCCATTGCTGAGCCGCATCAGCTGCCTGATTTTTCTATCTGTTGTTTGCTCCCCTGCCCTTGCCGGCACACTCACCCTGGAGGCCGCACTGGCCGCGGCGGAATCAGCCCATCCTGATCTGTTGATGGCCGAGGCGGACCGGGACAGCGCCTCGGCAGACCGGGATATCGCCAGCTCGAGCCAGGATACCCGCATCGATCTCGAAGGCATTTTGCGCAGTGGACGACCCACTACCGGGGAGCCGGACTTCACCAGCGACAACAGCGTTCGTCTGACCGCACGCAAGACGCTCTATGATTTCGGGCGCAGCAGCAATGCCGAACTGGCTGCCAAATCCGAGCTGAAGGCGCGCGAGGCCGATCTCACCACCACGCTCGACCAGCGCCGCCTGGACATCATGGCGCGCTATTTCGACGTGCTGCTGGCCGATATGCAGTACACCGTGGATAACGAGCTGATGGCGGTGTATTACGTCAACTTCGACCAGGGAAAAGACCGGCTGGCACAGGGACAGATATCCAGTGTCGAGCTGGCCGAACTTCAGTCACGTTATCGCGACATTCTGGAGAAACGCAACGCCAGCGCACAGCGACAGCGTATCACGCGCGCCATGCTGGCCAATGCCATGAACCGTCCCGGTGTGTTGCCCGGCGATCTGGAAGACCCAACACTTTCGGGCAACCAGCGTGTCCTGCCCGATTACGAAACGCTGCTGCCGATACTGCTGAGCAACAATCCGCGGCTGCATGCGCAACAGGAAATGCTTGCGGCTTCGCAACAACGCGTGGAAGCGCTGCGCGCAGAAAATGGCCCGACCCTGGACGCAGAAGTACAGGCCGCCGATTACAGCCGCCCTGCAACCACACGGGATAACCTGAGTGCCGGACTGATACTGTCCTGGCCTTTGTATCAGGGCAATCGTTCTGACTCCCGCGTCGCGCGCGAAATGGCCCGGTTCAACAAACTGCAGGCCGGCACCGCAAAGCTGAAAATGGATCTGACCCAGGCGCTGCTGGAAACCTGCCTTGATATTACCCAGTTGCAGAGTACGGCGCGCAGTGCTGCCCGGGGATATACCGAGTACCGCGACCTGCAGCTGGAACGCAGCCGCGGCCTGTATGAGCTGGAGCTGAAGAGCAACCTTGGTACTTCCATGGTGGAAACGTCGGATGCCAAGCTGCGTGCCCGCCGCAATGAATATCAATTGGCACTTGGCTTCGCGCATCTGGAAGCCTTGCTGGGCAAGCCGCTGAGTGAAGTTGCAACAAACAAGGGGAATCTGAAATGAAAAAATGGATAGCGCTGATCATCGCCGCATTCTTCCCGCAGGCGCTGTGGGCCGCGGATGTGCCGGCAACCCTGCAGTGGTCGCAACGGGTTGAGCTTTCGACGCCGGTGTCCGGCGTGGTAAAGGCAGTAAACGTCGAAGTGGGCGACCTGGTTAAAAAGGGCCAAGTCTTGCTGTCGCTGGACAGCACAACTTATCAGGCCAGTGTGGCCGAAACCCAATCCGAAATCACCCGCTTGGATGCCGAAGCGGAAGAGGCAAAACGCGATCTGGATCGCGTGCAGGAGTTGTATGAACGCACCATCGTTTCCACCACAGATCTCGATCAGGCCAAGCTGCGCAGGGTAAAAAGCCTATCCATGCTTGCCGAAGCGCGCGCAAGATTGCGGCAGGATCAGAAAGCACTGGAAGAAACATCCCTGCGCGCGCCGTTCGATGCTGTCGTGATTCTCCGCCAGGCAGAGCCGGGCCTGAGCGTGGCTAGTGGACTACAGCTGCAGATGCTGCTGACGCTGGCCAGATCGGGAGAGATGATTGCGCGCATGCACCTCCCCTCCCCGCAAATAGACAATGTGAAAACCGGCCAGACGGTAACCGTGAGCGTTGCCGGAACAAGCTACACCGGGAAAATCAAAACGCTGGGGTTGGAGCCAATCCAGACAAAGAATGGGTCGGTATACCCGGTCGATGTGCTATTCCCAAACAAGCAACCATTACGCGCCGGATCACCGGCCCTGGTGAAGCTGCCCTGATCGCAGATATTGCCACGACTGAAATATTCATTCGGTATCGCTGTAATCCAGCACCATGATCTTTGGCGCCCGGTCTATGCGGTATAAAGCCAGCAGCAGGACTATGGTCGAGACGAGCATAAAATGCGGGCCGAATAGCCAGAACACCATCGGCACCAGAAAATAATAGGCACGCATGCCCATGCTGTAGAAATGACCGGCGCGATTGAGATGGGTCGCCACATGCGCAGGCGTGATCATCTTGTGATTCAACCTGACCGGCACATTGATCATGAAGCCCACATGATTGTATATACGGATTGCCATGGAAAAGCCGAAGAAAGCGACAAACAGATCAAGCAATAGCGTAAGCAGTTTCACCATCCACAGCATCGGATTAATTGCACCCACCATGTTCAGGGCATTCCAATGCGCCTCCAGCTTCTCACCCTGCTCACTGAGTGTCAGTACCCCAATAATCAAAAGCACCGATGTCGAAGCGAGAAAAGTGGCTGCCATGGTGGAGTTACGCAGTGTCTGCACAGCCAGCACGGCATTTTTCTCATCACCCATGATGGTCTCCACCCATGCCGTCCGTGCAATCCTGTTGACTGCCTGTACCGTGTAAGTTGGATTCTTTTTGACTTTATTACGGAGAAAGATGTGATATGCGACGATAAGCAACACTGTTACCAGTAAACTGGCAAAGTCATTGGCAAATGATACTAGTAGCGTGTGAACATCCATGGCTGCGACAAACCCAAAATTTTTTGGCTAAATGGAAACAAACTGGATACTGCGCCGGAGCGGCACAGCATGCCATATTGCGTGGTTACATTTTAACAGAGCTGAAAATTGTGTTCCGGAAAACTCCGGCTTTACAGATCAGGAAACGGATTCTGCTTCGAGCCGCGCATTAATGTCATTCAAAGCGTTCCGTTCGGACGAGAAAATATTTTTCTCCTGAATGATATTTTGCAGTCCGGTGCGCTGCATCACTTCCAGCACCGGTAATTTGATATTATAAAAAACCAGTGAAATCCCATTCCCTCTCAACCGTGTTACAAGTTCGCGCAGCATTGCCACACCAGAGGCATCAAGTCCGTTGATACCTCTTGCATCCACCATTACATATCTGATATCCGCATCGTTGCTGATCAAGTAGAGGATGGATGCCTCAAAATAATTCACGTTGGCGAAATACAGCTGCCCGTCAAAACGGATTGCCACCACTTCCGGATGGAACTGCGGCAGACTGTATCTTTCCGCGTTCTGCAGTTCGCCGTTCTCGTCCAGCCCCAACAGAACAATGCGCGGCTTCATGGTGCGGAACAGGAACATCGCCAGCGCAAGCAACATTCCGACCAGTATCCCGTACTGAATATTGGGCGCGAACAGCAGTGTCGCGACAAAGGTTGACGCTGCTGCAATCCCGTCCCGCCGGCTTGCATTCCACGCATCCCGGAATATCTTGAAGTTGAGCAGCGAAATCACCGCCAGAATGATCAC
>DIYV01000169.1:9967-15945 GCA_002429165.1 Gallionella sp. UBA6045 | reverse complement strand
ATTAACGTTGGGACACTAGTGATCGGACTATATGATTATATTAAAATTAGTTTTAATATCGAATTGCATTGGCCTGTGAAATTCGAATAATCATCTGCAAAACATGGGTGGCTTGTATGGTTGATGGGTTGAGCTATACGGAACAAAGCGATTTACGCTTCCGGCAGATGTTCGAGCGGCACAATTCCATCATGCTGCTGATCAATCCGGAATCTGGCGAGATCGTGGATGCCAACGTAACTGCCAGCCGGTTTTACTGTTATCCGCTGGAACGTCTGCTGGCCATGAACATAGCGCAGATCAATACCTTGCCGCCGGATGAAATCGCCGCCGAACGCATTCGGGCGAAAATCGAGAACCGCAACTATTTTATTTTTCCGCATCGCTTGTCCAGCGGCGAGATGCGTACGGTTGAAGTACATTCCTCGCCAGTCAAAACCACAGGTAAGACCCTGCTGTTCTCGATCATCCATGACATAACCGAACGCAAAATTGCCGAACAGAAATCCGATGTGCTGTTGCGCCGTCAACAGGCATTGATGAGCTCTGCGCTGGAGGGTATCCACATAGTGGATACGCAAGGCAATATTGTGGAGACCAATGATACCTTTTGCCATATGCTGGGTTATACCAGGGAAGAAATGTCCGGCCTTAACGTGGCTCACTGGGATGCGCAATGGTCAAGAGAAGAATTGATGGAACGCTTCAAAAAGATGATCAACATGGACGGTGCGCTGTTCGAGACCAGACACCGGCGCAAGGACGGCAGTTTGATCGATGTCGAGGTAAGCACGACCGGCGCCGAAATCGACGGACAGTTTTTTCTCTATGCCTCAAGCCGCGATATCACCGAACGCAAGAAGAACCAGGAGATGCAGCGCATCGCTGCAGTGACCTTCGACACCCAGGAAGCGATCATGATCACGACGCCCGATGCGAAAATCCTGCGCGTCAATCAGGCCTTCCATGAAATCACCGGCTACAGCAAGGACGAGGTCGTTGGGCATAACCCGCGCATATTCCAGTCCGGCCGGCACGATGCCGCTTTCTACCAGGCCATGTGGACTGCTTTGCGCGCTACCGGCAAGTGGTCTGGCGAGATCTGGGACAAGCGCAGGAATGGCAGTATCTATCCGAAGATGATGACCATCACGGCCGTCTACGATAACGAACATAAATTGACTCACTACGTCGCGGTTTTCCGCGATATCAGCGATCGCAAGAAGTCGGAACAGGAGATCCATCAGCTGGCCTTTTACGATCCTCTGACAGCTCTGCCGAACCGTCGCTTGTTGATGGATCGTTTGCAGCAGGGGTTGGCAGCCAGTGTCAGAAACGCCCGTTATGGCGCATTGCTGTTTCTGGATCTGGATCACTTCAAGACCATCAATGACACGCGAGGCCATGCCACGGGTGACCTGTTGCTGATAGAAGCGACTCGCCGCTTGCTTACTTGCGTGCGCGAGGGTGACAGCGTGGCCCGGCTGGGCGGCGATGAATTTGTGGTGCTGCTGGAAGGGCTGGGCAGCGAGGCGGACGAGGCCGCCGGCCAAACCGAACTGGTTGCGGAAAAAATCCGTATCGAGTTGGACAAGCCCTATAAGCTAAGCGATTTCGAGTGTCATTTGACAGTCAGTATCGGCATTGGCCTGTTTATAAATCACGAGGAAAGCGCGGAAAGCCTGCTCCAGCACGCCGATGTCGCGATGTATCAGGCCAAGTCGGCCGGGCGCAATGCCATTCGCTTCTTCGATCCGCAAATGCAGGCAACGCTGGATGCGCGCGCGGCATTGGAAGCGGATATGCGCCATGCGCTCAACAAACAGCAATTCTGCCTGCATTACCATGTCCAGGTCGACAATCTGCAACGTCCGCTGGGGGCCGAGGTGTTGTTACGCTGGGATCATCCCCGCAACGGTCTGATTTCAACGATGCAATTTATCCCGCTGGCTGAAGAATCCGGGCTGATCGTGCCGATCGGTTTGTGGGTGTTGCAAACGGCCTGTGCGCAACTCAAGGCATGGCAGAATAACGCGCTGACACGCGACCTGACGCTGGCGGTGAACGTCAGCATCAGACAGTTACACCAGATCGACTTTGTCGCACAGGTGCAGCATGTGTTGCTGGAGAGCGGCGCGAAACCCTCGCACCTCAAGCTGGAGTTGACCGAAAGTGTCGTGTTGGAAAACGTCGAAGACACCATAGCCAAGATGCGCGAACTAAAACTGCTCGGTGTGAGTTTTTCGATGGACGACTTCGGTACCGGCTACTCCTCTTTGCAGTACCTCAAGCGATTGCCTCTGGACCAGATCAAAATCGATCGATCGTTTGTGCGCGATATAACCACCGATCCCAACGATGCCGCCATTGTGCAGACCATCATCGCGATGACCGAGGCGCTGGGGTTGAATGTGATTGCGGAGGGCGTAGAGACCAGGGAGCAATTCGAGTTTCTCGATCTGCGCGGTTGCCATGCTTTTCAGGGTTATTTGTTCAGCAAGCCGGTTCCGCTGGCTCAGTTCGAAGCTGCTTTGCCAGGAAAATAAAATTCATCAAGGCACAGCAGCGCGCTGCCGTAAGCCGCTTCGCAATTGGAAGCTGTGCTGACCGGCACACCGAGCAGCCTTTCCCGCATTATTCTCCATGTATCATTCTTCGCGCCGCTGCCGTTGGTCACAACGCGCTTGAGTGCGGGCGCACCCAGTTCGGCAAGCCTGGCATAGCCCGCCGCCTCGATACGCGCCAGGCCCTGCAACAATCCATGCAGAAATTCCGCATCACTATCCGGGCGCGGTTCCAGCCGCGGCGCGAGCTGCGCATCATTGACGGGGAAGCGCTCGCCGATTCCGGTCAGCGGGTAGTAATCCAGCGGAGAATATTTTAAAGGATCGATACGCATGCTCAGTGCGGCAAGTTGCGCATTATCAAAGTAGCGGCCCAGCACGCCGGCACCGGCATTCGATGCGCCGCCCACCAGCCACAGTTCACCGTAGCGATGGCTGTATACGCCGTATTCAGGCGCTTCTATGCGCTGTGCCGAGAGTTGCTTGAGTACCAGTGTAGTGCCGAGGGTCGTCACGCCGACGCCTGTTTCATCGATACCCGAAGCGATGAAAGCCGCGGTGCTGTCGGTGGTTCCGGCGTGAATGAAGCATTGCGGATTGATGCCGAAATGCGCGGCGATGTCCGGCTGTATCTGCCCGATCACTTCGCTTGGAGCCAGTACCCGCGGCAACAGATAGCTATGCGGCAGCGCCAATACCCAATCCGGCCAGCACAACCTTTCGACGTCGTAGCCGGTCTTCAGCGCATTGTGATAATCGCTGCTGCCCGGCTGTCCGCTGAGCAGTGCGGTGAGCCAATCGGCCTGATGCAAAAAATACGCCGCATGATGGACATTACCTTGTTGCGTCAGCCATAGAAACTTGGCAAGGCCAGATGTGGCGGTACAAACGGTATGTCCTGCAGGTGCGATTTTCCTGAGTTGTTCGGCTTGTGAGTGCGCGCGATCGTCGTTGTAGAGCAGGGCGGCGGAGCATGGCTGCATGTCCGTATCGCACAACAGCACCGTGCCCGAGGTGCCGTCCAGCGCAATGCCATGCAACCCGGCCGCGATATTTTTCGGTAACGCACTGAGCAACGCGTGCAGTGCGTTACGCCAGTCGGAAGGAGTTTGCCTGGCAGGGTCAAGATAGGTGACGTGATGTTTCCAGACGATGGTCTTTGCGTTGTCGATAACGCAGGCCCGCGCGCCGGAAGTGCCGAAGTCCAGGCCCAGAAACATCATGAGGGCAACATCATAAGAGCAACATCAGCCCCGGGTGTTCGACTGCGTGTCGAACCGGTTCAACTCGATCAGCGGCACAGGCTGCCAGTCCGGCTTGCGGTGTTCGGCGACCACGTTGGTGAAAATGCCGCCGCGCACGTAGAACTTCGCAGTCAGGCGCATGAAGCGCGGCTGTATGGCGGCGACCAGATCGTCCAGGATGCGGTTGGTGACGTCCTCGTGGAAATGCCCCTCGTTGCGGAACGACCAGATATACAGTTTGAGGCTTTTCAGTTCGATGCAGTTTTGATCCGCGATGTAATCCAGCACCAGCGTGGCAAAATCGGGCTGGCCGGTCTTGGGACAAAGGCAGGTGAACTCGGGGATCTCCATGTGGATATGGTAGTCGCGCTGCGGGCTCGGATTGGGAAAAGTTTCCAGTGTTTTAGAGGGTTGCGTGGTCATATTGGTATGCCAGTCCGGTTCGGTTAGAATAGCGCGCATTATAAAACGTTGTGGCAACCAAATTGCGTCTTTCCCATATAAAACTGGCCGGTTTCAAATCCTTCGTCGATCCCACGCACATTTCGCTGCCGGGGCAGATCGTGGGCGTGGTCGGGCCGAACGGCTGCGGCAAGTCGAACGTGATCGACGCGCTGCGCTGGGTGCTGGGCGAGTCCAAGGCTTCCGCGCTGCGCGGCGAGACCATGCAGGACGTGATCTTCAACGGTTCCAGCAAGCGCAAGCCGGTGTCGCGCGCGAGCGTCGAACTGGTCTTCGACAATTCGCTGGGCAAGGCGAACGGGCAGTGGTCCAGCTATGCGGAAATCTCCATCAAGCGCGTGCTGCAACGCGACGGCGATTCCAGTTACCACATCAACAACCAGCACGTGCGGCGCAAGGACATCACCGACATATTCCTCGGCACCGGGCTGGGTGCTCGCGCCTACGCCATAATCGAGCAGGGCATGATCTCGCGCATCATCGAGGCCAAACCCGAGGAGTTGCGCATCTTTCTCGAGGAAGCCGCGGGCGTTTCCAAATACCGCGACCGCCGCCGCGAAACGGAATTGCGTATCGGCGACACGCGCGACAATCTGTTGCGCGTCAGCGACATTTTGCAGGAGCTGGAAAAACAGCTGGTGCATCTGGGCGCGCAGGCCGAGGTGGCGAAGCAGTACCGCGCGCTGGAAACGCAGCGCGACACCACGCAGCGTTTGTTCTGGCTGGTCAAGAAACAGGAGGCTGAAGCGCAGCGCAGCAGATTCGCGCAGGGCACCGAGAAGACGCGCACCGAACTCGAAAGCGAAACCGCGCGCTTGCGCGAGATTGAAAGCCAGCTGGAAACCGCGCGCAGCGGGCATTACCAGCTTTCCGACGCACTGCACGTCAAGCAGGGCGATCTGTACACGGCGAATGCCGAGATCGCGCGGCTGGAGCAGCACATCAAGCACATCACCGAGCAACGCCAGCGCATGACGCAGCAGCTCGCCAATACAGAGAAGCAGATCGAACAACAGAAGCACCAGCGCCAGGGCGTGCATTCGCTGCTGGAACACTGGCAGCGCCAGCAGGATGGGGCCGGCGCCAAGGTGAGCGAGGCGGAGCAGCTCGCTCAGCTGGAAGGGCGGAACCTGCCGCAGGCGGAAGATTCCGCGCGCATCGCGCAGGAGCGCCACAACGAACTGCAGCGCGAACAATTGTTGCTGCAACAGCAACTGCAATTGGCTGAAACGCAGCATGCCAATCTGCAACGCAACATCCAGCAACTGGATTCCCGCCGCTTGCGGTTGATGATGGAAAAAGACAACCTGCCGGGCGCCGATGGTGGCGCGCTGCAACAGGCGCAGCAACAGGTGGCCGAACTTGAAATGGAACGTGCCGAACAGATCGAAAAGCTGGCACTTTTGCAGGAGCAGTTGCCGCAGGCCGATACGCAGCGGCGCAACCAGCGCGATTCATTGCAACAGCAGGAACGCATTCTGGCCCAGACCGAGGCCAGGCTTAATGCCCTGCAGCAATTGCAGCGCCAGATCGACAGCGACAAGAACCTCAATGCCTGGCTGCAACAACATCAGTTGGAAAACAAGCCGCGCCTGTGGCAGGCGATACGCATCGAGGCGGGCTGGGAAGACGCGCTTGAAGCTGTGTTGCGGGAACGGCTGAATGCGCTGTCCCTGCCGTCTCTGGATGCCGCTGCCGCGTGGAGCGA
>DIYV01000169.1:7117-9697 GCA_002429165.1 Gallionella sp. UBA6045 | reverse complement strand
GTTGAAGACCCTGTTGAGTTATGTGCAATGCCAGGACGCACAGGTGCTCCCGGTGCTGCGCGATTGGTTGACCCATGTGTATGCGGTGGCGGATATGGCGCAGGGTTATGCGCAATGCGCGCAGTTGCCGGCGGGCGGCTGGTTCGTTACGCCGCAGGGACATTTGATCGGTGCGCACAGCGTGCTGTATCACGCCCCGGACAGCCAGTTGCACGGTGTGCTGGCGAGGCAGCGCGAAATAGAGAAACTGGAAACGGAGCTGGTCGAGCAGGACCGCAACGCGGAGTATTCCCGCGAGCAAGTCACGAAAGCCGAGCAGCATTATCAGTCCATCGATATGCAGATCGCGCCGTTGCGCACTGCGGGAAACGAATTGCAGCAGCGTCTGCATGGTTTGCAAATGAACATACTCAAACTCAACCAGGCGCATGAGCGCAGCGTGGAACGTGCCGCGCAGATCGAGCGCGAGATGCAGGAAGTGGCCGACCTGCTTGGCACGGAACAACGCCAGCAGGCGGGCATAGACGAACAGATGGCGATGCTGCGCGAGCAGATCGCCGCTTTCTATGCGCAGGTAGACGAGGCGCAGCGCCATGCCAACGCCAGCGATATCGCGTTGCGCGAACAACGCAGCCGCGCCCAGCAGGCGCAGCACGCCCTGCAGGAAGCCCATTTCTTTGCCAAGACCTGCACCGAGAAAATCGCCGATCTGCAGCACAACGTTCAGCAGATCACCGATGCGCTGGCGCAGTTCGAGCAGAATCTGGCGCAATTGCGCGCCGATCTGTCGGTCAGCGAGGATGACTCGGCACAACAGCAATTGCAGGCGGCCTTGCAGTCACGCCAGGCATGCGAGCAGGCACTGGGCGAGGCGCGCAACATTCTGGAAAACGCCACCGTCACCCTGCAAAAGCAGGAGCAGGAGCGCATGGCCTGCGAGCACAGGTTGAACCCGCTACGCGAGAAACTCAACGAGTTGACCCTCAAGGAGCAGGAAGCGCGCCTGCATTTCGAGCAATGGTCCGAGCAGTTGCAGGGCGTGGACGAACAAGTACTGCTGCCGTTGCTGGAGACCGGCAACAACAAGCCGAATGTGTTGCAGAGCGAATTGAACCGGCTGAATGCCGACATCGAGGCATTGGGTGCGGTGAATCTCGCGGCACTCGAGGAACTGCAGGTCGCGACCGAGCGTAAAGCTTATCTGGATGCACAGGCCCAGGATCTGAACGAGGCGATGGCGACGCTGGAAGATGCGATACGCCGCATCGACAAGGAATCGCGTGATCTGTTGATGGACACCTACAACAAGGTCAACCAGCATCTGTCGGAGTTGTTCCCGGTGCTATTCGCGGGCGGAGAAGCGCGGCTGGTGCTGACCGGCGAAGAGATACTCGACAGCGGCGTGCAGGTGATGGCGCAGCCGCCGGGCAAGAAGAACAGCTCGATCCACCTGCTGTCCGGCGGGGAAAAGGCCCTCACCGCGATCGCGCTGATATTCTCGCTGTTCCAGCTCAACCCCGCGCCGTTCTGCCTGCTCGATGAAGTGGATGCGCCGCTGGACGACACCAACACCGAGCGGCTGTGCGCGCTGATCAAGAAAATGGCACAACACACCCAGTTCGTGTTTATCAGTCACAACAAGATCACCATGGAACTGGCGCAACAACTGGTCGGCGTGACCATGCAGGAGAAGGGCGTATCCAAGGTGGTGGCGGTGGATATCGAGGAAGCGTTGCGGATGCGCGACGAACAGCTGGTCGCCTAGGTTACTTGCAGTTATTGCTGATGTCCTGCTGGATCTTTTCGATGCGTTGCTGGCGTTGTGTATCGTCTATGTAAGATCTCTCGCCGTTGGGATTGACCTCCAATAGGCGCGCGCCTGACTGCAAAGTTCTCAAATTTTCTTGCGCTGTGGCGCAATTGGCTTTTAGTGTATCTGCAGCAGCCTGCTTTTGCGCGGCTTGTTCAGCAGCTTCCTGTTTCGCCAGTTGTTGTCTTTTCAAGGCGGCTTCCTGCTCTACAAAGGATTTCGAAGCGGCAGATGCATCTGTTCCGGCCACACCGCTTGCGCTCGCTGCGCCTTCGGAGTTGGATGCTGAACGCAATGCTTTTGCTTGTACCTCGGGTGGCGGCGCCTGATCCGAATAATGCACACGACCCTGGTCATCCACCCATTTATTTACCTCGGCGAAGGCGTTTGCGCTGGCCAGTATCAAGAAAATCAGCAGAAATTTGCCCATATAATTATTCCCGGGAATGGTAATTTTGATTGAAATCAAATCCAGCCGAAAAAATCCAGCCAATTCGCACATGAGTCTAGCATGTGGATGTATGATTGCAAACGTATTAGATGTGCCGAATTTAATGGAACACGGGGATTTGTTTTATGCAGGAAAGCAAGGGTGGGGCAGCTCCCGATAAAACCAATAAGGTTGCGGAAAAAAACGACGAGGCGATATTGAAGCTTTTCAACGCCTATTTTCGCGATCACAATCATACAGGCAAGCTTTACGACGATTTCCCCAGTTTCCTGCTGTTCAGGCCCAGTGTGCTGGAGGGCAGGGAAATCGCCACGCGCGG
>DIYV01000169.1:0-6994 GCA_002429165.1 Gallionella sp. UBA6045 | reverse complement strand
TACTGGCTGGAATTGTCGGTGATGCCATTCATGATGGGCGATGCGGTGAGCAAGGATAACAAGGGCGAATTCTTTTACATACTGACCAAATTCATCGAATTTACCAAGCAGCATCCGAAAATGTACGGGGATTTGACTGCCGAAGTTGAATCCGACAAGGATATTTTGCTGATGCTGAACGGGATCAAGAAAATGGCGGACCGCCTCAGCGTATCACTCGAAATCTACCCGGAGAACATGCTGGTGTCGTACAACCCGAATTGGCCTGTGACGGAAGTCAAAAAGTTGCTGCAATCGCTCAAGGAAAACGACCAGGATTGGTGTGAAATGTTCTTTGAGTACATGATGTATGTAATGAGCAAGAAAACCTAGCCGGCTCCTGAAAAACTGCTAAATATTGCTTTTCAGTAACACCAGTACCGCACCGCTACCGCCATCACGGGGTTGCGCGTCGCAATATCCCAATACCTGCCGATGTTGTGTGAGCCAGTGGCGCGTGAGCTTGCGCAATACCGCTTCGCCACTCTGGCTGTTTAGTCCCTTTCCATGTATCACCAGCACGCAGCGCAAGTTGCGCTGCGTCGCTTCATGCAAGAACTCCTGTAACAGTTTGCGCGCCGTGTCGGTGTTGTTGCCGTGCAGGTCCAGGCTGTCTTGAATCGGCCAGGTTCCTCGCCGCAGCTTGCGCAGGGTCATGCGCGACAGGCCGTTGCTCAAAAATTCATCTAGCACTTTTTCAGCTGCGAAATCAGAAAGCGTATCTGGTATTGCCACTGGTGTTGCCGGGCGGTCAAGCAGCGGTTTGCGCGGGGCAGGTCGTGGCGTAATGCGGTTTTGTTCCGGTAGAGGCTGCACTTCGCCGACTGTCGCGCGGAACAGCGCGGCATCTTCGGGAGCTATCTTGCCGGTTTTGCTTTTCACCGGTTTCTTCACAACGGTAGCTGTGCAGAAATAACGATTCAGGTTTTGCTTAGCGAGGCCAAATGCTTGTCCGCATCCAGCGCTGCCATGCAACCCGTTCCGGCACTGGTGATCGCCTGGCGGTAGATCTGGTCCTGCACATCACCGGCAGCGAACACGCCGGGGATGCTGGTTGCAGTGGCATTGCCGTTCGAACCGCCGCGCGTCTGGATGTAGCCATTATTCATTTCCAGTTGCCCGGAAAAGATATCGGTATTGGGCTTGTGACCTATCGCGATGAATACACCCTGCAGCGGAATTTCTTTGGTCTCGCCGCTCTGCACGAGTTTGACACGCATCCCCGTCACGCCGCTGGCATCACCGAGCACTTCGTCCAGCGTGCTGTTGAGTTGCAGCGAGATTTTTCCTTCTTCCACCTTTTCCATCAGGTGATCGACCATGATGCGCTCGGCGCGGAAGGTGTCGCGCCTGTGCACCAGCGTGACGTGTTTGGCGATGTTGGATAGGTACAGGGCTTCTTCCACGGCGGTATTGCCGCCGCCGACAACCGCCACTTCCTGACCTTTATAGAAGAATCCGTCGCAGGTCGCACAGCCGGAAACACCGCGCCCCATGAAGGATTCTTCGGAAGGCAGGCCGAGATACTGCGCAGAAGCACCGGTGGCGATGATCAGGGCATCGCAACTGTAGCTGCCGGCGTCGCCGATCAACAGAAAAGGCTTCTGCTGTAGTTTGGCGGTGTGGATCTGGTCGAAAATCATCTGCGTATTGAACCGCTCCGCATGCTGCTGGAAGCGCGCCATTAATTCCGGCCCCTGTACGCCCATTACATCGGCCGGCCAATTGTCCACTTCGGTGGTCGTCATCATCTGGCCGCCCTGGGCAAGGCCGGTGATCAGCACCGGCTTGAGGTTGGCGCGTGCGGCATAAATTGCGGCGGTATATCCGGCCGGACCGGAACCGAGAATGATGAGGCGATGATGTTGAGTTGTTGTGTTCATAGCTAGGGTTCTTTCAGCAATTGCTTGATGGTTGAGGTTTGCCGGCACATGAAGTTTGTGGCCGCGCCTGCTTCTGGCCGGGCAAAACGTGGAATTTAACAGTAGTTGAGACAGTCTGTCGAGCATCCATCGGTTAGAATCCGCGCATTATGAAATTTATCCACGTCTTTGCTTTGCTGGCGCTGTTTCTTGCAGTACCTTCCGCTCACTCGGTTGAGTTGCCTGGGATTCCCGAATTCATTGACCAAATGGTTGCCAAGCACAAATTCAAGCGTAGTGAACTTGAAAGCGTGTTTGCCCATGCCGAGCGTGTTCAGTCGGTGATCGACGCCATTTCCCTCCCTGCCACCGCCAAGCCATGGTTGGAATATCGTGCGAACTTTGTCAATCCGCAACGCATCAAGCTGGGTCTGGAATTCTGGAACAAATACCGGAAAAGCCTGCAGCGCGCCGAGCGAAAATACGGTGTGCCGCAAGATATAATTGTCGCCGTGATCGGTGTGGAAACCATCTATGGCCAGGATGCAGGTAATTTCCGCACCATTGATGCATTAACCACGCTGGCATTCGACTATCCGCCGCGTGCCGATTTCTTCCGTAGCGAGTTGGAGAATTTTCTGTTGCTGGCACGTGAACAGCAGTTCAATTTGCTTGCCATACGCGGCTCTTACGCCGGTGCGCTGGGGATCCCGCAATTCATGCCGAGCAGCTATCGCGTTTATGCGATTGATTTCAATGGTAATCGCAAGATCAATTTGCTGCGTGAAGACGGGGACGCGATAGGCAGCGTCGCCAATTACCTGAAACGCTTTGGCTGGATCAGCGAAGTTTTGCAACAAGCGACGGGCACAGGAAAGTCAGCACACAAGAGACATACCATGGTGAAACCGCCGATTGCGGTGCGTGCGCAGGTCAGCGAGGATATCTGTGCCGGAGATATCACGACTCCGCGCACAGTCGCGGCATGGTCGATATCCGGAATAACGCCGGCCATGAAATCGGCACAGGATCAGACTGCGCGTCTGATCGATTTTACGGTGGGGGATGGCAAGGAGTTCTGGCTGGTGTTCAACAACTTTGAGGTCATCACGCGTTACAACAACAGCGACTATTATGCGATGTCGGTGTTCCAGTTGGCGGAGGCACTGAAAGAGGCACGCAAGGTTCAATCGCGCACAACAATGCGCCGCGCGCCGTTGTAGTGTTTTTCCCAGTAAGCCTCGTGCATGTTTTCCGTGCGTACTCTGCCGCCGCTGCTGGGTGCATGAATGAAGCGATTGTTACCCAGGTAGATCCCGACGTGTGAAAAAGCCTGATTGTTGGTGTCGTAGAACACCAGATCGCCCTCGCGCAGCTGCGACATCTGGACGGGCAATCCATGCCGGCTTATTTTCCGTGCATTATGCGGCAGCGATACATGCGCCGAATGCCGAAACACATAGTCGACGAAGCCGCTGCAATCGAATCCGGATTTTGGAGAGTGGCCGCCATATTTGTACGGGGTACCGATCAGACTGTCTGCATAAGAAGTGAGTTTCCTGACGATGGCGGGGCTGCCGGCTTCATGTGTTTGCACATTGTCTTTGGTTGATGCACATGCCCCGAGCAATAACAGGGATAGCAGCAGGAGGAGTTTCATGCTGTTAATGTAATGTACTGTATCTGTCTTTGTAAAGGGCGCCCGGTGAATTTGCATGCAAACTGAACAGACAAAAAAACGCCCGACAGGCCGTTACAGCCGTCGGGCGTAGCGGTGATCAATGAATTATGTTTTTTTCGTCGGGCAGGTGTTCATGCCGAAGATGGCATATGCCGGGCAAAAACCGACCAGGCCGGTCAGCACCAGAACCACGCCTATCACACCGCCTATCCATACCCAAATGCCGACCAAAGTTCCGGCGGCTGCCAGCCCGATCAACACCAGACCGACAATTACGCGCAATGCGCGATCGATTGTTCCTTCGTTAAGTTTCATTTTGATCTCCTTATGAATTTGATGAAATGAAAGTGCAGTTTAGTTGGTTTGTGCCCGCTTGTCTGTGATAAAAATCACATAACAAACTATCGGGCGCAGGTTCGGAAATTGGCTTGCTAGAGTTCAGCGAATTTCTTTAGTGCGGTGGCATCGGTAATGTCAATTTGTTCCCGTCCCAATTTGACCCATCCTTGTTCGGCAAAGCCCTTGAGCAAACGGCTGACGATCTCCCGCGCGCTGCCGAGCTCGTCGGCCAGCGCCTGATGGGTGGCGTGGATAGGATTGGGTTTATTGATCAGCAGAGTCGCCAGGCGCTGGTCGAGCTTTTGAAAGGCCACGGCAGAAACCAGTTGCATCAGGTCGGTGAGGCGATCGGAAAACAGGTGAAAAACGTATCCGCGAAACGAATCCTGCTTGCCGAGCAGGGTGTGGAATTCGCTTGCCGGCAGCATCACCATCTCAAGCGCCTGTTCTGCAATGCCGCGCGCGTGATAGCGAGTGTTGCCAAGCAGACAGCTGCTGGTGAGGATGCAACTCTCGCCGGGCATGACTCGATACAGCTGCAATTCCCGCCCGTTCGGCGCGGCCTTGATGACGCGGATGTTGCCGGACAGCAGCATCGGGAAACCCTGGCAAAGCTGCTCCTCGTCGAAAACCACCGTTCCCGCGGGAAGTTGTACTGCATTTGCTGCCGCTGCCAGTTCGGCCTGATCAGCGGCCGGCAGTTCACGCAGCATCGGGTATTGCTGCAATAAGCGATCCTTAATTTCGGGAGTCAGCATAAATAGTGATGAGTGACCGCGATTGGCCGTCGCGAGTAGGCCAAGCTGCAAGGCGCCGCGCATAACCAGCGACTTGCCCGCTTGCGGGCTTAGTCGAATGGCTAGTAGTTTCATCAGCACGCGACGAGACATACCTTAATGGGTAGGCGAGGAGCAGGCGAGCACGCAACGCAGCATAACCAGCCACTAGGTCGCCGTTTTTTGGCGACCTAGTGGAATGGCTAGTAGTTCCATCAGATTGGTCACGCAGCAGGCCAGTCACGGTCACTCCGGGCGCATGTGCGGGAACAGAATCACATCGCGTATGCTGGCGCTGTCGGTGAGCAGCATCACCAGCCTGTCGATTCCGATGCCCTCTCCTGCAGTAGGGGGGAGGCCGTACTCCAGTGCGCGCACGTAGTCGTTGTCCTTGAACATCGCTTCCTCGTCTCCCGCTTCTTTCGCCGCGACCTGCGCGTCGAAACGCGCGGCCTGGTCTTCCGCGTCATTCAATTCCGAAAAACCGTTGGCGATCTCGCGTCCGACGATGAACAGTTCAAAACGTTCGGTAATTGCCGGGTTCTTGTCGCTGCTGCGCGCCAGCGGAGAGACTTCCACCGGGTAGTCGATGATGAAAGTCGGCTCAAACAACTGCGCCTCGGCCAGTTCCTCGAACAGCGACAACTGCAAACCGCCGATAGCGTCTTCCGGCTTGTATTTCGCCTTCAGGTCCTGCAGTTCGGCGATCACGAAATCGCGGTCGTTGAGCTGCGCGGTGGTGAATTGCGGATGATATTTCTGGATCGCCTGCACCATCGTCAATCGATGGAATGGTTTGCCCAAGTCCAGTTCTCTGCCCTGGTAGCTGACCAGTGTCTTGCCCAGAACCTTTTGCGCCACTTCGCGGAACAGGCTTTCGCTGAAGTCCATCAGGTATTTGTAATCGCGATAGGCCTCGTAGAATTCCAGCATGGTGAATTCCGGGTTGTGCCGTGTAGACAGACCCTCATTACGGAAATTGCGGTTGATCTCGAACACCTTCTCGAAGCCGCCCACCACCAGACGTTTCAGGTACAGCTCGGGCGCGATGCGCAGATACATCTTCATGTCCAGCGCGTTGTGGTGCGTCTCGAACGGTTTGGCAGCAGCGCCGCCGGGTATCGGGTGCATCATCGGTGTTTCCACTTCCAGATAGCCGTTGCGGATGAAAAATTCGCGTATCGCCTGGATGATCCTGGTGCGCGTGATGAACACCTTGCGCGTGTCCTCGTTGGTGATCAGGTCGAGGTAACGCTGGCGGTATTTCTGTTCCTGGTCGGACAGGCCGTGGAATTTTTCCGGCAGCGGACGCAGCGCCTTGGTCAACAATCGCACTTGAGTGACCCGCACGGAAAGCTCGCCGGTCTTGGTTTTGAACAGTACGCCCTGCGCACCAAGGATGTCGCCGAGGTCATGATGTTTGAACGCGTTATGCGCTTCCTCGCCGGTGTCATTATTGCTGATGAACAGCTGTATCCGCCCGCTCATGTCCTGCACCGTGGCAAAGCTCGCCTTGCCCATCACCCGCTTCAACATCATGCGCCCGGCCACTGCGACGTAGACCTGCAATGCCTCCAGTTCGTCATGCGTCTTCCCGCCGTATTCCGCATGCAGATCGCCTGCCAGATGCTTGCGCTCGAAGTCGTTGGGGAACGCGACGCCTGTTTTACGAATAGCCGTTAGCTTGCTGCGGCGTTCCGCGATGATCTGGTTTTCGTCGGAGGGTGGTAGGGTATCTTCGGTAGTCATGACAGATCTCAATTTATTAATTCTGGTTAAACGCCTTGCTTCAAACTGGCCGAGATGAAATCGTCCAGGTCGCCATCCAGCACGCCCTGGGTGTTGCCGACTTCGTGATTGGTGCGCAGATCCTTGATGCGCGACTGGTCGAGCACATAGCTGCGGATCTGGTGGCCCCAGCCGATGTCGGATTTTCCGTCTTCCAGCACCTGCTTTTCTTCATTGCGCTTGCGCAGCGCTTCTTCATAGAGACGCGATTTTAGCATTGCCATCGCTTCGGCACGGTTGCGGTGCTGCGAGCGGTCGCTCTGGCATTGCACCACGATGTTGGTGGGCAGGTGGGTGATACGCACCGCAGAGTCGGTCTTGTTGATGTGTTGTCCGCCGGCACCCGAGGCCCGGTAGGTGTCTACGCGCAGGTCTGCCGGGTTGATGTCTACCTCGATGGATTCGTCCACTTCGGGATAGACGAACACGCTGGAGAATGAGGTGTGGCGCCGGTTTCCGGAATCGAACGGCGATTTTCGCACCAGGCGGTGCACGCCGGTTTCGGTGCG
>DIYV01000074.1:4775-12158 GCA_002429165.1 Gallionella sp. UBA6045 | reverse complement strand
GACGATCAGCCGTTCGTGTACGCGGGAACGGTACTGGTACAGGGCAGCGGCATCGGCCTAGTGACGGCCACCGGCAAGTCCAGTGCCATCGGACAGATCGGAGTATCACTGGAGGACACCCGCTCCGGCATCTCTCCGCTGCGCATCCAGACCGACCGGCTGGTGCGCCGTCTGGCGATATACGCCGGCGCACTCTGCCTGCTGCTGGTGCTTGCTTATGGTATCTCGCGCGGTCACTGGCTGGATGCGTTGCTGGCCGGCATCAGCCTGGCGATGGCCTCGCTGCCGGAAGAATTCCCGGTGATCCTGTCGGTTTTCATGGCGCTCGGCGCGTGGCGCATCTCGAAGCGCAACGTGCTGACGCGGCGGCTCAATGCGATCGAAACCCTGGGCGCCACCACCGTGCTGTGCACCGACAAGACCGGCACGCTGACCGAAAATCGCATGGTGATCCGCCAGCTGTACAGCGGCGGCCCCATGCCGGACAAAAACAGGCAGCTGCAAGTGGACAGCCACAGCCCGCTGCCGGAACCGTGGCACGAACTGGTGGAATTCGGCATCCTCGCCAGCGAGCGCGATCCGTTCGACCCGATGGAACGCGCCCTGCATGAACTGGGGCAACAAACACTGAGCGGCAGCGAACATCTGCATGAAGCATGGAACCTGGTACATGAATACAGCCTGTCTCCCGACTTGTTGGCCATGTCGCATGTCTGGCAAGGCGACGATACTGAACACCACATGGTTGCGGCCAAGGGTGCGCCCGAGGCGATCATCGACCTGTGCCACCTGCCCGAAGCGATAGCCGTAACCATCGCGAAAGCTGCCGCCGACATGGCCGATCAGGGCTTGCGCGTGCTGGGCGTGGCGCGCGCCGAACTCAAACCCGGACAGGATCCGGAACATCAGTGGCCCGCGCAGCAGCACGACATCGAGTTCTCGTTTGTCGGCTTGGTCGGCCTGCAGGACCCGCTCCGTCCCGAAGTCGCGCAGGCCATCGCACAATGCCGTGCAGCAGGCGTTCGGGTTGTGATGATCACCGGCGACCACGCGCGCACCGCACAGGCGATTGCCCGGGAACTGGGCTTGCCTGCTGAACAGATATTGACCGGCAGCGTGCTGGACGCATTATCCGATGAAGCATTGCGCGCAAAACTGCACGGGGTGCAGGTATTTGCGCGCATCGTGCCGCAGCAGAAACTGCGCCTGGTGGAAGCATTCAAGGCCAATGGCGAGATCGTTGCAATGACCGGCGACGGCGTGAACGATGCGCCCGCCCTCAAGGCGGCACACATAGGCGTGGCGATGGGCAAACGTGGCACCGACGTGGCGCGCGAAGCCGCCGGTCTGGTGCTGCTCAACGATGATTTTGCCTCGCTGGTCGCGACCATCGGTTTGGGACGCCGTATCTACGACAACCTGCGCAAGGCAATGAGTTACGCGCTGGCTGTGCACATCCCCATCGTCGGCATGGCGCTGCTGCCGGTGCTGCTCGGCGAACCGTTGCTGCTGCTGCCCGCGCATATCATGTTCCTGCAGATGATCATCGACCCGGCCTGCTCGATCTTCTTCGAGGCCGAACCGGCAGCAGGAGACATCATGCAGCGCCCGCCCAGACAGGCGAACCAGCCGCTGTTCGGCGGCAAGCTGCTGACCGGGAGTTTGCTGCAGGGCCTGGTGGCTTTCGCGGTTACCGCCGCCATTTATGCCTGGGCGATATCCCGGGGGTTCGAGGAAAATGCCGTGCGCGCGCTGGTGTTCGTTGCGATGGTCACCGGCAATATCGCGCTGGTGTTCAGCAACCGTTCACTGGGGACGTCATGGCAAGGCGCTTGGTCGCGAAAAAATCCGGCACTGTGGTGGATCGTGCTGGGCGGCAGTGCCGGACTGGCACTGGTGTCAGGCGTGCCGGTGCTGCGCGAACTGTTCCATTTTGCCGGGGACGCGCCGCACTTGCTTGGTGTCGGCGTGCTGGCCGCTTTAAGCGTATTGCTGCTCAGCGCGGCTGTAAAACGAACCCTGGGAGAACGCCGCTGAGCGGAAATTCTTTCTCACAGCCTGTCGTTGCAGAAAAGACGGAACATCCGGACTGGGCGATCAGTGCTTGGTGCTGGGAACAGCAGGGGGTTGGACAGCCTGCTTGTCTGAAGATTGTGCCGGCGGGTCTTCCAGAAGCTGAAAGAAAACTTCGTCGCGCTTGATCATGCCCAGATCGCTGCGCGCACGTTCTTCGATAGCCGCAGTCCCTTGCTTGAGATCAAGCACTTCGGCATTCAGCACCGCATTGCGCTGTCGGGTCTGCTGGTTGAGTTGTTGTTGCGCCTCAACCTGGCGGTGCAAATCCCACACTTTCAACCAGCTGCCTTTGCCCAGCCACAGCGGGTACTGCAACAGCAGCAGCAGGGCAATCAGTATCAGTGTGACGACACGCATCAACCCAACTGGTAATACGCGTCGCGCCCCGGATAAGAGGCAGTGTCGCCCAGGTCTTCCTCGATACGCAGCAACTGGTTGTATTTCGCCATGCGATCCGAGCGTGACATCGAACCGGTCTTGATCTGCAGCACGTTGGTGGCTACTGCGATATCGGCGATGGTGCTGTCCTCGGTCTCGCCGGAGCGATGCGAGATCACGGCGGTATAACCCGCGCGCTTGGCCATCTCGATCGCGGCAAAGGTTTCGGTCAGGGTGCCGATCTGGTTGACCTTGATCAGGATGGAGTTGGCGATGCCGCGCTTGATGCCTTCGCGCAGGATCTTGGTGTTGGTGACGAAGATGTCGTCGCCGACCAGCTGGATGGTTTTGCCGAGCCGGTCGGTCAGCATTTTCCAGCCGTCCCAGTCGTGCTCGCTCATACCGTCCTCGATGCTGATGATGGGGTACTTGTCCACCCAGGTTGCATACAGATCGACCATCTGCGCCGAGGTCAGGGCCAGTTTATCCGCCTTCAGGTGGTACTTGCCATCCTTGTAGAATTCGGACGCCGCCGGATCCATGCCGATCGCCACATCCGTGCCCGGCACGTAACCCGCTGCCTCGATCGCTTCGACGATGACTTTCAATGCCGCTTCGTTGGAACCCAGCGCCGGAGCAAAGCCGCCCTCATCGCCGACGGTAGTCGGCAAACCGCGCTTGTGCAATACCGTTTTCAGGGCATGGAACACTTCCGCGCCACAACGCAATGCTTCACGGAAACTCTGCGCGCCGACCGGGATGATCATGAATTCCTGCATGTCCGCCCCGCCGGTCGCATGTGCACCGCCGTTGATCACATTCATCATCGGCACGGGCATTTCCATGCGGGCAGCACCGCCGAGATAGCGATACAGCGGCAGGCCACTCTCCTCTGCAGCGGCTCGCGCCACTGCCATGGACACCGCCAGAATCGCATTCGCGCCGAGGCGCGCTTTGCTTTCCGTGCCGTCCAGCTCGATCATGGTCTGGTCGATGAAGGCCTGTTCAGCGGCATCCAGACCGATGATCGCTTCCGCGATCTCGGTGTTCACGTTCTCCACAGCTTTAAGGACACCCTTGCCCAGATAGCGTTGCTTGTCGCCATCGCGCAACTCGATCGCCTCCTTCTCGCCGGTGGACGCGCCCGACGGCACGGCGGCACGCCCCATCACACCCGACTCCAGTAATACGTCCGCTTCCACGGTAGGGTTGCCGCGCGAATCCAGAATCTCGCGGGCGATCACATCAACTATTGCACTCATTCTCTTTTCCTTCTTCCTTCTTCTAACGGGCACTTCTATAAATCCAGATTTCATCCCAACTGCTGTGTTGCGGAAAAAATTTCTTGCTTACATATAACTCATATGCGCGCCGCGAAATTTTTCCCACGCCTTGCATTTGGGCGAACTCTGAATTTACAGACGCGCCCTACACGTTTTTCAAATCGATTATTTCTTCAATCAGCCCCTGCTGCTTGACCGTTCCATCCAGCACTTTCAGCGTTTGCAACAAATCCTTGAGATACCCGAGCGGAAACGCGTTCGGCCCGTCCGACAAAGCTTGCGACGGGTTCGGATGCGTTTCCATGAACAGACCGGAAACGCCCGCCGCCACAGCCGCCCGCGCCAGTACCGGCACGAATTCACGCTGTCCGCCGCTGACCGTCCCCTGCCCGCCGGGCAATTGCACCGAGTGGGTCGCATCGAACACCACCGGGCAACCGGTGTTGCGCATCACTGCAAGCGAGCGCATATCCGACACCAGGTTGTTGTAGCCGAACGACGCACCGCGTTCGCACACCATGATGTTGTCCGCGCCGCTGGCCTCGCGCGCCTTTTCCACCACGTTCTTCATATCCCAAGGCGACAAAAACTGCCCTTTCTTGATATTCACCGGGCGCCCGCTGCTCGCCACGGCGTGTATGAAGTCGGTCTGCCGGCACAGGAACGCCGGGGTTTGCAGCACATCGACCACCGCCGCAACCGGCGCGATCTCTTCGATGCTGTGCACGTCGGTCAACACCGGCACACCGATCTGTTTCTTCACTTCGCTGAGGATCTTCAGTCCGGCATCCAGGCCGAAACCGCGAAACGATTTGCCGGAACTGCGGTTGGCCTTGTCGTAGGATGACTTGTAGATGAAGTTTATCTTCAATTCGTTACAGATTTCTTTCAACTTGCCGGCGGTATCCATCGCCATTTGCTGAGACTCGATCACGCACGGACCGGCGATCAGGAACAGCGGCTGGTTCAGGCCAACCTCGAAATTGCAGAGTTTCATGCCGCTACCTCATTATCTTGATCTATAACATAACGTATGGCGACTTCGGTGGCTGGCGGCATTACCCGCACCGCCGCTACGCGCACCGTGTTCATGCCGCCACCTTCTGTTTATTTTTTGTGGCTTGACGCTGCAACGCGGCTTCCACAAAGGATTTGAACAGCGGATGCCCGCTACGCGGTGTGGAGGTGAATTCGGGATGGAACTGCACGCCGATGAACCAGGGATGCAAGGATTGCGGCAATTCCATGATCTCGGGCAGGTTCTCGCTGGGTGTGCGCGCGGAGATGATCAAGCCGGATTTTTCCAGTTCCGGCACGTAATGGTTGTTGACTTCATAGCGATGGCGATGGCGTTCATTGACTTCATCGCCGTAAATGCTTTGCGCCATGGTGCCGGGTTTGATCGGGCAACGCTGTGAACCGAGGCGCATGGTTCCGCCCAAGTCGGAATCGCCACTGCGCGTCTCGACCTTGCCGTCACGGTCGCGCCATTCGGTGATCAGCGCGACCACCGGATGCTCGGTATGAAGGTTGAATTCGGTGCTGTTCGCATCGCCCATGCCCGCCACATGGCGCGCAAATTCGATCACCGCCAGCTGCATGCCGAGACAGATACCCAGATAGGGCACCTTGTTTTCGCGCGCAAAACGAATCGCGGCAATCTTACCTTCGGTGCCGCGTTTGCCAAAGCCGCCCGGAACCAGTATCGCATCGAAATGTTCCAGGCCTTGCAAGTCTGAAGTTTCAAGCGCTTCGGAATCAATGTATTCGATGTTGACCTTCGTCTGAGTGTGTATCCCGGCATGACGCAACGCCTCGATCAATGACTTGTAGGATTCGGTCAGGTCGACATATTTGCCAACCATGCCGATGGTGATCTGGTGCTGGGGATTTTCCAGCGCAGTCACCAATTTTGCCCATACCGACAGATCTGCAGGCGGCAGGCTCAGCCCCAGCTCTTCACATACGATACGATCCAAACCTTGCTTGTTGAGCATTTGCGGCACTTTGTAAATGCTGTCCACGTCCCACATCGAGATCACCGCTTCTTCGCGCACATTGGCGAACAACGAAATCTTGGCGCGCTCGTCATCGGGTATCGGCCTGTCGGCACGGCAGATCAGGGCGGTCGGAAAAATACCGATCTCGCGCAACTTCTGCACGCTGTGCTGTGTCGGTTTGGTCTTCAACTCGCCTGCGGTGGCGATGTAAGGAACCAGGGTGAGATGCACATAGGCCACCTGATTGCGGCTCAGCCGCAGACCCATTTGCCTTGCTGCTTCAAGGAACGGCAGCGATTCGATATCGCCGACCGTGCCGCCGATCTCGACGATCGCCACATCGGCATTACCATCGTGCGAAGCGGCAGCGCCGCGTTCGACAAAAGCTTGTATCTCGTTGGTGATATGCGGGATGACCTGAACCGTCTTGCCCAGATATTCGCCGCGCCGTTCCTTGCGGATCACGCTGTCATAGATCTGACCGGTGGTGAAGTTGTTCGACCTGCGCATCTTGGCGGAAATGAAGCGCTCGTAATGCCCCAAATCCAGATCGGTTTCCGCACCGTCTTCCGTCACAAAAACCTCTCCATGCTGGAACGGGCTCATGGTGCCGGGATCGACGTTGATGTAGGGGTCGAGCTTGAGCATCGTCACCTTGAGTCCGCGCGACTCAAGGATAGCTGCAAGCGATGCGGCGGCGATGCCTTTTCCTAAAGAAGAGACAACGCCGCCGGTAATAAATATGTACTTGGTCATGGGGCGCGATGATACCGTAAAACGCCCTGCTATCAAAATCCAGTATGGGGCATTACGCCCCTAAAGGTTCAAGGTTCCTCTAAAATCCAAAGTTCGCCCAAATGCCCCACAAGGGGACGCCGATCCGCTACGGGCAAAAGCATCCCGTGCGGAATCGTCAGCAAGGCGCTGGAAAACTTTTAGTTACGGCCAACCTAAAGGTTACCCTGCACTGAAACTTCGTTTTGCCGCGCCGCATATGCGGTATATGCAAGCAAGAAATTTTTCCAGCAACCCAGTAGTTGGGATGAAATCTGGATTTTTACCTAATGCAGCAACAGGGATTGCTGGACGGACACCGCACAAACCGACATCAGCGTGCCGGGCAGCAAACCAAGGAACAACACGCCCAGGCTGTTCAGGCTGATCAGCAGCGTGGTATCTTGCCCGAAGATAATCGGTTCGTGGCTTTCCGGCGCATCGAAATACATCAGCTTGACGATGCGCAGATAGTAGAACGCGCCGATCAGCGAAAACAGTACCGCCAGGACCGCCAACCAGACGTGGCCGGATTGCACGACGGCATTCAGCACCGAGAATTTCGCGTAAAAGCCCACGGTGGGAGGCACCCCCGCCATGGAGAACATCAGCAGCAACATCATGAAGGCCAACCACGGGCTGCGCTGGTTGAGGCCCTTGAAGTCATTCAGGTTGTCAGCCTCGAAACCCACCCTGGACAGCAGCATGATCATACCGAACGTACCCAGCGACATCAGCACATAGATCACGGCATAGAACATAGATGAGCCATAGCCCTCCTGGTCACCGCTGATGAACCCCAGCAGCAGAAAGCCCATGTGCGCGATGGTCGAATAGGCCAGCATGCGCTTCAGGTTGGTTTGCGCGATCGC
>DIYV01000074.1:0-4518 GCA_002429165.1 Gallionella sp. UBA6045 | reverse complement strand
ATGCGCGAAACAAATGCGAAAGCGGCAAGCTTGGGCGCCGATCCGATCAGCATGGTCATCGCCGTCGGCGCGCCGTGATACACGTCCGGCAGCCACATATGGAATGGCACCACGCCAAGCTTGAAGGACAGGCCGGACACCACGAACACCAGCCCGAACACCATCAGGGTCTTGTTCGCATGACCGGATTGTATGGATTTTGACACCTCCCCCAGTTCCAGCGAACCGGTCGCACCGTACAGCATGGACATGCCATACAACAGCAAGCCGGAAGCCAGTGCCCCGAGGATGAAATATTTCATCGCGGCTTCGGTGGCGAGGGCAGAGTCGCGCTGCAATGCGACCATTGCGTACAGGCTCAGGGAGAGCAGTTCCAGGCCGAGGTACAGGGTGAGGAAATGATAGGCGGAGATCATCACCATCATGCCGAGTGTGGCAAACAGGGTCAGCACCATGAATTCACCGCTGAACAGATCGCGCACGGTGAGATACTGGCGCGAATAGACCAGCATCATGGAAACCGACAGGTAAGTCAGCAGCTTCAGCACATCGGACATCAGATCGTCCACGAACATGTTGTGAAAGACCAGCGCCACGCCGTTTGCATGTGTGCCCACGGTGATCAGCGCACAGCCCATCAAGGTGAGTTGCACCAGCATGTAAGTGATCAGCCTGCCGCTTTGCTTGATCAGCGTATCCGCAATCAGTATCACGCACGTCATGACCAGCAGGAAGATTTCCGCGCTGGCCGGCATCAAATTAGTCATCAAATCCATATTCATCTCGAACTCAGTCGTTAGTCGTAGGGTGGGCACGTTTTTGTGCCCACGCGTAAAAATCTATTTCGCTGGCCGCGTGGGCACAAAAACGTGCCCACCCTACACAATCACGGCAGCTTGGAGCGTGCCGCGTGTACCAGCAAATCGTTAACCGACACATGCAATATTTCACCGAACGGCAACGGATACAGCCCCATACCCAGCACGGCAACAGCCAGGATCGCGAAAATGAACTTTTCTCGCACGGTGATATCGGTCAGTTTGGCAACATGCGCGTTGGCCACTGCGCCGAAGATCACCCGCTTGTACATCCACAGCGTGTAGGCCGCACCGAAGATCAGCGTGGATGCGGCGGCAAAGGCATACCAGAAATTCGTTTTCACCGTGCCGAGTATCACCATGAATTCACCGACGAATGCACTGGTGCCGGGCAGGCCGACGTTGGCCATCGCGAACAGCATGAAGAATGCGGCAAACACCGGCATGGTGTTGGCCACACCGCCATAGTCGGCAATGTTGCGCGAGTGCATCCGGTCATACAGCACGCCGATACACAGGAACAGTGCGCCGGCCACAAAGCCGTGCGAAATCATCTGCAGCAGCGCGCCTTCCATTCCGTATGCATTAAAAATGAACAAGCCCAGCGTGACGAAACCCATATGTGAGATCGACGAGTACGCCACCAGTTTTTTCATGTCGGTCTGGGTCAGTGCGACCAGGCCGATGTACACCACCGCGATCAGCGACAAGGCGATCATCACGCCGGCCAGATGATGGCTGGCATCCGGCACGATCGGTATGGACAAACGCAGAAAACCGTAAGCCCCCATTTTCAGCATGATCGCCGCCAGGATTACCGAACCTCCGGTGGGCGCTTCGACGTGGGCATCCGGCAGCCAGGTATGCACCGGGAACATCGGCACCTTCACCGCGAAGGCGAAGAAAAATGCGATGAAGATCAGGATCTGCGCGGTCATCGGGATCGCGACCTGATGGAAATCGAGTATCTCGAAGCTGCCGCCGGACTGGTTGTAGAGGTAGATCAATGCAACCAGCATCAGCAGTGAACCGAGCAAAGTGTAGAGGAAGAACTTGACCGCCGCATACACGCGATTGGGTCCGCCCCACACGCCGATGATCAGGAACATCGGGATCAGCATGGCTTCCCAGAACACATAGAACAGGATTGCATCCAGCGCGGCGAACACGCCTATCATCACCCCGGACATGATCAGGAACGATGCCATGTACTGCGCGACACGCTTCTCGATCACACGCCATCCGGCCAGCACCACGATGGGCGTGAAGAAGGAAGTGAGCAGGATGAACAGCACCGAGATGCCATCCACGCCGAGGTGATAGTGGATGTTGTAGCGCGTGATCCAGTTGTGCATCTCGACGAACTGCATCGCCGAGGTGTCGCGCATAAAACCGGTATACAGCGGGATCGTCACCAGAAATCCCAGCACCGAGCCGACCAGGGCCAGAATGCGCGCCAACGGGGCATTCTTGTCATCGCCGGTAGCCAACACCAGGATGCCGAACAGGATCGGCAACCAGATCGCAACACTAATTACAGGTAATCCCAAAAACATGCTGTTGTTCCTTCATTATAATTCCAACCCCCTCTACCCCTTCGCAAGCTCTCCCCTTTGTCAGGGGGAGTCCGCCTCCTCCCCTGACAAGGGGAGGCCGGGAGGGGTTAGTCTTTAAAACCAGTTCCGCACCGTCAGCAACACGAACACGCCGATGATCATGGAAAACGCATAGTGATAAATATAGCCGGACTGGAGACGCCTCATCACTCCGGAAAACAGGCCGATTACCTTAGCCGTACCGTTCACCATCACCCCGTCGATCAGCTTCACATCGCCGAATTTCCACAGGAAACGGCTCGCACCTCGCGCCCCGCCTGCAAAGAACCAGTCGTTGAAAATGTCGAAGTAATATTTGTTAACCAGCAGGGTATAGATGAAATGGAAACGCTTTTGCAGCGCGACCGGGAAGTCCGGGCGTTTCATATAGAACACCCACGCGGTCAGCACGCCTGACAAAGCAATCCAAAGCGGGTACCCGTACAGGGCATGCAAAACCATTGCAAATGCGCCATGAAACTCCGTTGCCAGCTCTGCCATGCCGGGATGTTCGGCCGAGATATAAATGGCGTCTTTGAAATAGTTGCCGAATAAAACCGGTTCGATGGTGAAATAGCCAATGAATACCGACGGGATAGCCAGCAGGATCAGCGGCAGGGTAACGACCCATGGCGATTCGTGCGGCTTCTGCCCCGGCGCGAGACCGTGGTGGTGGTCCGCAGACACCTCTTCGTCTGCATGATCGCCATTGTGATCATGGTGTGATTTGCCGAAGCGCTCCTTGCCATGGAATACCAGGAAGTACACACGGAATGTGTAGAAAGCTGTGACGAACACCCCTGCCATCACCGCAAAATAGGCGAATCCTGCGCCCGGCAAGTGTGACAACTCGACCGCCTCGATGATGCTGTCCTTGGAATAGAAACCGGAGAAGAACGGTGTGCCGATCAGGGCCAGCGAGCCGACCAGAAAAGTGATCCAGGTAATCGGCATGTATTTTCTGAGGCCACCCATGTTGCGGATGTCCTGATCATGGTGCATGGCGATGATCACGCTACCCGCAGCCAGGAACAACAGCGCCTTGAAGAAGGCGTGTGTCATCAGGTGAAAGATCGCCGCCGAGTATGCGGAAGCACCCAGCGCCACGGTCATGTAGCCGAGTTGCGACAGGGTAGAATAGGCGATGACGCGCTTGATGTCGTTCTGGATCATGCCGATGAAACCCATGAACAGCGCGGTGATTGCGCCGATCACCATGACGAATGACAGCGCGGTATCCGACAGTTCGAACAGCGGCGACATGCGCGCCACCATGAAGATGCCGGCAGTCACCATGGTCGCGGCGTGGATCAGCGCGGAGATCGGTGTCGGACCTTCCATCGAATCGGGCAGCCAGACATGCAACGGAAATTGTGCCGATTTGCCCATCGCACCGATGAACAGCAAAATGCATATCGCAGTCAGCAGATTCACCGACATGCCCGGGATAGGCGCCATGTCACTGGCGTGGCTGGCCGCATTGGCGAACACCGCGTCATATTGCAGAGTGCCAAACACCATCAGCACCAGGGCGATACCAAGCAGGAATCCGAAGTCGCCGACGCGATTCACCAGGAAGGCTTTCAGGCTGGCATAGATCGCGGTAGGGCGGTCGTACCAGAAACCGATCAGCAGGTATGAAACCAGGCCCACCGCTTCCCAGCCGAAGAACAACTGCATGAAATTGTTGGCCATCACCAGCATCAGCATGGAGAAGGTGAACAGCGAGATGTAACTGAAAAAACGCACGTAGCCGGGATCTTCTTTCATATACCCGATGGTGTAGATGTGCACCATCAGCGACACAAAGGTGACCACCAGCATCATGACAGCGGTGAGGCTGTCGATCAGAAAACCGACCTGAAACCTGGCATCGCCCGAGGTCAGCCAGGTATAGACCGAGCCTTTGAACACATGCCCTTCCTGCACATCCTGGAATATTGCCACAGAAGCAAAGAAGGAAACGGCTACCAGCGCGATCGTGATGCGATGCGACCAGGTGCGTCCCAGCCACTTTCCGAACACCCCGGCAACAATCGCTCCGGCCAGCGGAGCCAGCGGAACCAGCAGATAAAGGCTTTGCATATTCATCAACCCTTCAGACT
>DIYV01000102.1 GCA_002429165.1 Gallionella sp. UBA6045 | reverse complement strand
CAACCTGCATGGACGAGTGGTTGAGACCGATGGCGTGCGCGTGGCTGGACTGGGTGGCGTGTTCCGGGGCGAGGTCTGGTATCCGGATCCGGCTGATGCGCCGTTTCATTATGAGAGCTATGACGATTACAGGAAGCGCGCTGAACCAGGTCGCATCGTCACCGCCAGGCAGGCCCGCGAGGCGCGCAAGTACGCCGACGTGTCGTGTCTAGGGAAGTCGCCGCACGGCACACCAGCTGGAAAGTTGCTGACCCACCGATCGACCATCTTTTATAAAGACTGGTTCGAGTTGTACGGACAGGGCGCAGACATCCTGGTGACCCACGAAGCCCCCGGCTGCCATCCGCATGGTTTTCAAGTGTTGACCGAGTTGGCACGCTCGATGAAAGTGAAGTTCAGTTTCCATGGACATCATCATGATTGCTTGAACTACTCGGCCAGCTTCGCCGAGATGGGGCATCGCGCCTACGGCGTGGGATTACGGGGGATAACCGATATGTATGGCGGGCAGATCCGCGTTGGCGGGTATGACGAACAGCGTGTATCTCGAGGCGAGAAAGATTGAAGGAGGTGTTGGTTTGACATCGCCGCTGCAAATATTAAAAAGGAGATGGAAATTATGCGTATCCACGTGCTAAGTGACCTGCACACTGAAATGGCCAGCTACCTGCCGCACCAGGTCGAGTGCGATGTTGTGGTATTGGCTGGCGACATCGGAAGTGATTCAAAAGGCATCGAGTGGGCAAGGCGCGTCTGGACTGACCAGGAGATCATTTATGTTCCTGGAAACCACGAGTATTACGGTTTGGAGCGAACATCGACATTGCAAGCGATGCGAGAAGCCGCCAGCAAGTTGGGTGTACGCCTGCTCGACAACGACGAGGTGGTGATCGGTGGGGTGCGCTTTCTGGGCAGCACCCTGTGGACGGACTTTAACCTGTTTGGTGAAGATACCTAGCAACGAGCGATATCCGCCGGACAGCATAACCTGAACGATTTTCGGTTGATCGGAGAACGGGGCAGGGTGTTCAGTCCGGAGTGCTCGATTGAAATTCATGAGGCCTCATTGGCTTGGTTATCGGCAAAGCTCAAGGAAGATTTCACTGGGGAAACAGTTGTTGTGACCCATCACTTGCCCAGCATGCAGTCGGTTTCGGACCGATTCAAAACGAGCATATTGTCCGCCTGCTTTGCGTCCAACTTGGATGCCCAATTTGGTCGTAACAGGCTTTGGATCCACGGCCACACCCATGACACCCTGGATTATGTGAAAAACGGCACGCGTGTTCTATGCAACCCGCGTGGCTATAGCCATTACGGTAATGACCAGGAAAACAATGAGTTCAATCCAGGCCTGGTAATAGAGATATGAGGTCATTGATGAACAGGTTAAATCCGAGATGACCATGGTCGTATTTTTCGATACCGAATTCACGACCCTCAGCGAGAAAGGTTATCTGGCGCTGATCAGTATCGGTTTTGTGTCAGTTGATGGTCGAGAGTTTTACGCCGAGCTGATAGATACCTGGCAGAAGGGGATGTGCTCGACTTTCGTCATCGACACCGTCCTGCCCTTGCTGGATGGCGGGGAGTGCCGCATGACGGAAGCGCAACTTGCCATCAGGCTCAAGGAATGGATCGAGAACTTGGGCTACCGTGCGGAAGATACTGGGCCGCATCGGCGAATCATCGCAGCCGCCGAGAATCGCCCCGGGACGTGGGCCACCGCTGTGGGAGGCTGCAATGGCTCAGGAGCGGGCGGGCAATGACCCCGAATGGGATATGTCGGCGCAACCTGTACCGGAGTTCGAGTTCGATCAGCGCATCGCTTGGTGATGAGCAATTTTGCTCACCTTCGGTAGGCTTATGCGCCGGGTTTGCGTGCGTCGATTTTTGGCATTGACGCGGTCAATTTTAACGGGCGAGGTGCTGAGTCTGTCATGGTTTTGACAACGGAAATCGGATTGGCGAGGGGATGTGGGGCGAAGTGTGTTGACTTGTACACTTGAATTTACTATATTTAGGCATCCACGTCGATTGAGAAATTTGCAGCTCAGGCATGGTGCGCCCCCGCGGTTGCGCGCCAGTGCCGCCTGAATGACGACACCTGACCCAATCCCATAATGCATATCACGCGCCGCCTTGCCCGTTTCGTCGTCGAGTCCGAGTTCGAGCATATTCCCGAGGCCGCGCGGCGCGAAGCGGTGCGCTCGCTGGTCAACTGGATCGGATGCGCCGTGGGCGGCGCGTCGCACGAGGCCGTGGAGCACGCGCTCGCCGCACTGGCGGATTACGGCGCACTGCCGCAGGCGACCGTGCTGGGACGGCGCGAGCGCCTCGACATGCTCCACGCAGCATTGGTCAACGGCATCAGCTCGCATGTCTACGATTTTGACGACACGTACCTTCGCACGCTGCTGCATCCGAGCGTCCCCGTCGCCTCGGCGCTGCTGGCCCTAGCAGAGCGCCGCAAAATCAGCGGCCGCGATTTTCTTCACGCCTTCATCATTGGCGTCGAAATCGAGTCGCGTATCGCCAATGCGATTTACCCCAATCACAACGCAGACTGGTACATCACCGGTACCGCCGGTCCTTTTGGCGCCGCGGCAGCGGTGGGAAAAATACTCGGGCTCGACGAACAGCAAATGATCTGGGCGCTGGGAATCGCCGCGACCGAAGGTGCTGGCCTGCGCCAGATGGCAGGGACAATGGCAAAAAGCCTCGTGCATGGGCGGGCAGGGCAAAATGGATTGTACGCGGCGTTGCTCGCGGCGCAGGGATTCACCAGCAGCGAACACGGTCTCGAAGGGCCACGCGGCTTTGCCATGGTCCTGGGACGGGGTAGCGACGTCCGGCAGGTAGCGGAAGGGCTCGGCGAAACCTACGAGATCACTCTGAACAGCTATAAGCCGTACGCGTGCGGCGTCGTCGCGCATCCCGTCATCGACGGCTGCATCAGATTGCGCGCACAACACGGGCTCAAAGCCGGTGACATTCGCCGGATTGTGCTCACCGTCCATCCGCAGGCGCTCAAGCTCACCGGCATCAAATCGCCCGCATCCGGATTGGAAAGCAAATGGAGCATCTATCACTCCGCCGCCGTGGCGCTGATCAACGGCACCGCGGGAGAGCACGAGTACAGCGATGCGAGCGTTCTGGATCCCGCTGTCGCGGCGCTGCGCGGACGGGTCGAGGCGGTGGCGGATGAAGAAATGCGGCAGGATGAAGCGCGTGTCTCGATTACGCTTGCCGACGGACGTGTATTCGATTGCCACGTCGAACATGCAGTGGGGAGCGTCGACCTGCCGATGAGCGACGCCGCCATCGATGCCAAGTTCACCGGCCTTGCAAAAGGGATCCTGCCGGCGGAGCAGATCCGGTGTCTGATCGGACTGTGCTGGTCGGTGACGGCGCTCGAGGACGTCGCGGAGATTTCCCGTGCCTCGGTGCCGCCGTAAAACCCGGCCGGCGGGCGCGCAGCTTAGGCGGCGTCCTTCCCAGCAGAATCAGGCTTTTTTCCGGTTGCGCTCCAGCCAGCCGTCGACGAGGGTGACGATCTGGTCGATTGCCTCGGACTTCATGCCTTTCTGCGCCGCGATGATCTGCACCAGACGATCCACGCGCTCGATGTTGGGCGCGCCGGCAGCCAGGGCCCGAGCTGCAGAGGACGGACTGGCCAGCGAAGGCGCACAACACGCTCCACAGGCGCATGTTGCGGCGTAGGCTAATGAATTTATCCTCTATCCTCTGCTGCTGCAGGCCGACGTTACCGCGTATTCAGCCGAGGATAAGGCGCTGCTCAAGCGCTTCAGCCTGTTCGATCCGCCCGGCATCATCTTTTTCGATCGCCAAGGCAGGGAAATCGAGGGCCTGCGGGTGATAGGCTACCAATCGGCGGACATTTTTCTCGGCACGCTCGAGCGTGCCGCTTCCCATTAGTCGCAGCTGCCCGGCGCGCCGGCGCAATTGCCGGCCGTGGAAAAGCCCGCGGCCTTCGCCCTTCTGGATGGATCAGGCCTTCACTTCCAGCATGATCTTGCCGATATGCTTGCTCGATTCCATCAATTCGTGCGCGCGCCGTGCGTCCTTGAGCGGGAAGCTCGCGTGGATTACCGGCTTCACATTGCCCGATTCCAGCAGCGGCCAGACCTGCTGCTGCAGGTCCCGCGCGATCGCGGCTTTTTGCGCCATGGCGCGCGGGCGCAGGGTCGATCCACTGTAGCTGAGCCGCTTGATCATGATCGGCATCAGGTCGAGCGCCGCTTTACTGCCCTGCAGAAAGGCGATCTGTACCAAGCGCCCCTCCAGCGCCAGCGACTTCAGGTTCTTCTCGATATAAGGACCGCCGACCATGTCGAGAATCAGGTCCACGCCTTTCTTGCCGGTAAGCTGCGCCACTTCCGCAACGAAATCCTGCTCACGATAGTTGATCGCCGCGTCGGCGCCGATATCGCGGCAGAACTGCGCCTTGTCCTGGTTGCCGACCGTGGTGTAGACCGTCGCACCGAAGGCCTTGGCCAGTTGGATCGCAGTCAGGCCGATGCCGCTGGAGCCGCCGTGCACGAGAAAGCGTTCTCCCACTTTCAGCCTGCCGCGGTCGAATACATTGGTCCATACCGTATAAAAATTTTCAGGCAGGGCCGCGGCCTCCTGCAAGGACAGCCCCTTGGGGATTGGCAGGCAGTGCGGCGCCGGCACCGCGCAGTATTCGGCATAGCCGCCTCCCGGCGTGAGCGCGCAGACTAGGTCGCCCGGTTTCCACTGTGTCACGTCGGCAGCGACCGCGTGCACGCGCCCGGCGACTTCCAGCCCGAGGATGGGCGAGGCGCCCGGCGGCGGCGAGTAGCTGCCGGAGCGCTGCGTCACATCCGGACGGTTGACGCCGGCATAGTGCACTTCGATTAAGACTTCACCGGCTTGCAGTTGCGGCAAGGGCGCTTCGGCGATTCTCATGACATCGGCCGCGCCGCCCTTTCCGTGATCTATGTAGTGCATGAGTGTTGCTCCTGTTGACCTGCAGGCTAAAGATCCCGCTCGCGCCTGGCGCTATGCAGCTGCGGGCAAAATGTGCTGGACCAGGTTCGACCAGTAGTTCGCCCCGAGCGGCAGTATGCGGTCGTTGAAATCGTAGTGAGGATTGTGCAGCATGCAGCCGCCCTCACCCGGGCCGTTGCCGACGAAGACATAGCAGCTGGCCTTTACCTGCTGCTTTCTAAAAGAAATCGTAAAATTTACCCTCATCGCGATCGTCATTCCGGTGCGTCTGTATCTCGCCCAGCCCTTCATCGTGAGCGGAGTATCAATGGATCTCACCTTCACATCTGAAGAATACCTCATCGTCGACGAGCTTACCTATCATTTCGAAGAGCCGAAGCGCGAAGACGTCATCATCCTCTGCTATCCGCGCGATCCCAAGACCTTTTTTATCAAACGCATCATCGGACTTCCCGGGGAATCAGTGAGAATCACCGGAGGAAAGATATTTATCATCAATACCCAGAACCCCGACGGCATTCAGATCGACGATTCCCACTATCGACGTTAAATACATTTAATTGTTGAATGATTGATTCTAATCTAAATCCTGAGTTATGCAATTCATATATATGATATTAATATATATAGCATATGGTTGACATCAGCTATGCTTTAAGTATAGTATGGTCACTGTAGATGCTTCAATATGATGTTTCAATCAAAGATCTGCGGCATTTGGTACCCTTTTGTGTAATTTGAAGTGTGGTTCTTTTGCCCGCAGTTATGTGGATTAGAGCTTCTAGAAATCGGGAGAAAATTATGATTCAGTATATTGTTCACGACGAGGCGGACAGTGTCGGCGTCGTTGTTGTTGAGGGTGTGAAAGCGGGGCAGGAATTGACCGGCTGGGTAATGGAGCAGGACAAGACCATAAGTTGCTTTCCAAAAGCCTTATTATTGTGGCTAATTATTATCGGCGCGTGGCTTCTGCCATTTCCTGCTTTCGCCGAGAAAACTGCTATCACCGTGGCCGAGCAGACCGGTGTTGGTTATATCCCGATGATGGTGATGGAAAAGGAGCGGCTAATAGAAAAATACGCTAAAAAGGAGGGGTTGGGTGATATCAAAGTCAATTGGACCCACCTTGCGGGCGGGGCGACCATGAACGATGCTCTACTCGCCAACGCTCTGGACTTCGCAGCCGGAGGCCTGTCGCCGGCAATTTTGCTCTGGAACAAGTCGCGTGGGGGAGCAAAGATGGTAGCAGCGGTATGCACAATGCCGGAGAAGTTGACCACGCGGAACCCGAACGTACGAAGCATCAAGGATCTTACGAGCAAAGATAAGATTGCTATGCCAGCCGTGGGCGTGTCGGACCAAGCAAGATTTCTCCAAATGGCCGCTGCCGAAGCCTTTGGAGAAAGCAATTATCACCGGCTCGATTCACTGACAGTCACTATGTCCCATCCTGACGGATACATCGCACTCACATCTGGACTGAGCATTGATGCGCATTTTACGGTATCGCCCTTTGCAGACGAGGAAGCGAAGTTGCCAGACGCACGAACTATCCTCACTTCTTACGATGTAATAGGTGGCCCCATCACGGCGACAGTAATTTGGACGACAAAAAAGTTTCACGATGAAAACCCGAAGATCTACTCCGCCTTTCTGGATGCGCTGAATGAGGGGATTGACATTGTTAACGCTGACAAGCAGGCGGCAGCTAAGTTGTACGTTAACTTTACAAAATCAAAGCTCTCCCAGGAGGAAATCTATAACATTATTACGCAGCCCGGTTTTTACTATTCAACTACGCCACATAACGTGGACAAGCTTGTAAAGTTCCTACACAAGGTCGGTGCTGTCCAAATCAATGTCGCAGACCAGAAGGATCTCTTCTTTACCGAAGTCTTCAAGGCGTCGAAATCCCATCCTGATGCAAACGTTTCCCGGCGTTAGGGTCCTGGAACACGATGGGGACTTCAATATTTCTCAACAGAAAAAGGAAATTATGATATGACTAAATCATCGATTACAGGCATGGAGTTGGTGTCCGAATTCACACCGGAGCGGGTTGCAGCACATTTTCCAGTGGACAAGGAAGAGAAGATTATGACCATGGCCAAGCCCGTGATCATTGAGAGTGCGTGTCCGGGCTGGCAGGTGGGTGGTAAAAGGTTCCCTGCAGTCCCGATAAGCATCGAAGATCAGATACAGGAAACGATTGATTCGATACGGGCCGGCGCAGTCGTGGTGCATATGCACCCGCGCGATCCAAAGACTGGAAACGCTCAAGCAAACCCCAAACTGCTTGCAAAGATCCTTGGTCCGGTGTTCGACGAGGTCGGAGATTTTGTCACTCTGTCGCACACTTGGGCTGCTAGAGAACAGGTAGATTACATTGTGGAGACCCAGGAACTACTAGAACTGGGAGAGGGAAATAAGTTTTGTCAAGGTAGCGTTGTACTGCGGGCTGGCCACTTGAGCGCTACAGGCACCTTCCACCCTGCTCAGAATGTCATCGACGGGGTGAAATGGCTGGAAGAGCACGACATCAAGCCAATCTTTCAGCTCTACGACACCTACGTAATGTGGGATTTCAAGCACAAGCTATTGGATACAGGGATTGCAAAGAAAAAGCCTTACATATTCAACCTGCATCTCGGAAAACATCATGCCCATACCATTCATAAAGATCCCTGGTCATACCTGCAGCTGATCACGAACTACAACATGATAGCGGCAACGGAACCCGATTCAATCATCGGTGTTTATCCGGGTGGGCGGAACTGGCTCCCAATAGTAACGCTTGGGTTGCTTATGGGAACACAGCTCATCCGAGTCGGCATAGAAGACTGTTACTGGGTCTATCCACATAAGGACGAGGTTATTAAAAAGAATTCGGAGATGGTCACGCTTGTTCGGGAGATCGCGGAACGGCTGGGACGACGTGTGGTTACTGATCCAAACGAGGCTCGTGCGATTCTGGGACTGAAGCTCACATCCAAACTGAAACCAGCCAAAGGCGAAGCAGTAACAGCCTAGCTTAGGCATGCCGAGCTATAAAGAAGTGGCCCCGGCAATTCGGATAGTCCGTTAAGTGGTAGCCTTGCTCAACCCAAGCCGCACGGAGTGCGGCAAATAGAGGAGCAAGCGCATGAGAAGGACGAGAAGGAATCACGCACCGGGATTCAAAGCCAAAGTAGCCTTGGCCGCGATCAAGGGCGACAAGACACTGGCGGAATTGTCTGAACAATTTGATGTTCATCCCAACCAGATTTCAGATTGGAAGCAGCAGTTGCAGGAGTCGGCAGCCGACGTATTTGACGGCCCGCCAAAGGCGAAGGCCGCAGAACCAGACCTCAAGGTACTCCACGCCAAGATCGGGCAGCTCACGCTGGAGAATGATTTTTTAGAAAGCGCGCTCACCAAGGCGGGATGGCTGAGCGCAAAGAAATGATCGACCGAACCCATGAACTGCCATTGACGCGGCAATGCAAGATACTGGAACTGGCACGCTCGTCTGTCTACTACCAGCCTGTGCCAATCCGCCGGAAGACCTGGCGCTGAT
>DIYV01000148.1 GCA_002429165.1 Gallionella sp. UBA6045 | reverse complement strand
CAATGGATTCTTGCAGGCGCTGGCCGGGGTAATCGTGGCGCAAGGTGCGCGCACGAATTGCCGCCTCCACATCCTGTTCTTCGACAATGGGTGCTTCAGCTGCGGGTGCCCCGGCCGGACGGCTTGCACGGGCACTGCACAGTGCGGCGCTTTCCATCACCAGTGCCTCGGTGCCGGCGAAGATCGCGCTCTGGCGCGACTGGTCATCCACCTCGCGGTGCCCATCCTCGAGCAGGCGCGCCACGGCGGCGGCGGAAAAATGCGGCAACCCGAGATCACGGCAGGTGTGTGCGACGAAGATAGACGAAGCGCGGCGGGTCTCCGCGCTCGAAGAAAAACTTTCGGCAAAGTCCACCTTGACGCGGAAGCGGCGCGCGAACTCCGGGTCGCCCCCCTGCAACTCGTAATATTGTTCGCGCGAGCCGATCATGATGATCTTGGTCTCGATATCCACCGGCTCCGGCATCAGCGAAATCGCCGCGATCGGCGCGAACGCGGTGCCCGGCTCCTCGATCTGCAGCCTGCCGCTGCGCAGGAAGCGCCGCAGCTTTTCCCACACCAGCGGGTCGGCCAGCAGGTCGCGCAGATGCAGCATCAGGAAGCCGCCGTGCGCCCGGTGCAGGCTGCCGGCGCGGATGCGCGAAAAATCGGTCACCAGCACATCGCTTTCGGACTGGTATTCGATGCTGCCGAACAGCGAGCGGAACAGCGGGTTGTCTTCGATTATTACCGGCGCGCCGTGCAGGCCATCGTTGTCCACCACCAGATTGACCCGGTAGCGGGACAAAATCGTAGTCAATGCTTCGCGCCTGATTTCCTCATCGGTATCGGAAACCTTGAACAGCTCCAGATTCTCGAGCACGTCGTGCTCGACTTCATCGAGATATGCGCCGAGCTTGACCGCATCCTTGATCTGCTTTTTCAGCCCGGCACGGATATCCTGAAGTTCGTGATCCAGCAGCGGCTTCACCACCTGGCGCCGCAAGGCTGCGAGCGCCTCGTTCATCACCCGTTCCATCGGCCGGGTTTTGTCGAAATAGCGGGCGATCTCGGCGCGCAGTTCCTGTTCGGCCAGCGCGATTTCGGCACGGCGTCCCTCCGGCAAGGCAAGCACTTCGTCCTCGGTATAGGCGCGCCCTTTTTTTCCGATCAATGTAAAAAGTATGTGCCCGGTCTCCCGGTGCATGGTGAAGCTGCGCGCTTCGGCAAAAGCCTCAAGTTCCGCGTAGGCCCTGGTTTCTTCAGTTTTATAAGTCTTTGCTATGCGCTCGCTTTCGGCCTTGAAATCCTGCCCGTCCAGAAGCCGGGGTATTTCCGTCTGCAGCGATTTCGTCAGCTGTGCCATGAATTGACGCAGCAATCGTCCCTGGCCGGCAGGCAGGCGCAGTGCGCGCGGTCTTTCCGGCGCATCGAAGTTGTGCAGGTAGCACAGGTCGGGCGGCACTGCTTTGCTTGCGGCAGTCGTTTGCATCGCCTGCTTGAGCAGCGACGAACGTCCGCTGCCGACTTCGCCCAGCACGAACAGGTTGTAATCCGGCTGATTCATCCCGAGCCCGAAGCGGGCGGCCTGTTCCGCGCGCGCCTGCCCGATCCACGGCAGCGGATATTCCAGTAATTCGGAAGTATAGGCGAAGCCCATCGTATCGGGAGCGATGGTGAGGCGCAGCTCGGCGGGGGTCAGTTTTTGGATAGGCATTTATTAATCACAGTGACACAGGGGATTTTCCCAATTGTAACCATTAACCCGGCTGTATTTCGGCTAGCGCGGATTTTTTGCGCCCGCCGCAACCAGGGCGGCCATCTCGGCGGCATCGCGAAGCCCGCTGCTGCCCAGTCCCTCGACAATCCCGGCCTGATTTTGCGCAGGCTGGTTCTGGCTCACTTTCCATTTTCCGGAAAGTTTGGTGATGACGATCTCGAAGCCGACTATGGATCCGATCAGTTTTTCGGTGTACTCGTGCGGCGCGTCCGATACGGCCCACGGCCGGGCAAGGCCGGCTTCATTGTGCGCAGTCAGTGCTTCGAGCTGGGCGCGTACCCAGGCCGCATCGTCGATCACGCGCAGCATGCCGCAGGCATGCACGACGGCATAATTCCAGGTAGGCACGACTTTGCCGGTTTCCTTCTTGGTGGCATACCAGCTCGGTGTGATGTAGCTGTCCGGGCCGTGGAATATTGCCAGAACTTCGGTGTCTTTTGCGAAATCACGCCACAGCGGATTCGCGCGCGCAACGTGTCCGCGCAGGGTGCCAAATGGTGCGGGTTGGTCTATGAGGTGTAGCGGAATGTGATTCGCTTCCAGTCCATGAGAGGTCAGCGTGACCAGAGTGGCCAGCGGTCGGGCACGCATCAACTCGTGCATGACTTCGATACGCGGTTCTTCGAAATGTTTGGGGGTGTACATGGATGTGCATTATAAGGCCGTTCGTATTAAATGACCGTTCGCCCTGAGTCTGGCTAAGGGTCGCCGCGAAGCGGCGGGAGCTCGGTTGTTCGTAGGTTGGGTTAGCGGTTTTTCACGTAACCCAACATCAAAAACGAATTCAAAACCGCCGGGGGTTGCCCGGCAGCTATAACCAATGACTTACCCAGCGTCGTTTGCTGGGTTAGTCAGATGGCTAGTAGTTTCATCAGTCACTTTTCTTGTCTTGCCAAGAAAAGTAACCAAAAGAAATCGCCCCCGCTTTGCTGAACTTCGCAAATAGCCGCTAACGAGTTAAGAGATGTTTGACTTTCTCTAGAGCAGACCTGCAGCTATAAAAATAGATGGGTAGACTGTGTACAAAATTATTCCTGCATCGAATTAGATAGTTACTTCCCGGCTTTTTGGAGAGCAAGTTTGTTAGCTTCAAACCCGCCCTTGGCCTTCCATTCGTATAACCCACCCTGCAAGATGCGGACATTGTCCATGCCGGCCACTCTTAGCGCAAAACCGGCTTGCGCGGAAAGCGTGCCTGTATTGCAGTACACCAGAACCATCTTGTCTCTGGGCAGTTCGGCGCGGCGGGCGAGCACCTGTCGCCATTCAATGTTTGCCGCACCGGGAATGTGCGATACCTGGTACTGATCAGCGTCGCGCGTGTCGATAATATAGATATTTTTCCAGTCCTCTGCGGGTATCTGTTCAGGCAGAATATTGCCGCCGCCATATTCAGAGAAATCCAGAAATTCTTCCATCGCCTTTACTGCCGCATTATCAGCAGCAAATACGGAGGTTGGCAGAGCCATAGACGTGGCCGCAACGATGATAAACGCGGAAATAAAGTAAGTGGGTTTTTTCATGAGTGGTCCTGTCAAGTCGTTGCGGGCGCAGGGTTAAGCCGCGGGTGCGTTTCTTCGCCGAGCCACCACAGCAGGGTACCGGAAACGAACATCGAAAGTGCTACAAACCAGAATGCCGACTCCACTGAACCGCTGAAATGTGCGGCAATTCCCAATCCAAGCGCGCCTATACCATAACCCAAGTCACGCCAGAAGCGATAGATGCCGATGGCTGAACCGCGCCAGTTCGGATGGGAAATGTCGGCCACGGCAGCAGAAAGATTGGGATACAGCAATGCCATGCCGAACCCTGTTACGGCGGCTGAGAAGGACCACCAGGCCACACCCTCATTTAAAAGCATCATTGCCACACCCGCACCGCATATCCACATGCCGAGCACATTCGGTTTGTGGCGGCCGATATGGTCGGACAGCTTTCCGGTGAAGAATTGCGAGCCACCCCAGACGAAACCATAGACGCCAACGATCCATCCGATTTGCGGCAAACTCATTCCATGCTGATAGAGGAACACCGGATAGAACACCCAGACCAGCGCATCGACAAATTTTTCCACCATCCCGGCCTGACTGATTGCAGCCAAACGTTTGTCACGCCACGATACCAGCGTGAATACCTCCCATGTATCGGGATGTGCTGCAATGTTCGCGGGATAGCGCGGTTTCGCAGCAATAACGAGCCCCGCCTTATGTTTCGCCGCTTCGGCTTTGGCCCATGGCAAGGTGTCCTTGACCCAGAGCAAGGTGAGCAGGATGGCGAGCGATACTGTTGCCAGACCGAAGATCAGCAGTCCGGTGCGAGCACCAAGCGCCGTTGCCAGATAGGCGGTAATGATGCCGGCGATTGCCAAACCGACATAACCGGAAAACTCGTTCAACCCGATCGTAAAACCACGCTGGTCGGCACGGGTGATGTCAAGCTTGGCGGTTTGCGTCATCGACCAGGTCAGCCCCTGGTTGATGCCGAGCAATACCGTAGCGGACACGATCCAGCTCCACGATGGAGCGTAATAAACCAGCAGCGGGATGGGCAATGCCGCGACCCAGCCCAGCAGCAACACGGTCTTGCGCCCGATGCGTTCCGACAATCGACCGGCCACAAAATTGAGCGTGCCCTTGACGAAACCGAAGGCCACGACAAAGGCGGTGAGCAGCATGAAAGAATTTTTCGGCATGCCGAATTCCGACTCGGACAGTGCCGGTATCACGGTACGCATCATGCCGATGGTGAACCCCACCAGCATGACTTGCAGCAACTGATGCATGAACTGGTCGAGGTTGGCCCGAATGCCGTGGGTTAGAGTGTCATGGCTCATTGCTCAGGCCGCGATATTGGCCGCGACCATCTTGTCCATTTCGGCCGGACGCGGCGGAATTTCACTGATCAAGGATTCGATGAAGGCTGCTTTGTTCATCGACAGTCCCGGATTCCAGCGTTTCTCGAAGCCGATGGTGGAGGAAGGCTTGCCTGACAAACCTGCACCGCAGACGCTGCCCGCCTGATGGCTGGGAAAGATTTCGACTTCGTTGGACAGATGCAGCAGCTTGGTATGGATGCTGTCGTAGAGTTGCGCGGCCATCTCGCGCTCGCGTCCCAGCAAATCGGGCCTGCCGGTAGAGCCGACGAATAGCGTATCCCCCGTGATGACGAACCAGGGCAACTCACCGCGACGCATGTCGGTCACCAGCAGGCAAAGGCTGTCAGGTGTATGGCCGGGCGTATGCAGCACCTCGACCTCAACGTTGCCAAGGTTTAGCGACTGGCCGTCGCTGAGGGGTTCGAACTTGAATTTGACCAGGCCATTGTCTGATTCATGCAGACAATAGGGCGCACCGACCATTTGTGCGAGCTTCCTGCCGCCGGAATAGTGATCGGCATGAACATGGGTGTCGATGACGTAATTGATGGTGACGTTCGCCTTCTTAGCCTCCTCGATATACCAATCTTCATCGCCCGCAACCACATCCACAGCCATGGATTTACCCTTGGTGCCGCAGCCGAAAAAATAGGACAGTGAAGACTCTTTTGTTGCCAATTGTTTGAAAAACATAGCTACTTCCTTTTCGTTGTTGAAACGCGATATCGTCAGAAGTGCCGATACAGCCAGTACTTCTCATACAGTATCTTGCTCATGTGCCAGAACAGGTTCGGCCCGTGCATTTGCACTTTGGGCATCGGTTCGGCATAGAAATTTCCCTTGCCGATGCCGGCGCGTGCGTTGCCGGTTTCGATGAAACACATGCCCTCGCCGACGAATTTTTGCGGCGTGCCCCGACCGGTCCAGGCATGGGCGATGTTGTTCGCCACCACCTCTGCCTGACCATGGGCGAAGATCCCGGCCTTGGGCAGTGGGCGACCCATCTTCAAGGGAATAGAGTTAATGTCGCCTATGGCGAAGACACTCTCGAACTTTGTTTGCATCGTGTGCCGATCCACCGGAATCCAGCCTGCCTCGTTGGTGAGTCCCGCATCGCGCGCCACTGCCGGTGCCCGATGCGGCGGGACGTAGAGCAGCAGGTCGTATCCGGCGGTCGTGCCGTTGGCGAAAGTGATACGGCGTGCCGCGGGATCGACTTCCTTGACTTGGTGCTCGGGATGGTAGGCGATGCCCTGTGTCTCGACCATGCCGCGCACGGCGGCACCCAAGTCAGGACCGGCCACGAACATCGGACGGGTTTCGGCGGCGAAAAACTCGATTGTTGTCTTGTCGCGCAGACCGCGCTTGCGCAGAAAGGCGTCCACCAGCAGTGCTGCCTCGTAGGGCGCCGCCGGGCACTTGTACATGGGGGCGGCAGTGAGAATGACGATGCGCCCACCCGCGAAACGGTCGAGTGCATCATGGATGGCACCGGCACCTTCCAAGGTGTAGATGTTCAGTCCCGCTGCCGCCAGACCGGGGATAGCCTCGGGCGCATAGTCAGCACCCAGCGCGATCACCAATGCATCGGCGGCGAACGACTGGCCGTCGATTACGACTTCCCTGCGCGCCGGATCGATACGGGTGACGTTGCCATGGCGCAGCTCCACTCCACGATTCTCCAGCCGCTCAAAAGAGCGGGTGAAGTCTTCCGGTTTGCGGTCGCCGACCATCAGCCATAACAGCGAAGGCGGAAAGAAATGCCGGTCGCTGCGATCCACCGCAACCACGCGGTCTGAGTCCGGCAGCAGTTTTCTGAGCGTCTCGGCGGCAACCAGCCCGCCGAGGCCGGCACCCAATACAATGACACTGCGTCCCATGATCAGAACACCAAGGCCTTGTCGGACCATGCAGTCCACTGGGCAAGTTCTGCAAGCGTGCTGCGATGGGTGCCTTCGGTGAGATCGCTGTCCGCCAGGCCGCGCGCATCCATGCAGGTGCCGCAAACACCTACCTTGCCGCCATGCCGGATTACATTGCCGATCATGACCTCGACGTTATAGAAACCTTGGGGTACCTTTTGATTGCGATGAGCAGCAGAGGACGCGTCACCTATCAGGAAAATATGAACTTCGTTGCCTTCCTGCTTGGCAATCGCCCCGGCCAGACGCAGACCGTTGTATGTGCGCTCGCTGCCATAGGGTGCGTCATTGAGGATGAACAGGGTTTTCATAGCGGCCTCCTTGGGTTGTTAACATTCTAATACTTACTGGAATGATTTAACCACTATTGCATATACATGTCAATATCGTTTAGAGTTAAGTATGAATATTCCATTATTTGATAGATTGATATGAAAGGTGTGCGCAAAACAAAAGACCTGCTGTATGAGCAGGTGGCCCGGATCGGCAAGGTGTTTTCCAGCCCGAAGCGGCTGGAATTGATCGAGTTGTTATGTCAGGGCGAGAAGACAGTGGACACGCTGGCGCGAGAGGCTTCAATCAGTGTGAAGCTGGCCAGCGCACATTTGCGCGAATTGCGCGTGGCGAGCCTGGTGGAAACCGAACGGCAGGGCAAAAATATCCGCTACCGCCTCGCTGGCAAGGCAGTGGCCGATCTGTGGGTGAAAATCCACAACTTGGCCGAGGATCGTTTGGTCGAATTGCAGTTGGCGTTGCAGAAAATCGCTGTGCAGCCGGACAGCCTTGTGCCCAGCGACCGCAGCAGCCTATTGAAAGCGGCGCGCAAGGGTGATGTGGTGGTGCTCGATGTAAGACCTGCCGAGGAATACCTGAATGCACATCTTCCATTTGCAAGATCAATTCCACTGACAGAGTTACGTCAACGATTAGATGAATTGCCCAAAGACCGTTCGATTGTTGCCTACTGTCGTGGCCCGTATTGCCTGATGGCGATAGATGCAGTGGAGCTGTTGCGTAAGGAGGGTTTTAAGTCCGCACATTTGCGAGATGGTGTTGCAGAATGGGAACTTACTGAAATTCGATAGTTGTAGTTTTACCTCACCAGCCGCGGATTATCTTCTAAACTGTAAAGGTGGGTTTTCACATAGCTGCCCGTCGAGCCTGTATATAGCCTGACGAAAGCTGCCATTGGTGCTTTGCATTCTGCTGGCTAGGTACGAAGTGTCCACCCGGTGGTTTTGGAGATTGTTTTTTCTCTCCTGAACGAGGGAACCCTGCAGGGGCGGCAAACCGGGGGCGATTTCTTTTGGTTACTTATGGTTTCGACATAACCTGAAGTTAGCCTTCACCGAAACTACGTTGTCTTGGCAAGAGAAGCCCGACGTCCGATAGCTGCGACACATTCCTGGCACGTGCGCGCGCCACCGTTTCCCGCATCGAACAACCATCGCTGAAATACATTAGCAATACGCGCAATAAATTATCTGCCCCATCAAATGGTCGGCCAAACTTTAAGGCACCCGATGTTCTTGCCTGAGCCTCCCAGCCCGCAGGTAATAGTTTTGTAATCTTTGGCCAGTCTTCGATTAGCTTTTTATACTCTTCCGCAGGCATCGATTTTTGTTCCGTTGTTGTATCGGCCTGTATTATCGACTGGGAATGCTATTTTGGTTAGTGCCTATGGGGGCTGCCCGGCAGCTATAACCAATGACTTAGCCAGCGTCGTTTGTTGGGTTAGTCAGATGGCTAGTAGTTTCATCAGTTACTTTCTTTTGCTTCGCCAAGAAGAAAGTAACTAAAGAAAAGGCCGCCACGGTTTGCCGCCGCTTTGCGGTTCCCTGCGTTGCTCGACTGGTCAGGCGGCTGTGGAACTTGCACTGCGTGCTCAAACATAACCAGCGACTTGGCTGTATACATGTTTGTTGGCTGTTAACTTAATAAAACAACTGAGTTAGGCTTTGAGGTCTGGAAGTTTAGAGTGAAAGTGAAAGTCTTTCTCAGGCAGAAATGTAGTGGAGGATCTGAGCCCTTCTTCAATGGATTGCACCGCATTATAGAAATAAAGCATTGCCGCGTCCCCATAAAAGATTGCATGAAATTCATGATGGTTTTGCCCGTTAATGTCGAAATCCTTAATGATGCCAGCCTCGTGCAGACGTTGAGCTGGGTGCTTTAGGATATTGCCATCAAGCGTGCCTTTGAAATCAAAATTCTCATCAATATCGAAGTCCATAATCAAATCCCGTCCATGTGCAAAAAGATTGCGCAGCGATGCCAGAGCATCTAAGTCAGCCGATAGTTTTGCACCAACGATTTCCTTCAGTTTCTGAGGGAAAGTACGGCCATGCAACTCAATTAATTTATTTAACGAGGCAGATTCGGTTTCGCGCTCCAAAGACTTGGCAATTTGCTTTATCGAGGTAATAACAGGTTCAAGAGAGCATGTCTGTGTAACATCATCGTTTTCATATGGCATGGGAGGAAGCTCTTCCCAATGTACAAGCGTATGTATAAACAACAGTCTTGTCGTAATAATTTTTGCCAAAAGTGATTCTGCATGTCCGCAGATTGTTAGATAGAAGAATTGGGCGAAGCCGCGTTTTTCATAATCCAACAAATCGTTACGAGCTTCCCATGCTTTGGACAGAAAAGCTTTGCTAAAAGTATTGGTTGATATGAAAGTGCGATTCACTTCTTCGCCCCCATCCCCAACGCCCTCAACCTGCCTTGTTCCAGTTCCGCCGCATCCGGCTCCGCCAGCCAGCCCTGCAAATTGTCCATCACCAGATCGGTCAACGCGTGCATCCAGTCATTGCACTCGTTCAGGCAGGGGATGTAGTGGAATTCGCCGCCGCCCGCGTGCAGGAAATCTTCCTTGCCTTCCATCGCGATCTCTTCCAGCGTTTCCAGGCAATCGGCGACGAAGCCGGGGCAGACCACGTCCACGCGTTTGGTCTTTTGCTTGCCGAGTTCCTTGAGCGTGGCGGTGGTGTAGGGCTTGAGCCATTCCGCCCTGCCAAAGCGCGACTGAAAACTGATGAAATATTGCCCGGGCTGCAGGCCGAGTTCCTGCGCCAGCAGGCGCCCGGTCTTGTGGCATTCGCAGTGGTAAGGGTCGCCCTTGTCCAGCGAGAATTGCGGCAGGCCGTGGAAGCTCATCACCAGTTTTTCCGGGCGGCCGTTTTTCATCCAGTACTCGTTGATGTTGTTTGCCAGTGCCTTGATGTAGCCTGGGTTGTCGTGGAAATTCTTGATGGTGCGCAGCGCGGGGGTATTGCGCATTTGCTGCACTTCGGCGAACACGATGTCGAAGGCGGTGCCGGTACTGCTCGCGGCATATTGCGGATACATCGGGACAATCAGGATGCGCTGGCAGTTTTGTTCTTTGAGCTTGCGCAGCACGCTGGGAATGGAGGGGTTGCCATAGCTCATCGCGTAGTCCACCACGAACGGGGCCCTGGTGCGCTGGCTCAGATAGCCTTGCAGCAGCACGGTTTGCTTTGCGGTATGAACGCGCAATGGCGAACCTTCCCCCCGTAAAGGGGAGGCCGACGGGTGCCCGATTGCTGTGCAATCACCCTCTCGCTCAGTCAACCAAATCTTGGCATATTTTGCGGCGGATTTTTTCGGGCGCGTGTTGAGGATGATGCCGTTGAGGATCAGCCACCACACCGCCCTGGGGATTTCCACCACGCGCGGATCGCTGAGGAATTCTTTCAGATAGGGACGCACGGCCTTGGCAGTGGGCGCATCGGGTGTGCCGAGGTTGACCAGCAGGATGCCGGTCTTGGCGGGTGTGCCGTGCGCAAAAGCGGGTTCGGTCTGGTAGCTCATGTAGGTGATTCGCTGGAGGTTGATATTGTCTGCTTTAGTTTTGCGAAAGCGCGTTGCCGAGCAGGCGCGCGGTGATGTCCACGATGGGGATGACGCGCTCATAGTCCATGCGTTTCGGGCCGACCACGGCGAGCGTACCGACTACCCGGCCGTCGGCAGAATAGGGGGCGGTGATCACGCTGCACTCGTCCAGCGAGGCCAGCCCGGATTCGCTGCCGACAAAGATATGGATACCCTGACCGCGGCGACCTGCTTCGAGCAGCTGCAGCAGTTCGGTTTTCTTCTCGAACAGGTTGAACAGTCCGCGCAGGCGGTTCATGTCGGCGGAAAGGTCCTCGACATTCAGCAGATTGTGTTCGCCGCTTATGACGTAGTCCCCGGCCTGTTTTGCTTCGGCCGCATCGCCTGCGGCCAGCGCCGCGGCCATCAGCGCGCTCATGTCCTGGTGCAGTTGCCGCAATTCGCCGTGCAGCCGGTCGCGGATCTGCGAAAAGCTGCAACCAATGTAATTCTGGTTGAGGAAGTTTCCCGCCTCGGTGAGTTGCGACTGGGTGTAATCGCGATCCAGCAACAGCACGCGGTTTTCCACTTCGCCGTCCGGCATCACGATGATCAGCAGCACGCGCTTTTCGCCCAAGCGCAGGAATTCGATCTGGCGCACCGTGATCGCGCTGCGTTTCACCGTGGCGACCACGCCGGCGAAGTGCGTCAGCTCGGAAAGTATATTCGACGCTTGCGCGATCAGCCGCGATGGATTGTCCGGCTGCAGCTTGAATTCCATCTGCCGCACGCGCGCGCTGTCCAGCGGTTTGGTGACCAGCATGGTGTCGATGAACAAGCGGTATGCCAAACCGGTCGGAATGCGGCCCGCCGAGGTGTGCGGGCTGCTGACCAGGCCGATGTCTTCCAGTTCGGACATCACGTTGCGGATGGTCGCCGAGCTGACCTCCAGCCCGGAATGCTGCAGCAGCGCGCGCGAACCCACTGGCTGGCCATCGCTGATATAGCGTTCCACCAGGGTCTTGAGCAGGATCTGGGCGCGTTCGTTGAGCATGGAGCGATTCTACCATTGGCAATGCGATGCTCAACCGACTTTAGTGGTTCCGTGGAGATTCGGAAGCGGTGTTGCTGGCAAGATTGCATCAATCCAGGCTATTGAATCCAGTCGATGCCTAGCACGAAAATGCCGAATCATGTGCAGGAAAAGTTGGTAGTCAAAATTGAACTTTTGGCGTGTAAGCTACTCAAGGACGCTTCACTTAAAAGGGAGTCCTGGATGTTGCGCACAATTTTTTCATTTGGTCTGGTTATCGTATCCTTCAGTCTGGCGGCGAATTCGGCGTTCGCGGAAACGCCGGTCGAGGTGCTGGCTGCGATAAAAGTTGAGGCATCCGCCACACCCGGTTTTCAGGGATTCTCGGCCGCGCACGGGGAGAGTTTCTACCGTAATAAGCAAAAACATGATCTGGGTTGTTCGTCCTGCCATACCGACAATCCCGCGGCGGAGGGCAAACATGCCGAGACCGGCAAGCTCATCAAACCGTTTGCTCCGGCTGCAAATCAAGAGCGATTCACCGACATGAGAAAAGTAAAAAAATGGTTCAGGCGCAATTGCAACGATGTGCTCGACCGTGAATGCACAGCGCAGGAAAAGGGCGACCTGCTCGCATACCTGCTGACCGTAAATAAATAGGAGATTGTCATGCTGTTCAATTATAAAAATTTTTCCCCGATGCTGTTCTTGGTCATGTTGGCGATGGTAGCAATGATGTCTGTAGCACAGGTTTCAAATGCCCGCGCTGACGATGACGAAGACGAAGACACCGGACATCGGCCGGCAGTCGTTGATGCAAAATGGGCCAGCGAATGCAGTGCCTGTCACGTTGCCTATCCGGCACGGTATCTTCCCGCCGAATCATGGCGCGCGATCATGGCCGGGTTGGACAAGCATTTCGGCAGCAATGCCAGCCTGGATGCCGCAACCGCCAGGGAAATTACGGCCTATCTGGAACAAAATGCCAGTACCAGAAAGCATAAAGTATCGGCCAAGCCGGTGTTGCGCATCACCGAAACCCGCTGGTTCAAGTCCGAACACCGGGAAGTGGCTGCCCGCCACTGGAAAAATTCCAAGGTCAAGAGCCGCGCCAATTGCGGGGCATGCCATACCACCGCGGACAAGGGTGATTTCAGCGAAGACAATGTAAAAAGACCCAAGTAAGAAAACCATATCATGATCCGACGTATTCTGGTTTGGGACGTGCCCACGCGGGTTTTCCACTGGCTGCAGGTATTGGCTTTCGGGGGCGCATATCTGCTGGCATTTTCTGAGCGTTTTCGCGATTACCATGACGCGCTGGGCTACATCCTGCTGGGCTTGCTGGTGTTCAGGCTGGTGTGGGGATTCATCGGCACACGCTATGCGCGGTTCAGTTCATTCCTGTTCAATCCCGGGGAAATCGTTGCTTATCTGCGGGCGATGCTCAAGGGCAAACCGGGACATTATCTGGGGCACAACCCGGTGGGGAGTGTGTCGGTCTGGCTGCTGATCTCACTGGGATTGTTTATTTGCGTGACCGGGGTGATGTCCCTTCAGGATGACGCGAGCGATCGGGTGATCGATATGCACGGGCTCGCAACCAATGTCATGCTGGGCGTGATTGCGCTGCACCTGATCGGCGTGCTGATGAGCAGCATCCTGCATAGAGAAAATCTCGTGCGTTCGATGATCACCGGTTACAAATCCGCCGCGACGGAACAGGGCATCCAGCGCGCATATCTGTGGCTGGGGCTGTTGATGATCGCCGCTGTTGTGATATTCTGGTTTACGTATGTCAAGCACCCGCTTGGATAGAGGCCGGCGTATCGGCCCGACAAGTTGTGCTGAGGGAAAATAATCTGCTTAAAGGGGCAATGGATGAAATGCAGGAACAAGTTTGGAAATGTTGTTGCCGGTGTCTGCCTGGCGGTTTTTTCGGGGATGGTGCATGCAGATAATGCGGCTGGCAATAATGAGCTGCCCACTGCCGCCAGTTTTTACACCAATAATTACCAGTTATTAAAATCACAATCGGTTAATTCCGCGCCCTTTTTACTGGCAGCGAATGAAGGAAATGCCGTGCAGGGGCAGGCGGACTTGACGCCTGCAGCGCCGGCTGCGGAATTTTCGCCCCCCTGGCTGACCGGAAGAAAGGCTCACCAATATCTGGGCCTCGGCACCGTGCTGTTTGCCGGCTTGACGGCTATGGCAGCGCCTGGAGAAGCTTGCGAACACAACTGCCCGGCACAGCCCGCGCCAAGGGAGACATCGGGCACCACCCACACCAGGTTGGCCCGCACCACCGCCGCGTTGGCCATTGCCACGGTGATAACCGGACTGCTGTATCACTGGGATGACTTCCATCTGGAAGACGGTTTCTCCGATCCGGATAATCAGCACGTGATGCTTGCCGGTACAGGCGCATTGATGATGCTGTATGCGATCAACAAGTCGGCAAAATCCTCTGTGCCGACCAGTCATGCGGGCATCGCCGAGCTGGGTGCGGTATCGATGCTTGTTGCCATCAAATTGACTTGGTAACGGGGTGTGATGATGCAGAGAAAATGGAAAATCGCAGCATTGCTGGCCGTCACGCTGTTAACGGGCAGTGTCTATGCAAGTGCGGAAGAATATTCGCTGGATTATGACTTCTTGTCCTGGCTGTTTGATTTTCAGCGCACCAAAGGCGTGAAACCGGTTACCGACAAGCAGTATCTGGAAGAATGCGGTGCGTGTCACTTTGCCTATCAGCCCGGATTATTGCCGGCAAAGTCCTGGGAAGCGCTGCTGAATGACGAGGCGTTGCGCAAACATTTCGGGGTCAACGCCGAACTGGATAACGATACGCTGAAAGATATCCGCGACTACGCAATAAAGAATTCAGCGGGCAATTCCTGGTACAAACAATCGCGCAAGATCGCTGCCGCCACAGAGCAAGGCCCTGCGCCGCTGCGTATCACCGAGCTGCGTTATATTTCCCGCAAGCACCACGACATTCCCGAAAAAATGATCAAGGGCAACAAGGATGTGAAGTCGCTAAGCTTCTGCGACAAGTGTCACACCCAGGCCGGGAAGGGCGTCTATGATCCGGATACCGTGAATATCCCGCATTATCCGAACTGGGATGGCTGGTTCAACAAGTAGTCCGGTCTGTAACCCCGGTTGAGGGTTGACAGTCGCCAGCCCTGACCCTACATTGCGTTTCCGTTTTCGATCCGCGCAAAATCCACATGAAGCCCAGCGTACTACTACTCGTGCTTGCATCCGTTCTCGGCGGATGCGGCAAGGGAACTGCACCATCAACAAATAACGAGCCCGCCAAGATAGAACAGCCGGCCCTGACGATGGTGGTCGGTTCGGTCGCATCCGATAGCGGCAATATCTACAGCGGTGAAATTCGCGCGCGCCACGAGACGCAACTGGGTTTTCGCATCGGCGGAAAGATCATCGCACGCCTGGTGGATGCGGGCGCGCGGGTCAGGGCGGGACAGGTGCTGGCGCGACTCGATCCCGTGGATTCCAGTCTGCAGGCAAGCTCGGCGCAGGCGCAATACCAGTTGGCCGCCGCGGATGCCGAACGTTATCGCGAATTGCGCAGCAAGGGATTTGTCAGCCAATCAGCCCTGGATGCAAAAGAAGCGGTCCTTAAGACTGCCGCGGCCCAGGCCGGATTGACCGGCAACCAGACCGGGTATACCGAGTTGCGTGCCGACCATGCCGGCGTGATCGCCGCAACCATGGCGGAGGTTGGCCAGGTTGTCAGCGCCGGTCAGCCGGTGCTTCTATTGGCGCAAGACGGCGAGCGTGAGGTGGCGATCGCGATACCCGAAACGGAATTTGCCGGTCTTAAAATCGTCGCGCCAGCCGACGTGACGCTGTGGTCGGAAAAGAGTGACGCGGTACACTTCAAGGGACGCCTGCGCGAGTTGTCCCCGTCTGCGGATACGGCCAGCCGTACTTACGCTGCGCGAGTGGCGTTGAGCGGCTCTGTTGCGCGGGCAGAACTGGGCATGACCGCGCAGGTGCGATTCAACGGCCATTCCAGGAACAACCAATTCATCATTCCGTTGACGGCGATATTCCAGCAGGGCGATCAGGCTGCAGTGTGGGTCGTGGCTGCGGATCGCAGTGTCAGTTTGCACCCGGTAAATGTCGCAGCCTATCGCGACAACGGCGCGGTGATCGCCAGCGGCGTGACCGCGGGCGAGCGCATCGTCGGTGCCGGTGTGCACAAACTTCACACGGGCGAAAAGATACGCATCATCGAGGGAGAATTCGCAGACGGTAACGCGGAATGAAGGGGCCCAATCTTTCTGCATGGTCGCTGACGCACCAGCAGATGGTGCTGTATCTGATCATCGTGCTGACGGCGGCCGGGGTGATCTCCTATTTCAATCTCGGCCGCGCGGAAGACCCGGACTTCACCTTCAAGGTGATGGTGGTGCGCACCCTGTGGCCGGGCGCGACGGCGCAGGAGGTCGAGCTCGAACTGACCGATCGCATCGAAAAGAAATTGCAGGAGACGCCCTGGGTGGATGTGCTGCGCTCGGCTTCCAAGCCGGGCGAGTCGCTGGTGTTCGTGGTGCTCAAGGATTACACGCCCAAGACGGCAGTGCCGGAAGCGTGGCGGCAGGTGCGCAAAAAACTCGACGACATCCGCGATACGCTGCCAGCCGGTGTGCGGGGTCCGTACCCGAATGATGAGTTCGGCGATGTGCAGGTCGACATCTTTGCGCTGACCGGAGACGGTTTCGATCTGAGCGCGCTGCGCCGCTATGCGGATCGCATTGCGATCGACCTGAAGCGCGTGCCGGATGTGAAACGTGTCGAGCTGATCGGCGTGCAGGACGAAAAGATCTACGTCGACGTGTCGCCCAACCGGCTGGCGAGTCTGGATATCACGCCGCAGCAGGTGGCCGAGGCGCTGCAAAAACAGAATGCGGTGAATCCTGCCGGTTTCGTCGAAACGGACAGCGACCGTATCCGCCTGCGCGTGAGCGGCAGCTTCGACAGCGTCGCACGGGTGCGAAATACCGACCTGCTGGTCAACGGACAGCACTTCCGCCTGGGCGACATCGCCAAAGTGAGCCGTGGTCTTGCCGATCCGCCCAGCCCGCGGATGCATGTCGGCGGGGTACCCGCGATCGGCATCGGCGTGGTCATGGACAAGGGCGGCAACGTGATCGATCTCGGCAAGAACCTGGATCAGGCGATGAAGAAAATTTCCGCCGAGCTTCCGGCCGGGGTGGATGTGCACGTCGTCGCCAATCAGCCCGCAGTGGTGAAGGGTTCGATCACACTGTTCCAACGCTCGCTGACCGAGGCGGTGCTGATCGTGCTCGCCGTGTCATTCCTGAGCCTGGGCTGGCGCACCGGCACGGTGGTGGCATTGTCCATTCCGCTGGTGCTGGCAATTACCTTCTTCATGATGAAGCTGTTCGGCATCGACCTGCAGCGCATCTCGCTGGGTGCGCTGGTGATCTCGCTCGGCCTGCTGGTGGACGATGCGATCATCGCCGCCGAAATGATGGTGGTGAAAATGGAGCAGGGTTGGGACCGCTTCAAGGCCGCCACGTTTGCCTATACCTCGACCGCTTTCCCGATGCTGACCGGCACCCTGATCACGGCCGCCGCGTTCACCCCGGTGGGTTTTTCCAAGTCGGCGGCCAGCGAATACACCATCTCGATATTTCAGGTGGTCACCATTGCGCTGCTGGTGTCGTGGGTCGTTGCGGTGGTGTTCACGCCCTACCTCGGTTACAAATTGCTGGACCCGAAAAAACTCATCGCACAGGCGCAGAAACACGGGCCGGATATCTACGGTACGCCGTTCTACCTTCGCCTGCGCGCCGTGGTGGAATGGTGTCTGCGCAATCGCTGGAAAGTGATATTCGCGACCATCCTGATCTTCGTGCTGTCCATCGTGGCATTTGGAAAGTTCGTGCAGCAGCAATTCTTTCCCGCCGCCAGCCGGCTGGAGCTGATGGTGGATGTTTGGTTGCCGCAGGGCGCATCGCTCAAGGCTACCGCGCACGAAGTGGAACGCATCGAAAAGTTGCTCAAGGGTGATCCGGATGTCGATTATTCCTCTTCCTACATCGGCAACGGCGCACCGCGTTATTTCCTGTCGCTCGACCAGCAATTGTTCGCCGACAACTTCGCGCAGTTCGTGATCGTCACCAAGGGACTGAAGGAGCGCGAGGAACTCAAGCACCGTCTGGAAACGAGATTTTCCGCTCCGGATTACGCGCCTCTGCGGGTGCGGGTTTCGCGGCTGGAGAACGGCCCGCCGGTCGGTTATCCGGTGCAGTTCCGGGTGATGGGCGAGGACCTGACCCGGTTGCGGGAAATCTCCGGGCAGGTCGCGGACATGATGCGTTCCAACAAGCATTTGCAAAACGTCAATTTCGACTGGAACGAAAAGATCAAGAGTGTCCGCGTCGAGGTTAATCAGGCGCGCGCGCGCCAGCTCGGCACCTCCAGCCAGGAGATTTCCAAGGCGCTGCAGGGCTGGCTGAACGGCGTGGCGCTGACCCAATATCGCGAAGGCGATCAGCTCATCGACGTGGTGTGGCGCGGCACGGCAGATGGGCGATCGCTGGAACACCTGCCCGATCTGGATATCCCGTTGTCGGGAGGCCGGCATGTGCCGCTGGCGCAGCTTGCCAAACTGGTTCCGGTCCAGGAAGAAGGCCTGATCTGGCGGCGCAATCGCCTGCCCACCATAACCGTGCGCGCCGACATGACTGATGAGAAGTTGCAACCCGCGACGATTTCCAAGCAACTCAATGCGCAGCTCGATACGGTGCGCGCCAGAATGCCGACCGGCTATCGTATCGAAATGGGCGGCAGCATCGAGGAGTCTGCCAAGAATCAAACCGCCATCATGAAAGTGATGCCGCTGATGCTGGTCGGCGTATTCACGCTGCTGATGATCCAGCTGCAAAGCATCAGCCGCAGCGTGATCGTGTTCCTGACCGCGCCGCTCGGGCTGATCGGCGTGACGATGGCGCTGCTGATATTCCGCGTGCCGTTCGGCTTCGTCGCCAATCTCGGCTTCATCGCGCTGGCGGGCATGATCATGCGCAACGCGGTGATACTGGTGGACCAGATCCGCCAGGATGAAGAAGAAGGGAAATCGCAGTGGCAGGCCATCGTCAGCTCCACCGTGCGGCGCTTCCGTCCCATCATGCTGACCGCCTCGGCGGCGATACTCGCGATGATCCCGCTGACCCGCCAGGTTTTCTGGGGGCCGATGGCGGTGTCCATCATGGGCGGACTGGTCGTCGCCACGCTGTTGACCTGTCTGTTCCTGCCGGCGCTGTATGCGGCTTGGTTCAGGGTCAAAGAGGAATGAGCCGAATCATTTAAATTGTGTGGGCAACGCAGCCAGCTCCAGCTCACTGAAGCCCGCCGCGCGCCGCGCCTCCAGATTGAACGGCCCGCGCATCACCGGCGCCTGATATTCGGCGGCCAGGCGCGCATAGCTGGCGACCGGATCAAGGCCGCGCTGCTTGCACAGCCAGTTGTACCAGCGGTTGCCGATCGCGACATGGCCGATCTCGTCGCGCAGGATGATATCCAGTATCGCAGCGGCTGCCATGTCCCCGGCCTGGGCAAGTTTGGCGCGCACCGGCGGGGTGGCATCCAGTCCGCGCGCTTCCATCGTGCGGGGCACCAGCGCGATGCGCGCGAGTATGTCCTGCCGGGTTTTTTCGGCCATCTCCCACAGGCTGTTGTGCGCGGGGAAATCCCCGTACGCGTATCCCTGGTCTCGCAGGTGTCCGGTCAGCAGCGAGAAATGCAGCGCCTCCTCATCCGCCACCTGCAACCAGTCGGCGTAATACTCGCGCGGCAAGCCGGCGAACCGCCAGACCGCATCCAGCGCCAGGTTGATCGCGTTGAATTCGATATGGGCCAGCGCGTGTATCAATATTGCGCGGCCTTCAGGCGTGATCATCGAACGGCGCCTGACCGAGAGCGGCGATACCAGTTCCGGCTTGTCAGGCTTGCCGGGGATGGGTCGTCGTGCTGCCAATGCCGCATGCATATCCAGTTCGATTGCACCAGACGTCCACGCTTGCGCCAGCAGGCGCACACCTTCAGCTTTGCGGACGGCATCGGATTCCGCAAGCCAGAAAAGTGCGGCACTCCGCAACTCTGAAGGGGAGCGCAATTCTGCCGGTAATGTAGCCGCGCAATTTGGGGGTGAAATTTTCACGATAACTTCCGTTGCGACGTCAACAGACAAGGGAAAGCATGTTATACCATCCGTCGCCGGACTTATCATTGCATGGCCGATGTGATTTAATCGAACTCTCATTCATCGCTACCTGAGCACCATGATCCATTTGCGAAACTTTATCATTGCCGGCTTGCTTGCAGGCGTCCTGTTTGCCGGCACGACAGCTTGCGCCGCCGATATGGTCAGGCAGCCCGCAGCCGGCGGCGACCCGGTCGCGGGCAAGGTCGAATCCGGCATGTGTCAGGGTTGCCATGGCGCGGAAGGCATCAGTTTCGTGGATTTGATTCCCAATCTCGCCGGGCAACATGCCCTGTATACCGCAAAGCAGCTGCGGGATTTTCAGTCCGGTGCGCGCACGCACCAGATCATGAGTTCCATATCGAAATCGATCAGCGGCACCGAGCTGGCCGACATCTCGGCCTATTTTGCCGGCCTGAAAATAATGCAGGGGGACGGCAGCGGGGAAAATCCCGCAGCAGAAAAATTGTTCCGGAACGGTGATCTGGCCAGAGGCATCCCGTCATGCATGAGTTGCCACGGGGTAAATGGCAAGGCACCCGCCATCGCGACCTATCCGGTCATCGGCGGCCAGCACAAGGCATACCTGCGGGTGCAGCTGTTCCATTGGCGCAGCGGCGATCGCAGCAACAGTCCGGACGGCGTGATGAACAAGGTGGTGAAGAAATTGACCGACGCCGAGATCGAATCGTTGGCGGGTTATATTTCGGGCAGGTGAGTCGCATCGGCTGGCATCGGAGCCGGCCGGTATGCAACGGGCAAGTTGAAGACCGTGAATCGCGACTAGTAAGGGGGCAATACGAAGCTCTGTTCGCGGAACATGCGCAGGCAGGCAGCGGCGACCACAGGATCGTAAAGGGGCCCGCTGCCTCGTTCGATTTCGGCCAGCGCCGTGTCGATGCCCAGTCCCGGGCGATAGGGACGATGCGAGGCCATCGCCTCGACCACGTCGGCCACCGCCATGATGCGCGATTCCAGCATGATTTCGTCTCCCTTCAGCTTGTTGGGATAGCCGCTGCCGTCCATGCGCTCGTGGTGTTGCAACGCGATTGTCGCTACCGGCCACGGGAATGGCACGATCTTCAGCACATCATAGCTCGCCTGGGCGTGTCCCTGTACCAGCGCGTATTCGGTTGGATTAAGCCTGCCGGGTTTGACCAGTATCTCTGACGGAATGCTGATCTTGCCGATATCGTGCAAATAGCCCGCGACCTTTATCCCTTCTATGCGTTGTTCGTCCAGGCCCAGTTCAGTGGCGATCGCCACGGCGATTTCCGAAACGCGGCGCTCGTGGCCGGCAGTATAGGGGTCGCGCATTTCCGACAGGCTGGTCGCCAGCTGCACCGTGCTCAGGAAGGTGGACTTGAGCTGGTCTACATACTTCAAGATGCGCTCTTCGTCGCGCTTCTTCTCCGAGATATCCTGAAGCAGTCCGATCACTGCCGGCTGTCCATGGTAGACGGCGTAGGATGCGTTCGCGCCGACCGTGATTGTGTGCCCTTCTGTGTGAACGACACAAAATTCCAGTGCGACGTTCGGTACTTCTTTGTAAAGAAGTTTGCGCACGTTCTCCGCAACGTTGCCGCGATCGGCGTCGGCGACAAATTGCATGATGTCTTTCCCGATCAGATCGTCCACCAAGCCGTGTCCGACAATTTCGGCCGCGCGCGGATTCACATAGGCCAACTTGCCGTCCTGGATGATGTAGATACCGGCCAGCGATTGTTCGACCAGGCCGCGGAAGCGCTGTTCCGAATCGAGGAGTTCCTGCACCCCCTGCTTGCGCTCCGCTTCGTGGGCGAAGTTATCAAGTGCAAAGCTGATATCGATCGCCATTTCCGTTAGCAGTCTGCGCGCCTCTTCGTCAAACGCATTGACCGTGTCCGAATAGAGCACGAGTATGCCCGAAGGGGAGCCGTTTCTGTGCAGGGGCAGCACGGCCATCGCTCCCCATCTGGCTTTGTTGGCACCTTCGCGCCACGGTGCCAATGCCGGGTCATGTTCGAAATCCTGGCACCAGTACGGCCGGTTTTCGCGTATCGCGGTACCGGCCGGGCCGCGCCCGAACGGATCGTCGGCATCCACCGAAATCTGGACACCCTCCAGATATTCCAGGCCGGTACCGTATGAGGCAACCGGCCTGACCTGCTTGCTTGCCTCGTCCACCAGTCCGATCCAAGCCATCGTCATGCCGCCGAACTGCACCGCGTCTCGGCAGATTATCGGAAACAACTCTTGCTCGCTGTCACAACGCACGATGGCTTCATTGCATTGGCTCAATGCGGCATAGAGCTGGGTTTGTCTGGTAATTTTTGCTTCGGCAGCCTTGTGCTCGGTGATGTTCTCTTTTACGGCCAGGAAGTGCGTCATGCGTCCATCCGGCTGGAACACCGGCGAGATCAATGCCGACTCGATATATTCTGTGCCGTCCTTGCGCCGGTTGATGAATTCGCCTTCCCATGGCTTGCCATTGGCCAGATGAGCCCACATATCATCGTAGGTAGACTTGGGGGTCTTGCCGGAATGCAGCAACTTCGGGTTCTTACCAATCGCTTCTGCAAGGCTGTAACCGCTCTCCTTGGCGAAGGCCGCATTGGCGTACTCGATATTCGCCTTCAGGTCGGTGATGACGATCGTGCTTGGGCTTTGTTCCACCGCCTGCGAGAGCTTGAGCAAAGATTCCTCGGCGCGCTTGTGTGTGCTGATGTCCTCTGTAAAAACAAGGATGCCGCCTATATCGCCGTCATTGGTTTTCCATGGCCAGATTTCCCACTTCAGCCATTGCACAGTACCGTCAGCTCTTTCAAAACGGTCGTCATCACTGCGCAGCACCTCGCCAGCCAGGGCACGGGCATGCAACGCTTTCCAGCGCTCTGGAATTTCGGGGAAGACCTCATAGTGGGAGCGGCCAATGAGCTGCTGGTTGTCCAGCGCATAATCCGTTATCCAGCGGAGACTGAAAGCCAGATAGCGCATGTCGCGGTCGAACATCGCAAGCGCGACCGGCGCATGTTCGATGAATAAACGCAACAGCTCGTTGTTTTCCCTGAGCGAATCTGCCGAACGTGCCTGTAACGCCACATGATGCAAACGTTGAGATTGGCGGAGGTATAACTGGAGCAACGCAATAATCAAGCCGACGGCTACGGATATGATCACGCCAATCCAGAACAGCATGTTCCACAACGGCATCATCACCTCGTCGCGGTCGATCTTGGCGATGAGATACCAATCAGTCCCGGGTATTGGCCGGTAGGCAGCAAATACCGGTACCTGCCGGTAGTCCTGTCCGAATACCGTGCCCGGCCTGTTCTCGCGGATGGCGACGGCGCCGGAAAGCAGCAGGTTGTTCATGGATTTGTAAATGGTCAGAGGCGCATCATTGCTATGGCGGAGTGCGTTGAGAAACAGGACGGATTCGCCCTCGCGCCGCACCAGCAAGGTTTCGCCGCTGGGGCTGGCCGTCGGCCAGTTCTGGATCAGGGGATACAGGGATTTTCCGGGCATGGCACGCAGTACTATCACAGCCACCGGACGTTTACCGTGTTGGTCCGAAACGAATAGCGGGACGATCCAGTCCATGTGGATGCGGCCTGATTCATCGCGGTAGAGATCGCTGCGTTCGATCTGTTTACTGCCAAACGATGCATGCATCAGATTCCGGATTGGCTGGGATATGCCCACATTCTTGCCCAGCGAGGTTATCAACCGGCCGCCGGTATCCAATAACATGATGCTGTCAAAGCCATGGTCAACCCGTATTGAGGAAAGCTGAGCCGTGATCTGCTTGAGCAGCCCTGCATCGTGCTTTTGAGCCAGAAGAAAATGTTCGACATCACGGGCGAAACCCGCATCGTCAATCAGCCCTTGTGCGTCACCGCGCCGCTCGTTCAGCCAGTTTTCAATTTCTTCGGACTTGAGTTGCGCAATCGACTTTAAATTATTGAAGGCATCCTTTTCGATCTGCGGAACATTCAGTTCGTAGATGACAAAACCGATCAGGGGCACGAGCAATACCAATGCAATTAAAATCAGCACCAGTCGAATTATTTTGGGCGGGGCGGGGAGTTCTGTCTGCGCCGGCTGCATTGCATGGGACTCGCGCCAGTGATTGAGCAGCAGGTAGAGCAGCCCGCTGGTGACGGCGACGAAAGCCAGCCCTTTGGCCAGTTCGATGCGGCTCTGGAGCAGCGGGTCGGTGACGGTGAGCGTCAACAGATATCCGGACAATACGATCCATAGCGCAGCGAGGGCTGCGTAAAGCAGGGTGATACCGGCTGGCGTGAGCCGCTCAGATACCAGTGATTTTCGCCGTGGTTTGATTAAGATGTTTTCTTTCTGATCCTGCATGCTGATGGAAAATTATGCTCCTTAAATCATTTGGTTGCCACCTTTAGCAATAACGTACAAGTCGATTCAGTCGTTGCGGTTGATTCAGCTATCCCGAAGGAACGGTTGCGCCGTAAGGTTCTGGCAGCGCAGCTTTGTCATTGCACGGACGATGTGGTTTAATCGCACCCATGAAATTCCCCTTCCAGAACGTCGCGCTGATCGGCAAACACAAGGCTCCGGAAATTGCCGGGCCGCTGCTGCGTTTGGCTGAATTTTTGACGTCCAAAGGATTGACCGTGGTGGTGGACAGCCTGACCGCCGAGCATCTCAAGGACAGCCCCTATCAGGCGATGAGCCTGGCTGAAATAGGCCGCGCAGTGGATCTGGCGATCGTGCTGGGCGGCGATGGCACCATGCTGAACATCGCGCGTACCTTGTCGCCGTGCAATATTCCGCTGGTCGGGGTGAATCAGGGGCGGCTCGGTTTTCTGACCGACCTCACGCTGGATAACATGCAGGACAGCATCGCAGCGATGCTGGACGGCAAATTCGTCACCGAGCAGCGCCTGCTGATTTCCGCGCGGGTGTTGCGCGATGATGTCGAAATATTCAGCGGCTCGGCTTTCAACGAAGTGGTGGTGCATCGCAACAATATCAGCAGCATGATCGAGTTCGAGGTGCGCGTGGATGGCGAATACCTCTACAACCAGCGTGCCGACGGGCTGATCGTTGCGACGCCTACCGGTTCCACCGCCTATGCGATGTCTGCCGGCGGCCCGATATTGCATCCCGGACTGGATGTGCTCGAACTGGTTCCGATATGTCCTCACACCCTGAGTAATCGTCCTATCGTGGTGAAGAGTTCGTCGGTGCTGGAAATTCTGACGCATCGCACCAGCGACATCCGCGTTCGCTTCGACAGCCATACCAGCTACGATTTGCAGTTGCACGACAAGATCATCGTCTCACGCCATCCCGACACAGCCTGTCTGCTGCATCCGGTGGGGCACAGCTACTACCACACGCTGCGCGAGAAGCTGCTCTGGAACCAGACGTTGTAAATGTTGAAATTCCCTAAATGCTGAAATTCCTGGCCATCCGCGATTTCGTCATCGTCTCCTCGCTGGAGCTGGATTTCTCCCCGGGTTTTACGGTATTGACCGGCGAGACCGGCGCGGGCAAGTCCATTCTGATCGATGCATTGTCGCTGGCACTCGGAGAACGCGGCGATGCGACCATGGTGCGCAACGGTTGCGAGCGCGCCGAGATCGCCGCCGAATTCGATATCGCCGGGTTGCCGCATACACAGGCATGGCTGCGCGAGCACGAGCTGGAAGGCGATGCGGACGTATGTCTGCTGCGCCGTGTGCTGGAGGCCGGCGGGCGTTCGCGCGGCTTCATCAACGGACGCAGCGCCACCCTGCAACAGATGCGTGAAGCGGGCGATCAGCTGCTGGATATACACGGCCAGAACACGCATCAATCGCTGCTGCGCCCCGATGCCCAGCGTGCGCTGCTGGATGGATATGCCGGCATGACGGGTGCCGCGGAACAGGTCGCCGCCCTGTATCACGATTGGCAAGCATTGCGCCGCCGCCGCATCAGCCTGAGCGAGAATGCCGATGCAGTGGCTGCCGAGCGCGAACTGTTGCAGTTTCAGCGCAACGAGCTGGAAGGCCTGGCTTTTGACCCGGAGGACTGGAATGCCGTGCAGGAGGATTATGCGCGGCTGGCCCATGCGGCGAGCCTGCTGGAGACCGCGGCATTCGGCATCGAGACGCTGAGCGAGGCGGACAATGCGTGCCTGGCGCAGCTCAACGCCCTGGCGGTGCGTTTGCGCGAAGGGATGGTGCACGATGCCAGCCTGGGAGAAACGCTGCAGATGCTGGAAAGCGCCCAGGCGGAATTGCAGGAAGCCGTCTACGCGTTGCGCCATTACCAGCAGCGAATGGATACCGACCCGCAGCGCTTGCACGAACAGGAACAGCGCATCCAGACGGTGATGGATACGGCGCGCAAATACCGCGTTGCACCGGAACAATTGGGTGAAGCATTGCAGCGCATCATGGCGCGCCTGGTGGAATTGGGCGGGGATGCCGATCTGGCGGAATTGGCGCGGCAGGAAAAATCAGCGCAGCAGAACTATCTTGCCGCGGCAAAAAAACTGACAGCAGCACGCAAAAAGGCAGCCGGCAAACTGGGACAGGAAATAACCGAAGCGATGCAGGCATTGGCGATGCAGGGTGGCAGTTTTGCGGTGGCATTGGTGCCGCTGGCCGAGCCGGGCACTTATGGCATGGAAGCCATCGAATTCCAGGTCGCCGCCAATCCCGGCGTGCCGCCGCGCAGTCTGGCCAAGGTCGCATCGGGCGGCGAGTTGTCGCGCATCAGTCTGGCGATCCAGGTTGCCACTTCCCAGCTTGCCAGCGTGCCGACGCTGATCTTCGACGAGGTGGATAGCGGCATCGGCGGGCGCGTCGCCGAAATCGTCGGGCATTTGCTGAAAAAACTGGGCAAGGATTACCAGGTGCTGTGCGTCACGCACTTGCCGCAGGTCGCTGCTGCCGCGGACCGGCAGTGGCAGGTGAGCAAGGCGGTGGAAAATGGCGTCACGCTGAGCCACATCGCCGAGCTGGAAGGCGAGCAACGCGTCGAGGAGATCGCGCGCATGCTGGGCGGCGTGAAAATCACCGAGACGACACGCAAGCATGCGGCGGAGATGTTGACAGGAGGTTGAAAAACTACTGATGAAACGACTAGCCATCTGACCAGGCTGCCCAAAGACGCCAGCCAAGTCATTAGTTATGCGCTCAGCATAAGTGCGTTGCTCAAGGACTCAAAATGCTCGTTTACTAAATGTAAACTCCGCTTTTTGCGAGTTGGTCGGCAAGCCGCCCATCCCTGCCTAACCCGCTTCGTCCTTGCGCGCCTTGTTCTGCCATCGCTCGCGACGTTTTTCAACAACCTGTCCGGTATGGCCGCTTGAGGTATCATACGGCGGCTTTGACACGGTGTTGCGAAGCATCCGGTGCGGGAAAAGCCGCCTCGCTCCCGCTCCCGCAACCGGTTGGCTGCGCCATAACCAGCGACCTGGCGAGTATGTTTGGCTCGCCTAGGCGAATGGCTAGTGGTTTTATCAGTAACGTGTCGCGGGATGCGGCAGCTTTGAATTTGAATATCGATTAGGAATGTCATGCGTACTAAGATCATCGTTCTTTCCCTGCTGCTGTCGTCGTGCACCAGCTTCTACATACCCCTGTTAACGCCCTACAAGATGGACATCCGCCAGGGGAATTCCGTGACGCCGGCGATGCGCGAGAAATTGAAGATCGGCATGACCAAGCCACAGGTGCAATTTGTGATGGGCACGCCGATGATCCAGGATGTATTTCACGGCAACCGCTGGGACTATGTGTATCGCTATGAACATGCCAGGAAAATCGTCGATACACAAAAAGTGACGCTTTATTTCGAGGGCGACAATCTGGCGCGCATCGTCGATGGCAGCCAGCCTGTCGAGGCGGCACCGGCTAAAGCAGATGGACAGGCAAAAGGATAGGGCATGAACAAAATCAAAATCGCCATCGCCGGCAGCAGCGGTCGGATGGGACGCATCCTGCTGGAGAACGTGTTCCAGTCTGATGATCTGGTGCTGCATGCCGCGCTGGAGCATGGCAGCAGCGCGTTGCTCGGCAAGGATGCCGGAGAGATGTTCGGCGCGCTTTGCGGAATAAAGGTCAGTGCGGATGTGGCAACTGCGCTTAAGGGCGCGGACGTGCTGATCGATTTCACCCGTCCCGAAGGCACGCTGCATCACCTCGATATCTGCCGGGAACTCGGTGTGAACATGGTGATCGGCACCACCGGATTCAACGCGCAGCAAAAGGCCCAACTCGGTGCTGCCGCCCAACACATCGGCATCGTGTTCGCGCCCAACATGAGCGTGGGCGTGAACCTGGTGTTCAAGCTGCTGGAGACGGCATCGCGCGTGCTGGCGCAAGGTTACGACATCGAGATCATCGAGGCGCATCACCGCCACAAGGTGGATGCGCCATCCGGCACCGCGCTGGGCATGGGCGAAGTGATCGCGAAGACCCTGGGGCGCGATCTGGAAAAATGCGCCGTGTACGGCCGCGAGGGCGTCACCGGCGAGCGCGATCCATCCACCATCGGCTTCGCCACGGTGCGCGGCGGCGACATCGTCGGCGACCACACCGTCATGTTCGCGGGCACCGGCGAACGCATCGAGATCACCCACAAGGCAAGCAGCCGCGCCACTTTCGCGCTGGGTGCGCTGCGTGCCGCACGCTTCCTGAAAGAACATCCGGCGGGGATGTACGACATGCAGGATGTGCTGGGGCTCAAGTGAGCGGCAACGGAGCAATTCATTTAACCGATAGAGGAAATTCAAAATGACAAACGACACGCAAACAAACGAAGGCTGGAACTGGGTAGGCCGTTATATAGCCGTCATTGTGATCGCATTGATATTGGCCGCTGCCATCGGCAGCATGGAGTTGTTCATAAAAACATCTGTCTTTGGCGGGAAGTTGAACGCGGCACACCTGGTGCGGTTCCTGGGTTATGGCGCTGCACTGGCCGCTTTCTGGATGCTCGGTCAGCGCTCGACCATCGCCCTGCAGCAACATGGCGGGCGCTGGTCATTCATGCAGCATTTGATTTTGCCTGTGGTGAGCCTGGTCGTTGTTTCGATAGCCTATACGGTTGCTCTGTTGATACTCAGCCCCATGATGAATGCGGCGCTGCACAATATCTACAACTGGGTGTTCATCGTTGCGATAATCTCCTGTGCGGTATGGGTAGTCATGGCCGTCCTCGGCCAGTCTGCCTCGTTGACCTCGGCATTGACCTCTGCCGCCGGACGATTCGGTTCCTCGGGCAAAAACAAGTAATGACCCGCGTGTGCGGGCAAGCTGCGGGGAAACAGAAAAGTTCTGCAAGCAGTGCGGCAAGGAACCGGGAAGCCCATCGCAAGGGTGAGCCAGTTTTCTGAAGTGGTTTGGCTTTATCGTTAGTTGCACATGCCGTAACTGAACGGCGCCGGCGCCAGATGCCGGCAAAACTAAACAAGCAGCATCTTGATCCCGATCAGGATCAGCACCACCCCGCCGAAGATCTCCGCCTTGCTTTCCAGCCAGGTGCCGCTGTTCTTGCCGATCTGCACGCCAACCCAGCTGAATGCGAAAGTCGTCACGCCGATGATCAGGCAGGCCAGGTAGGCATTGATGTCGAGCAGTGTCAGGCTGAAGCCCGCGGCCATCGCGTCGATGCTGGTCGCGATGGCCAGCAGCAGCATCATTTTGTTGGTGATTGCGGCGATGTCTTCCTCTATGCCTTCATGCAGGCCTTCGTAGATCATCTTCGCGCCTATCAGCGCCAGCAATCCGAATGCGATCCAGCGGGCATAGGCATCCACCCAGCCCAGAACTCCCTTGCCTCCCAGGTAGCCGATGAAGGGCATCAATGCCTGGAAAGCGCCGAAGAACAGGCCCGCCTTCAGTCCCAGTCCGGGGGTATTTCCTTTGGACCCCAGCCCGATTGAAACAGCAAATGCATCCATACTCAGCGCAACAGCCAACACAATGACTTCAAACATATCCGGTAATCTCACATAAGCGCTGCATTTATTATGGTTGGCACACACATGGCCGTGGATTGTGACTGATAGCGACCGGTGCGATGGCAGAGACGGTCAAATTTGTGTCTACCGCGTTGGCACAATCAATTCGCTTGCTGCGCGGCTTCGGTGCTGCCCAGGGCGTGATGTTCGATCAGCTTGTCGATAAAACTGCGCAGAAAGTGCAAAGGTTGCGCGCTGTGGAAGCGGCCGGTCTCCTGCCCGCGGCTGTAAGCGATCACCGTCGGGAAACCGCGCACCTTGTGCCGCCCGGCGATGCGCATGTTCTCGTCGGCATCCACCTTGGCCAGCACGAATTTCCCGTCGTATTCCTTCGCCAGTTTTTCCAGCATCGGCCCCAGCACCAGACAGGGGCTGCACCACTCCGCGCCGATATCCAGCAGCACCGGCACGTCATGCGAGCGAGCCACAACCAGTTCATCAAAATTTGCTTCTTCTGCGTCGTAAGAATGTTTCATTGTTTTGGATTGCGTATTAATTTAGTCGCTTGTGATTATAAAACCAGACTTACAAACTTTTGGCGAAGCAGCAAGTTAACGTTTGAGTTAGGTTGCACCCGCTACGCGCACGAAGCATGACGCATTCAATCAGCAACGATTGTTCCAGGACCAACAAGCAATATTGGCTTCTCCAGCCAATCGGGCTTGTCGGGCATTAGGACCACAACGATGCCATTCTCATTGATCGAAGACACGTTGTAAGAAAAACGTGTTTGCCTAATGCCCTCGATGTGAGGTGACTTATAGTTCAGGCAGCCGTATATGATTGGCGCAATCATCTTAAAGTCTTTGCCCATCATCGACGCCGCGATATCGGCATTCGGGAGAAAGACATGATGGCTAACTTGGGCAGTTGCACCAGGAAATATCGCCTCTGCATCATGGTCGGCACGAGCACGAATCCCGTCGCTGTATTCGGTCATCCTATCAACCATTGAAAAAATCTGAGGGCCAAGCAATGCGATCTCCGCATGAAAGCTCACGCAAGTTGCGGGTGAGTTCCCGTGATTCTTCGCAGTACAGGAGACGTTGAAGTAGATGCCATCGACACCTGCATGAGTTCTTCCGGGTTTCGGGGCGCTGAGGTTGCAAGTTAGAGAGACCCATGCTCGGCTTTGGGCTGCGTTGGACTCTCTGGCCACGACCACGGCGCTCTCTGCTGCTTTCGTTGCTTGACGATTGAGGCGAAGTGAAAGCAACAACGCAATCAAGCCTCCCCCGCTGAGGAAGAAGCTTGCGAGCGCACCAAAGAATGAGAACTTTGCCCACGTTACCATAGCCTCTTGAGCTGCTAGATTGCGTCTAGCGAGTTCATCTGACTTGCCAGCGTCACGTTTTGCGAAATCCGCTTCCTGCGTTTGAGCGATGCGCTCAAGTCCTTTTCTTATTGTAGAGAGCTCTGGACGGAGCGCTTCGGACGTGGCCGAGGCAGGCTGACTAGCGTTGCGTAGTAGATCGTTAGCGTGACACAGCGCCGGACAGCCAAGCGAAAGCACTACGAACGCTGCGTTCATGAAACTCAAGGGTGCGTGGTAAAGGTCCGTTCGCATGTGCAACCTAACGTTCAAGGTAAGGGGCTGGCTGGAAGTGGGCGAAGCCCGCTGTAAGCCAGTCCCACTTGACCGTAATGTTGGACGAAGCCGCTATCGCGGAGA
>DIYV01000134.1:2289-2896 GCA_002429165.1 Gallionella sp. UBA6045 | reverse complement strand
AGATGTGTATAAGAGACAGGTGCGCGGCCGGCACCGGCAATTTCAGCATCTCCGCCGTGCGAATATCCGCCACCTCACCGAACATGGACATCAGTTCTGGAAGATTGACGAACCTCGCGAAACGGGTATGCATCCGATAGCCTCTGCCATCCGGAGCCAGTTCCAGAGCCGTTACCGACTCGCCAAAGTTGCCCGCCCAGGTATCGAACATCCCCACCTGAAAGGCTTCCATCGTCTTCGGTTGCAGGTATCGCTGCATGACCCACATTTCGGCCATGCTGTTGGATACCGGCGTACCGGTCGCGAACACCACGCCTGCTCTGCCCTTGTGTTTTGCCATGACGCTGCGAGTCTTGACGAACATGTCGAATGCCCGTTCCGAATTGCTGTTGGGCAACCCGGCGACCCGTGTCATCTTGCTGAACCGCCACAAGTTCTTGAACAGATGCGCTTCATCGACAAACATCCAGTCGATGCCCAATTGCTCGAAGGACAGAATTTCATCCTTCTTGTTATTGCCTGACAGCTTTGCCAGTTTTGCTTCCCATGCTTTTTTTGCACGGGCCAGCTCCTTGACGATGCGGTTACCGCGTTCCTGCTTTTCAGC
>DIYV01000134.1:0-2083 GCA_002429165.1 Gallionella sp. UBA6045 | reverse complement strand
CATCGCTCATCTTGATGCGCTCGAACGAAGCATGCGTAATCAGCACACCATCCCAATCGCCGGTGGCAATACGGGAAAGAAGCTGACGGCGCTTGTCACCCTGAAGATCGTCTTTCGACGCGATCAGGATGTTGGCGCCGGGATAGGCACGCAGGAACTCGGCTGCAAACTGGTGAAGCATGTGGTTTGGCACCACATACATCGGTTTGCTTGCTTTGCCCAGGCGACGAAGTTCCATGCCGGCACAGATGCAAGTCAGTGTTTTGCCAGCCCCGACAACATGGGCAAGCAAGGTGTTCAATTGACTCGCGACAATACGCCAGATGGCATCCCGCTGATGCTCGTGCAGGCTGACTATCCGGGAATATCCCGGCAACACCAGATGCCGACCATCAAACCGGCGCGGCACAACGCTGTTGAACGTATCGTTGTAAAGCCTTGCCAGCCTCAGCGCCCGCCCCTGCTCCGACCACAACCACTCCTGGAATTTCTCCTTGAGCGACTGCTGCTTCTCGCGTGCCGCGATGGTCTCCTTCTGGTTGACCACACGCTTTTCACGATCCTCGGGATCAGGATCATGCACGGTCGGCACGGTTTGATTCAACGCCTGGTCGAACAGGGTTGCCGCATTGACCCGCTCGGTTCCAAACGTCTGCGTGGCTGCTATCGACGACCTGGTACTGTAATGCGTGTCGATATTCCACGCGCCTGCTGTCTGGTTGAACGTCACGGTGTTTCCGCTGCACTCCAGAGTTTCATCCAGAAATGCTTCGTAATCGCTTGTCGGTATCCAGGTGGACCCGATGCGCGCACCGATTTCGCCTGGGGTCAGATCATCGGGAATCACGGCCTCCAACGCTTGCGCATTTCGGCTGTAACGCTCGCCCGATACCTTGGCAGCAGATAATTTATTACGGACATTACCGGCAAGATAACTGTCCTTGGTTTCCCAATTGCCGGTTTGCGGATCGAGGAATACTGCGCCCAACGCTTCGAGTTCCTTCATGGCTTCACTGCCCGGTTTCCCGATCAATTGGCCGATCCGGTATTCGACGACGTGTCCACACTCGGTCAGACTGACCAGCAAGGCCTCTTCCGAGGTTTCGCAATGATCGACCTTTTTGAACATCCCCACCGTGCGCTGAAAAAATATGTCTGCCTTTTCGGCGGTCTGAGTTTCCTCATCCCAGCGTTCCAGCGACATCAGCAACGGCAGATCGGGATCGCTTTTGAAAGCAGCCCTGTTTGCCTTGGTGTGGATGCTCCCGCATTTTGCGACGAAGTTGTCGTATTCGATATTCAGCATCAACCGGTAAGCGGCAAGAATCGCCTCATCCCCGGTTTCTACTTGTGCCCGAACAATCTTGCGTGCCGCATCACGAATACCGCACATGCCCGCGATGCGTTCCAGCGTTTTTTGCGGCGCGATGAACTGCGACGCTTCCAACCCGTCATTTGTTTCATACACCTTGCCGTCAATCACCCTGAAACCTGGGCGACCCTGGATGTTGTACCCCAGAAGAAAAACAGCCTTCTTCTCTTCGACTTCCTGAATCGCTGCGTAGATACCTTCCGGCAGCATGGACACCTTCTCGGCCAGTGCGCTTTCAAGGTCGCCCTCGAATATGCAGCCGGTCGATTTCTGGTATCCATTTTCAGTCAGTGCAAGTTTGCCGATGACCCATTGAGGGTTCTCGGCAAAATACTGGTTACACGATATTTGTTGATGCCTCCAGTATTCCCTGCTTTCCCCGTAGATCGGGGATGTTTCCGGCAGAACGATTGAATCCATCCAGCCTTTTTTACTGCTACGTCCTTCCAGCGGTTTTTGCAGCACCAGTATGTCGGTTGTCACTTCGGTGTTGGCGATTTTCTTGAAAGCGGTATTGGGCAGGCGAACTGCCGCCACCAAATTGGCCTTGCTGCCAAGATATTGCCGCACCTTGTCGTCACACTTGTCCAGCGTCCCGGAGGACGTGATGAACACCACCAACCCGCCCGGCCTGACAACTTCCATCGCTTTCGCAAAGAAGTAATCGTGGATCAGGAAGTTGGCGTAGGGAACGTTGCGCAGTTCCGGCAC
>DIYV01000152.1 GCA_002429165.1 Gallionella sp. UBA6045 | reverse complement strand
CGACGGCGTGCCAATTGACGGGCGGCTCTGCCTGTGCGGCAGCGACTACCGGCGCAATGGCGGCTACCGCTGCATCTGCGGCGTGCGCAAGATTGGCCGTAAGCAACGAGGCAAAAGCCAGCATCGCAAAGAAAGCAGTTTTAAATATTTTCATTTGGAAGCCTCCCGAACGATTTCGTTGACGATTGGATCGAATGTCTGGTTCGCCCGATAAACGTAGACTCCCGTCAGTATGCAGGACACCACGATCACACCGACACCCATGAGCATGCCTAGCGGGATAACGCTGTCGGCAGCGATGGGTTGGGTGAGGAAACCAGGTGCAAACGCAATCATCAGGGTGAAGCCGAAATACATCACGCACACAATTGCCGACAGTGTCCAGGCAAACGTATCTCGCTGCTTAACCAGTTGCAGGTATTTCGGGTTTTTCAGTATCTTGGCGGTAATCAATTCAGACATGATGTCCTCCCTTTCCAATATATGCGGAATTTCCTGGTGAATCGGCTCCAATCGCCGACGGGTTGTTACCTATATTATTCATAAGTGACCTCCTTAAGTTATTGACGTTTGTTGACGTTCTATCTACGTTCTATCGACGTTTGCTGGCATTTTTTTGAAATCGCCAAAATGAAGTGTATATTAATAAGATGGTGCGCTACAGGAATTATTTGATTGCCAAAGCCCCTTTTCATTCATGGGGAATTGGTTACCTCAATAACCCACTAAAGATCGGTCGGCTATTACTTCTCCCAAAAGGCAAGCGTGGCCAGCATTGCGACGGAATTAAAGATCAGCCGCATGCTTTCACCAAGCTTACTGAGGAGCCATCTGGGGTAGAATGCCAAATCGTTGCGTTTCATTTATGCGCCCGTAGCTCAGCTGGATAGAGTATTGGTTTCCGAAGCCAAGGGTCACAGGTTCGACTCCTGTCGGGCGCACCATATAATAAAAACGGCCCAGTGATATCACTGGGCCGTTTTTATTGGCGCAACGCCTTTGCTGACTATTTATTTCAGTTTCTCGATACCCAGCATCTTCATAATGCCCTTTTCATAGAATGGATCGGTAGAGCCCTTTTTCAACTTGCGAATGAAATATTTTTCAAACGCGATCTTGGCCAGATGTACCCAGGTGCCCTCGGAAAACCAGTTCACGTTGCGCGGCGGAATCTGGGGTATCGCTACAAATGCCACACCGCTATCGCCGAAGTCGGCCAGACAGACCGCATTCCAGGTGGCTTCCTTGTCCGCCGGCAGACCATTCAATTCGGCATGGATATTATCGACCGTTGCCGTCACCATGGACTCGATCATGTAGCCGGTCTTGGGTGTGCCGGTCGGTACCGGGGTGGCTTCCACCGGGGGGATTGCGACACAAACACCGACCGCATAGATGTTCTTGTACTTGGTGTTGCGCTGGTGTTTGTCCACGATGATGAAGCCGCGCGCCTGGGTCAGTCCCTCGATGCCGAATACCGCATCCACACCTTTGAACGCCGGCAGCATCATGCTGTAGGCGAACGGCAATTCATGCTTGCGTTTCTCGACACCCATCTCGTCATGCTCGGTGACGAACATCTTGCCGGCCTCGACCTTGGTGACTTTGGCGTTGCATATCCATTTGATATGCTTGTCGCGCATACCCGATTCCAGGATACCCTTGGAATCGCCCACACCGCCGAGCCCGAGATGGCCGATGTAGGGTTCGGAAGTGACGAAGGTCATCGGTACCTTGGTGCGTATCTTGCGGCGGCGCAAATCGGTTTCCATGATGAAGGCATATTCGTAAGCCGGCCCAAAGCAGGATGCTCCCTGCACCGCCCCGACGACGATAGGACCGGGATTCTTCGTGAAATTTTCCCATTCGTCATGCGATTTCATTGCGTGATCCACATTGCAAACAGAAAAAGTGTGCCCGCCGTGCGGACCGAGGCCCTCGACTTCATCGAAGGCCAGCTTGGGTCCGGTGGCAATGATCAGGTAATCGTAATCAACAGTTTTTCCGTCGTTGAGTTCGAGCTGATTTTTGTCCGGGTGGACGCGCTTTACACCGGTCGGGATGAAGCCGATGCCTTTGCGCTCGAGATAGGTGCGCACCGGAAATTCGACATCCTTGCGTTTGCGCCACTTTACACCCACCCAGGGATTGGACGGCGTAAATTGGAAAGTCTCGCTGTTCGAGATGACTGTCACCTTGTCGCCTTTGCCGATCTTTTCCTGCATTTCGTAAGCTGCCGGCATGCCGCCGATCCCCGCGCCCATAATTACTATGTGTGCCATGATGTCCCCTCGGTGTGGTTGGTTTACATAACTGCCGGTTTCATTCTACGCCTAGACGTTGATATAACAACACCCCAAATATATATAGCCATACCGTACTATATATTTCAGTCAATCAGGTCCCTCCGCTTACACGTTCGATTCCCGACAAATCACGGGCAGAGAATATTTCTTTTAAGCCGGATTGTTGTAACAACGCGCGAACCTGCGCCGCCTGATCATAGCCATGCTCCAAAATCAGCCAGCCTTTTGGGCGGAGATGAGCTTTGGCTTGCGTGCAAATACGCCGGATATCGTCCAGTCCGTCCGTGCCGGAAATCAGCGCGTCGCGCGGCTCGAAGCGCACATCACCCTGTGCAAGATGCACATCGCCAGCGGCGATATAGGGCGGGTTTGAAACAATAATATCGAAACTTTCACCCTTCAACGCGGAGAACCAGTTGCCATGCAACAGCCTCACATTGCCGAGGTTGAGCCGCTGGGCATTGAATTGCGCAACTTCCAGCGCGGTGGCCGATGCATCCACCGCCACCACTTCTGCATCGGGACGCGCATGGGCGATGCTCAACGCAACTGCGCCGCTGCCCGTTCCCAGATCCAGCACACGGCACGCGCCTTGCTGCGGGATGCACCCGCAAGGGGCAGACCGGTGGGTGCCCGGCGGCGGTGCCGCCACCCTTCTGCACCGCTGCAACGCCAGTTCGACCAGCAATTCGGTTTCTGGACGCGGTATCAATGTGGCGGGTGTAACTTTGAAAGTCAGCCCGTAAAATTCGCGTTCGCCAAGCAGGTAGGCAATCGGTTCGCCATTCAGGCGACGTTCGTATAAAGCAGAAAGACGGGAGGTTTGTTCGTCGCTGAGCAATTGTTCAGAATGGGTGAGCAGCCAGGCGCGATTCACCTGCAACACGGTTTGCAAAAGGCATTGCACCTCGATGCGCGCGCTGCCGGAATCAATATTCAAAGCGGCTTCCAGCTGTTTGCTGTCGTTACGCAGGATGTCCTGTATGGACGATTTCATTTGAAAATTATGCGGAAGCGGAATTTCGCGTAGGGTGGGCAGGTTGTATATGCCCACGCGGATATGATCGGTGGGCAGTGTGCCCACCCTGCAAAATTAATTGAGGACATCTTCCGCCATCGCAGCCAGTTGTTCGGCTTGATGCTCGGCCATCAGCGCGCCGGTCAGTTCACTGATGTCGCCATCCATGATGGCATCCATCTTGTACAGCGTGAGATTGATGCGATGGTCGGTAACACGGCCCTGAGGATAGTTGTAAGTGCGGATGCGTTCCGATCTGTCGCCACTGCCCACCAGACTCTTGCGTGTCGCGGCAGTGGAGGCGTTTTGTTCGCGCACCTGTGCATCCTTGATTCGTGCCGCAAGCACACGCATCGCCTGTGCCTTGTTCTGGTGTTGCGAGCGTCCGTCCTGGCATTCGACTACCACGCCGGTCGGCAGATGGGTGATGCGCACCGCAGAATCGGTCTTGTTGATGTGCTGGCCGCCCGCACCGGAAGCGCGAAATGTGTCGATGCGCAGATCGGCCGAGTTCAGCACCACGTCATCGACTTCATCCACCTCCGGCATGACCGCCACGGTACACGCCGAGGTATGAACGCGGCCCTGTGTTTCGGTAGTGGGCACGCGCTGCACGCGATGCGCGCCGGATTCGAATTTCAGCACCGAGTAGGCACCCTGTCCGTTGATGCGCGCGATGATCTCCTTGTAACCGCCCATCTCGCCCGGGCTTTCCGAGATCACTTCCACCTGCCAGCGCTTGCGCTCGGCAAAACGCGAATACATGCGGAACAGGTCGCCGGCAAACAGGGCAGCCTCGTCGCCGCCGGTTCCTGCGCGTATTTCCAGAAACACGCCGCGCTCATCATTGGTATCTTTAGGCAGTAATTGCACTTGCAATTCGTTGTTGAGTTGTTCCAGACGCGCTTCACCCTGCTTGATCTCGGCCTCGGCAAATTCTTTCATCTCCGGGTCGCCTGCCATTTCGCGCGCGGCATCAATATCGGACTGGCATGACTGATAGGCGTGATACAACTCCACCACCGGTTCCAGTTCGGCACGCTCGCGGTTCAGCTTGCGGAACGTATCCATGCTCTTGGTGGCTTCTTCGGTACTCAGCAGTTGATTGACTTCGAGCAGACGCTCGCTCAATTGAGCGAGTTTGGTGCTAATACTGGGGTTCATTCGGCTGGGGGTTTACTCGTCGTTGTGGAGGTGATACAGGCGATGGATCACTTCAAGGAAGGCCTCGCGGTCACCACTTTGCACTTGATTCAGCGCGTGGGTGGGCGCATGAAGAAATTTATTGGTCAGGCTGCTGC
>DIYV01000166.1:2829-4305 GCA_002429165.1 Gallionella sp. UBA6045 | reverse complement strand
TGGGCGGCGCTCACCCGGCAACTGGCCGGCGACAAAGCCGACATCTACACCGCCACCGGTCCGTTACAGGATCCGCACCAGGTGCAGGCGCGACCCAGCCTGATCGCCAGGGCGCGCAACGCGCAACTGCTGGTGTGCACCGGCGCGGAACTGGAAATCGGCTGGATGCCGGTGGTGTTGCAGGAATCGGGCAACAGCGCGATACAGCCGGGCAGCAGCGGCCATTTTGAGGCGGCAAAATATGTCACCATGCGCGAAGTGCCGACAAGACTGGATCGCGCTGACGGCGATGTGCATGCTGCCGGTAATCCGCATATCCAGACCGATCCACGCAACTTTCTGCCGATCGCGGCTGCGCTCAGCAAGCGGCTGATCCAGCTCGATCCGGCCAACACCGCCTATTACCGGCAACAACTTGCCGCGTTCAACCAGAAATGGCGCGCCGCGATTATAAAGTGGGAAAAACAGGCCGCGCCATTGAAGGGCATACCCATTGCCGTGCATCACAAAGGCTTCGCCTATTTGAACAACTGGCTGGGACTGAACGAGGTCGCCGAGCTGGAGCCAAAGCCCGGCATGGAACCCAGCGCGGCTTATCTGGGCAAGGTGCTGAATGATCTGCAGCAGCATCCGGCGCGCATGGTGATACGCGCAGCCTATCAGAACGAGCGGCCCTCGGAATGGATCGCGGAACGCGCTCATATCCCCGCCGTGGAGTTGCCTTTTACCGTGGGCGGCACGCCGCAGGCGACCGATCTGTTCACGTTCTTTGACGACACCATTCAACGGTTACTGGCGGGGCTGAAATGAACGACATCGAGTTGAGTATCCTGTTGCCCGCGTTCGTCGCGGGTCTGCTGGTGCTGGCAACGCACATTCCGTTCGGCATGAAGGTGCTGGAGCGCGGCGTGATCTTCGCCGATCTTGCCGTCGCGCAAATCGCCGGACTGGGTGTGATCTTTGCAGGGCTGCTCGATCTGACCGGGAAGCCGCTGCTGGTGCAGGCGATCGCCGCCGCCAGCGCGCTGTGCGGCGCGGGGTTGCTGGCCTGGATCGAAAATCGTCTGGCCGACGTCAAGGAAGCATGCATCGGCCTGACCTTTGTGCTTGCCGCAAGCGGCGGAATCCTGCTGATGAGCCACGATGTGCACGCCGGCGAGCATCTCAAGGATCTACTGGTCGGGCAGATCCTGTGGGTCAGCACCAACCAGCTGGTCGCCACCGCATTCCTGACAGTTGCATTGCTGGCACTGTGGCAGTGGAGCAGGCTGAAGACCCATTACCTGGGTTTCTACGCGCTGTTTGCGCTGGCCGTCACGGCCTCGGTACAACTGGTTGGCGTGTATCTGGTGTTCGCCAGCCTGATCGTTCCGGCGCTCGCCACCTGGCGCGCCGGCCGCCGGCGCACGCTTTATGCTTTTTCGATTGGCATTGGCGGTTACGCCGCCGGCCTGTTGCTGTCCGCATGGCTTGATT
>DIYV01000166.1:0-2631 GCA_002429165.1 Gallionella sp. UBA6045 | reverse complement strand
AGGAGCGCAATTCATTGCGCGATGTTTGCACACATAATCGCCCGATAAATCGGGCTCCTACGTTGAAGCTGCAATACCTTACAATGCGCGAAGTTAAATATTAGCGTAGCCATAATGACCGAACGTTATGCCGTCATCGGCAACCCGATATCGCACAGCAAATCGCCGCTGATCCACAAGATGTTCGCCGGGCAGACCGGACAGGACATCAGTTATGAAGCCATCCTCGCGCCGCTGGATGGCTTTGCCGCGACTATAGAACGGCTGCGCAATGAAGGGTACAAAGGGTGCAATGTCACGGTGCCGTTCAAGTTCGAGGCTTTCCAATTGGCAACACAATTCACGCCGCATGCTCTTGTAGCTCAGGCAGTCAACACGCTCAAGTTCGATGGAGACACTATCCTTGGTGACAACACCGATGGTACGGGTCTGGCTCGAGACATTCAATTCCATCTTCGCATCACGCTGAATAACAAACGTGTGCTACTCATAGGTGCCGGGGGCGCGGCTAACGGCGTTTCGTTACCGTTGATGCATGCAGGAGCAAAGCTGACCATTGTTAATCGCAACGTGGATAAAGCACAGGTACTTGCTATTCGCACATCAAACAAAGCTCAAGAACTTGCTACCAGTCAAACTTCCGTCCAAACCCAAATCTTGGGTTGTGGCTATGATGAGCTGTTTGGCAAACAATTCGATGTCGTGATCAACGCGACTTCCGCCGGACTGACCGATAGCGAGCTTCCCCTTCCGGCTACCCTTTTCGCTTCCGGCGCACTGGCCTACGACATGATGTACGGGCGCGTAACGCCGTTCATGATATTCGCGCGCGAACACGGTGCCGCCGTGGTTTCCGATGGCCTCGGCATGCTGGTTGAACAGGCCGCCGAATCCTTCTTCATCTGGCGCGGCGTCCGCCCCGAAACTGCGCCTGTCATCGAGGCGCTGCGAAAATTCCAATGAAAAAATCCAGAAGTCCATTGATGCGCTGGATCTGGCGCAGTGTGGCGGTGTTTTTCGCCGTGCTGTTCCTGTATCAACTGTGGCTGTTCGCGCATGTCTGCTGGTGGGTGAAATTCAATCCGTCCAGCAGTGCGTTCATGGATACCCGGCTGGAAATCATGCAGGATAAAAACCCCGATGCCGAACTCCGGCAAAAGTGGGTGCCCTATGCGAAAATTTCCGACAACCTGAAGCGCGCGCTGGTCGCAGCGGAAGATGCCAAATTCGTCGACCACGAAGGCTTCGACTGGGAAGGCATACAGAAGGCCTATGTAAAAAATCTCAGGAAGGGCAGGATTGTGGCGGGCGGATCCACCATCAGCCAGCAACTCGCCAAGAACCTGTTCCTGTCCACCAGGCGCACCCCGTGGCGCAAGCTGGAAGAGGCGGCGATCACAGTGATGCTGGAGACAGTGATGGACAAACAGCGGATTTTCGAGATTTATCTCAACGTCATCGAATGGGGCAACGGCGTGTTCGGCGCAGAGGCGGCTGCACGCCATTATTTTCATGTGAGCGCGGCACAGCTTTCTGCAGATCAGGCCGCGAAGCTCGCGGCGATGGTGCCCAACCCGCGCTACTATGACAGACATCGCGATGCGCGCGGCCTGCTGCTCAAGACCGATATCATCATGGCGCGCATGAACGACGCGGAAATTCCCTGAGCGTCCCGGTGGGGATTTCTTTACAATAGCGCGCGTTTTACAGGAAATGCGCGATGACCGACTCAAGCCAGGAACATCACTACACCGAGAATGTGCAGGAACACCTCAAGCAGGTGGAATCGCTGCTGCACAAGCACGCCCTGCTGGAGGATGTCATTCATCGACAGGAATTGCCGCGCGACGACCGCCACGTTCTGCTCGATACCATAGTACATAAACAGCACAACGCGGAACTGCAGCGCAAGTTGGCCGGTATGCACCCGGCCGACATTGCGTATATTCTGGAATCCCTGCCCATTGAAGAGCGCATGCTGGTATGGGACCTGGTCAAGTCTGAGCATGATGGCGATATCCTGATCGAAGTTTCCGATGCGGTCCGCGATTCACTGATTGCGTCGATGAGCCGCGATGAGTTGCGTGTGGCGACAGAACAACTCGACACCGACGAGATAGCCGACCTTGCACCTGACTTGCCGCAACATGTGATTCGCGACGTGTTCAAGTCGCTACCCATCGGGGAACGCGAACAACTGCGGGCCGCGATGTCCTACACGAAAGATTCGGTCGGTGCGCTGATGGACTTCAACATGGTGCATGTGCGCGAAGATGTCACGCTGGAAGTGGTGTCGCGCTATCTGCGCCGTCTCGATGAACTGCCCGACCACACCGACCAGGTGTTCGTGGTTGACCGCAACGACAAGTTCAAGGGAGTGTTGCCTATCAATCTTATCGTCGTCAACGAACCGGAAGAAATTGTCGGCAACCTGATGCTGACCGATATCATCCAGCTGCATCCCGATGACAAGGCTGACCAGGCTGCCCAGGCGTTCGAACGCTATGACCTGGTTTCTGCGCCGGTAGTGGACGAGGACGGCAAGTTGTTCGGACGTGTGACGGTGAACGTGGTGCTGGATTTCATTCGCGACGAATCAGAAACCGAATTGCCTGTCTCTTATACACATCT
>DIYV01000002.1:2490-3645 GCA_002429165.1 Gallionella sp. UBA6045 | reverse complement strand
AAGTCCTGCTCCGGCTTGGCATCTTTTCTGCCGACCACGGTGACCAGCACCACGGTATCGTCCAGACTGACCATCACGGCACCGCTGGCCTGACGCGCGATCTCGCCGGTCTCCAGGGTGAGTTGATGGTTGCCGAACGCGATTGTTTTTTTATAGTGACTCAAGATAGACCTCTCTAAACATGGCATGCCGCCCAATCGCGTCATGCGTTGTGATCAGACAAAAATAGACCGGACAAAACAACACGGGCCGCTGATGCGACCCGCTGGTTACAAATTCTTACTTGCGGATTTCCAGGCGTTGGATCAACGCGCGGTAGCCGGCATCATTCGTGCGCTTGAGGTAATCGAGCAGCTTGCGGCGGCGGCTCACCAGGCGCAGCAGTCCGCGACGGGAATGGTGATCCTTGACATTTTCTTTGAAGTGCTCGGTCAGATAGGTGATGCGTGCGGTGATCAATGCCACTTGCACTTCGGGGGAACCGGTATCGCTCTTGGCGCGTTGAAAGTCGGTCACGATTTGCGCTTTTTGCGCGGCGTTAATTGCCATTGGTTTTACACTCCTGAAAAAAGTGCAGCATTCTACCCTTTATCGGGGGTATTGCTCAAGTCCAATAAGCGCAGACGGCAAACATATCTAGCGTAGGGGTTCCCAGCCTGAATATCACCTTGTCTCCCGCAAACTTGAGAAGGGGTTGGGAAAGCGAAGCGAGGGGGCTGAGCCGGGCCTATGCGATGCAAAGCATGGCTTTGCTGTACTCGTCATAATTAGCTCTTCATTCCGGTCGAATCTTATGAACACTGGATTATCGTGGCTCCTCTTTAATGCAGGCAATTATCGAGGGCAAAGGGCTGCTTTCGACACATTTCGGACGGTCGAGCTTCTACAAAGCGGACACAAATTGCAGCAATCATTTTTGCTTCAGCAGCGCCTCAAACTGATCAATCGGTACCGGTTTGCTGAACAGATACCCTTGGTAGTGAGTGCAGTCGTTTTTCAGAAGGAGTTGTCGTTGCTCTTCCGTCTCCACTCCTTCGGCAATGACGGCCATGTCCAAACTTCGTGCCATGGCAATGATGGTGCGCACAATTGCGATATCGCTGCTATCTGTGACAATATTGCGTACGAATGACTGGTCAATCTTGAGCTGATCGA
>DIYV01000002.1:0-2204 GCA_002429165.1 Gallionella sp. UBA6045 | reverse complement strand
TTCATGGTTGTAATGGTGTCTTCGATGTTCTCCAGCAACATACCTTCGGTCAGCTCCAGCTTGAGCCGCATCGGGTTGATGGCATGGTGTTGCACGACCGCTTGCACTTGAGCTACGAAACCAGCCTGGTGGAATTGTTTGGCACTAATATTCACCGCCAGAACGAGGTCACGGGTGAGCGCTGCTTTCTCCCATGCCTTGAGTTGGGCACAAGCCGTCTCTAGCACCCAAAGGCCTATGGGCAGGATCAGCCCGGTTTCTTCCGCCATCGGAATAAATTGAGCGGGTGATACCATTCCGCGTAAGGGGTGTATCCAGCGGATCAATGCCTCAGCTCCCAAAGGCCGATTCGAGCTGTCCACCTGGATTTGGTAATACAGATGGAATTGTTGGCTCCCAAGTGCTTTGCGTAATTCGCCCTCCAGTGAGAAACGGCCAGTGATACTGTCCTGCATTTTCTGGTCAAAGAAACGCAGGGTGTTGCGGCCTGCTTTCTTGGCCTGATACATGGCGATGTCGGCCTGTTTCATCAATTCATCTGTCGTTTGCGAGTTGCCGTTAAACAGGGTGGCACCGATGCTGGTGGTGCCTTGGTATTCTTTCGTATCAAGCTGGTAGGGTTGGCGGAAGGATGTGAGTATCTTCTCGCCGATGGCTTCCGTCTGTGCCGCAGCTTCAATGGGTCGCTCACTCAGGTTTTCCAGCATCACTACGAACTCATCACCGCCCAGACGGGCCACAGTGTCATCGTCTCGCACACAGGAGGTCAGACGTTGCGCGACCTGTTGCAGCAGCAAGTCTCCAATGTCATGGCCGAGCGTGTCATTGAGGGTTTTGAAATTGTCCAAGTCAATGAACAGCAGCGCACCTGTTCTGCCAATACGCGCACTGGAAGCCAATGCATGGTGGAGCCGATCCATGAGAAGCCGCCTGTTGGACAGTTGAGTGAGCGGGTCGTAGAACGCCAGAAGGTGAATCTCTTTTTCTGCTGATTTACGATCCGTAATGTCGATGTGTGTCTCGACATAATGGGTGACGACCCCGTCGTCCCCTTTGACGGCGGTGATGGTGAGCCACTTTGGGTAAATCTCACCATTTTTACGTCGATCCCAGATTTCTCCCTGCCATGCCCCAGTGCGATTAATGGTTTCCCACATCGCTCGGTAGAAGGCCGCGTCGTGACGACCCGACTTGAGCAGGTGCGGTTTCTGTCCCACAGCTTCCTCGGCCGTATAGCCGGTGTCTTTGGTAAATGCCTGGTTGACCCGCAGGATCACCCCGTCGGCATCGGTGATCATCATTCCTTCCTGAGACTCGAAGGCGATGGCTGCGATGCGAAGATCGGCTTCCGTCTGCTTTTGTTTAGTAACATCCTGATAGACACCGAGCACGCCTATCGTTTCGTTACCCGAATTATGAAGGGGTACTTTGGAGGTTCGTAGCCAGATAGTTTTGCCGTCAGGCGTAGTCTGTGGTTCGTCATAGAAAAGTTTAGGGATGCCTGAATCCATGACTTGCTGGTCATTGGCACGATAAAGCTCTGCTTGTTCTTTCCAGACTAACTGGTAGTCATCTTTGCCGATGACATCCAGTAGAGACGCCTCTCCAGCATCTTCGGCAAAAGCGAGATTACAACCCAGATAACGCAATTTCTTGTCTTTCCAAAAAATGCGCATTGGTACTGCATCAACAACAATTTTGAGTAAATTGAGCGATTCGGCAAGTGCTGCTTCCGAATGCTTCTGGTCTTCGGCCACACTCAGCAGCGCCCGGCGTGATTGGTTGGCAGCGACTAGCAGTCCCTGCAGTTCTTCATGTGTGGCCAGCAACTCCGTGTTCTTCTCCTTCAGCTTGGACACCAGCCGCTCGTTGTATTCCTTGAGCACCTCGACTTCCCGCAGCGCATCGGGGCGCGGCGCGGCGTGGGGCTGGGCGCCGACCTCGTGCAGCGCGGCGACGAGGGTTTCGACGGAGACGGGCTTGGTCAGGTATTTATCCGCGCCCATGTCGAGGGCCAGCTTCTGATCGCCCGGCGAGGTGTAGGTGGACGTGTAGATGATGATGGGCAGGTCATGCAGGCGCGCGTGCTTGCGGATTTCGTGGCAGAGACTGTAGCCGTCCATCCGCGGCATGAGGATGTCGGAGATGACTGCGTCCACGCGCTGACGCTCCAGCAGAGCGAGCGCGTCCACGCCGTCATGGGC
>DIYV01000003.1:809-5754 GCA_002429165.1 Gallionella sp. UBA6045 | reverse complement strand
TGGCCAAGGATGCAGAGCTTGCCGTTAAAGTGATTCTGGATGCCTTGTCTGCCACGTTGTCGCGTGGCGGACGTGTCGAGATTCGCGGTTTTGGCAGCTTTGGCCTGAATTACCGTCCGCCACGTCAAGGGCGCAATCCCAAGACTGGCGACAAAGTAAAAGTGCCGGCCAAATATGTTCCCCATTTCAAAGCAGGCAAGGAACTCAGAGAGCGAGTCTGCGAACAGAAGACTTGATTTAGGAATCAGGTGTTTCAAGTGGCGGCATATCGCAAGGTATAGCCGCCATTTTTTATGCTATCGTTGCATTGAATTTCTCGGGGTATGCCATGCGTTATCTCAATTGGATTATTAGAGTAGTGCTGTTCATCGCGTTGCTTGGTTTTGCAGTCAAAAACGATCAGCCGGTCACGCTGAGCTATTTTTTCGGTTTCGAATGGCAGTCATATCTCGTGGTCGTGCTGCTGATATTTTTTTCCGTCGGCACAGCTGTTGGCGTACTCGCGATGTTATCCAGTCAGTTGCGACAACGCCGTGAAATCGCAGCGCTGAAACGCCAGATCCGCGCCAAGAATAAGCTTGCCGATATTGATGAAACGCAGCAACTGCCTGGATAGACGCTTTAATTATGGAATTTCAATTATGGATGCTGCTCATTTTCCCGTTGTTTTTCGGAATGGGCTGGTTAGCCGCACGCATCGACATCAAAGAGCTGCTATCAGAATCGAGTGTGCTGCCGAATTCGTATTTTCAGGGGCTGAACTTCCTGCTCAACGAACAACAGGACAAAGCCATCGAAGCTTTTATCGAGGTGGTCAAGGTCGATCCGCAGACTGTCGAGCTGCATTTCGCGCTGGGCAGTTTGTTCCGCCGTCGCGGCGAAGTAGACCGGGCTTTGCGCATGCACCACAACCTTGTGGATAGAGCCGATCTGGATGACGACAAACGCCAGCAGGCGATCTTCGAGTTGGCCCAGGATTATCTGAAGGCCGGCATTCTGGATCGTGCTGAAAGTCTGTTCAGCGAAATGGAAGGCACCATATATGCCAAACAGTCTTTGGAGTTCTTGCTGGAGCTGTTTCAAAAAGAACATGACTGGCTCAAGGCGATAGAGGTGTCCCAACGGTTGGCCAAGCTATCAGGGCAGTCGTATGACAAGCAGGCCGCCTTTTTTTATTGCGAACTGGCGAGTCAGGAAATTGCAGCTGTAAATTTTGCTGCCGCTCGCGAATATTTGCAGCAGGCATTGCGGGTTGACCCGAACGCGGTACGAGCTACCATGATGTTGGGTGATTTGCATGCCAGCGAGGGCAAGCACGCCGAGGCGATCGACATCTGGAAAGGCATCGAAACGCAGGATGCGCAATATTTGCCGCTGGTTGCGGAACGCCTGTTGGATGCCTATTGCAGTTTGAATCGCGAAGCGGACGGAATGGCTCTGTTGCGGGAATATTTGGGCAAATATCATTCGCTGGACTTGATGAATGTGGTGTTTGCCGGTGTGTTGAAAAACGAAGGTTCCGCTGCAGCTTACCAATTGGTGCGCGATGAGCTGGAGCGCAACCCGACTTTGCTGGGCCTGGATAAATTGTTGGAAGCACGGCTGCTGGAAATTCCGGGAAATATGCGTGCCGATGTTGAACTGGTGAAAGACCTGGTTCACAAGCGCACACGTAATCTGGCAACTTATCAATGCGCACATTGCGGCTTCAAAGCGCGTCAGTTCTATTGGCACTGCCCGGCCTGCCATGCCTGGGGCAGCTACTCCCCGCGTCGTGGCGAAGAAACCGGAATGCCGTTATGAACGACCCCAAAATCATCATCGCGCTGGATTACCCGAATGCCTTACCCGCACTGGCATTGGCCGGCAGGTTGGAACCGTCGTTGTGCCGGTTGAAAGTCGGCAAGCAGCTATTCACTGCCACCGGTCCGGCCTTGCTGGAAGAACTCATGCAGCGCGGGTTTGAGGTTTTTCTCGATTTGAAATTTCACGATATTCCGAATACCACCGCTCAGGCATGCAAAGCGGCCGCCGACCTGGGTGTGTGGATGATCAACGTCCATGCGCTGGGCGGACGCAAGATGCTGGAGGCGGCGCGCGAGGCGATCGCCAGCAGCGCGCGGCGGCCCAAGCTGATCGCCGTCACCATGCTTACCAGCATGTCGCAACAGGATCTGGCCGAAATTGGCATCGAAGCGACTCCTGCCGATATGGTGCTGCGTCTTGCTACCCTGGCACGCGACAGCGGGCTTGATGGTGTGGTGTGCTCTGCGCAGGAAGCTGCGCTGCTGCGCAAACACTGCGGCAATGAATTTTGCCTGGTCACGCCGGGCATCCGGCCCGCACATGCCAGTCTCGACGATCAATCGCGGGTGATGACACCGCATGCCGCTTTGCAAGCCGGTTCCAGTTATCTGGTTATCGGTCGCCCGATCACCCAGGCGGAGGATCCGTTGCAGGCTTTGCTCGACATCAACAAGGAAATCGGAGTGATGGAATGAATAAGTTGCCAAAATTCGAAAATGCGAAAGTGCTGGTGGTCGGAGATGTGATGCTGGATCGCTACTGGTTCGGCGATGTGAACCGCATCTCGCCTGAAGCCCCGGTGCCGGTGCTTAAGGTGGAACGCGTGGATGAACGCCCGGGCGGTGCGGCCAACGTGGCGCGCAACATCGCGGCACTCGGCGCGCAGGCTACCCTGCTGTCGGTGGTCGGTAATGATGAAGCGGGCGCTTGCCTGGAGAAATTGCTCAATGAGCACAGCAACCTTACCGCGCTGCTGCATCGAGATAACAGCATTTCCACTATCATCAAACTGCGCGCCATTGCGCGCCATCAGCAGTTGCTGCGCATCGATTTCGAGACGCCTCCCAGCCACGAAGTATTGCATACCGCACTGGAAGATTTTCGTGCGCAATTGCCGCTTGCCGATGTGGTGATCCTGTCCGATTACGGCAAGGGCGGGCTGGCGCATATAGGCGAGATGATGAAACTGGCGCGGGCCGCGGGCAAACCGGTGCTGGTTGATCCCAAGGGTGATGATTACGCCCGTTATCGGGGCGCAACCATACTGACACCCAACCTCAGCGAGTTTCGCGAAGTGGCGGGCAGTTGGAAAACAGAATCCGAACTGAACAGCAAGGCGGAAAAGCTGCGCTCCGAATTGCAACTCGACGCGCTGCTGGTCACGCGCAGCGAGGAAGGCATGAGCTTGTATCGCGCCAACGAAGTGCTGCACGAGCCGACACAATCACGCGAAGTGTTCGATGTCAGCGGCGCGGGCGATACCGTGATCGCCACGCTGGCGGTGATGCTGGCGAGCGGCGCGGATTTGCACGATGCCATGCGCATCGCCAATCGTGCAGCGGGTATCGTGGTCGGGAAACTGGGAACGGCGGTGGTCAGCCGCGATGAGATCGTGCGGGATATGGGATTGCGGGAAGAAGGTTAGGGTTCAAGGTTCTAGGGTGATCGAGCTTTTTCTTTCACCTTGCTTTTTGCACCTTGGCGCTGTTTCGTGCACTTGAAAATGTGAGGAGGAAGACAATGTATTACATCATCACCGGTGCCGCCGGATTTATCGGTTCCAACCTGGTCAAGGCGCTCAACGAGCGCGGCGAGAACAACATCATCGCGGTGGACAATCTCAAGAATGCCGACAAGTTCAGGAATCTGGTGGATTGCGAGATCGCCGATTATCTCGACAAACAAGACTTCATTGAAAAACTGCGGGATGGTTTTTTCGACGGGCTGGTCACAGCAGTGCTGCATCAGGGCGCGTGTTCGGACACCATGGAAACCGATGGCCGCTACATGATGGAGAACAATTACCAGTACACCCTGGAATTGCTGAACTACTGCCAGAATGAAGAAGTTCCGTTCCTTTATGCCTCGTCAGCTTCGGTGTACGGCGGCAGCAGCGTGTTCAAGGAAAGCCGGGAATTCGAGGCCCCGTTAAACGTGTATGCCTATTCAAAATTTCTGTTCGACCAGATCGTGCGCCGCCGCTGGCAAAAGCGCAGTGCGCAGGTCGTCGGGTTGCGTTACTTTAATGTATACGGATCGCGCGAACAGCACAAAGGACGGATGGCCTCGGTCGCATATCACTTCTTCAACCAGTATCACGCCGAAGGCCGGGTGAAATTATTCGAAGGCTGTGATGGCTATGCCAACGGCGGGCAACTGCGTGACTTTGTCTCTATCGAAGACGTGGTAAAGGTGAACATGTTTTTTCTGGACAATCAGAACAAATCGGGCATATTCAATCTGGGCACCGGACAGGCGCAAAGTTTTAACGACGTGGCTGTGGCGACCATCAATACACTGCGTATAGCCGAGTCCAAGCCGGTGCTGAACCTGGTCGAGATGCAACAACAGGGGCTGATCAGTTACATTCCCTTCCCGGAATCGTTGCGCGGCAAATATCAGAGTTACACCCAGGCCGATATCGGAGCGTTGCGCAACAGTGGTTACTCCGGGGAATTTCTGACTGTGGAGCAGGGCGCGGCAAGGTATGTAGAGCAGATGCTCAAGGCGGCAACATAGAGGTTATTTGTTCAATTAGGGAATATTAAGTGTACCCATACATAGAAAATTTCGTCGGCAACACCCCGCTGGTGAGACTGAAGCGCATCCCGGGCGATACCAGCAACGTGCTGCTCGCCAAGCTTGAAGGCAATAATCCTGCCGGTTCAGTCAAGGACCGGCCCGCGCTGTTCATGATTACTCGCGCCGAGCAGCGCGGCGAGATCAAGCCCGGCGATACATTGATCGAGGCGACCAGCGGCAACACCGGCATCGCGCTGGCAATGGCGGCGGCGATGCGCGGTTACAAGATGATTCTGGTGATGCCGGAGAATCAGAGCATCGAGCGCCGCCAAACCATGCGCGCATTTGGCGCGGAACTGGTGCTGACCGCGAAAGAAGGCAGCATGGAGCTGGCGCG
>DIYV01000003.1:0-699 GCA_002429165.1 Gallionella sp. UBA6045 | reverse complement strand
CCAATCCGGATAATCCGCTGGCGCACTATGAAGGTACCGCACCGGAAATCTGGCGCGACACGGACGGCAAGCTCACGCATTTCATCAGCAGTATGGGTACCACCGGTACCATCATGGGTTGCTCGCGGTTTTTCAAGGAACAGAATCCCCGGATTCAGATCATCGGCGTGCAGCCGGAAGAAGGCGCGCAGATTCCCGGTATTCGAAAATGGCCGCAGGCTTATTTGCCGAAAATCTATAACAGCAAAAATGTGGATAAGCTGGAATATGTGAACCAGAATGATGCCGAGGAATTGACGCGTCGCTTGGCGCGCGAAGAAGGGATTTTTTGCGGAATTTCTTCCGGCGGTGCATTGAGCGTTGCGCTGCGTATCTCACAACAGGTTGAAAATGCGGTGATTGCATTCATAGTTTGCGACCGCGGTGACCGCTATCTTTCTACAGGTGTATTCCCCGTCTGATCATTTCAACACAGCAATTGCGGCTGGAATTTTCGCTTCTAAACCAAACAAAAATCCCGCTGCCGTCAACGTGAGTAGAGGAGTATTCCTATACTGGGAATGCAGTTCAGTCAGGTATGTAATTTGTGGTTATTCTGCTCGCGACCGAGGAAGATACTTTGGGGTTGGGCAATATTCAAACGAACATCAATATCCTGATTCAAGTAACACTCTTTATCACTAGTGTCCCAACGTTAAT
>DIYV01000185.1:8462-8607 GCA_002429165.1 Gallionella sp. UBA6045 | reverse complement strand
CTACCACTGAGCCACATGGGCAGGCTCACATACTAAAACCAATGCCAAACTGGAGCGGGTGAAGGGAATCGAACCCTCGTCGTAAGTTTGGAAAACTTCTGCTCTACCATTGAGCTACACCCGCAGGCTTTCCTTTCAACGCAAC
>DIYV01000185.1:0-8216 GCA_002429165.1 Gallionella sp. UBA6045 | reverse complement strand
CATTTGGTGGAGGGGGAAGGATTCGAACCTTCGAAGGCAGAACCGTCAGATTTACAGTCTGATCCCTTTGACCGCTCGGGAACCCCTCCAAACAGAACCCGCAATTATGCCAACCAGCAACATGGATGTCAAACTGAATTAGCTGTTATGGGTTAGATTATGGTAAAAATTTAAGTGAATAAGCGGTTTCCACCTTTCGAGGCGCCGATTACCCGTTCGGCCCGACGATTCCTCAATCGGGAAATATCGGAAAGCGATCATCCGCCAGACCATGTGATTCCGCCGGCGAATACGGGAACTGCTGCAACGTCCTATTTGGTCAAAGAAATAAATAGCTGGGGCAGCCGTTCCGGCAACGATTCAACACGATCAATGATGGTGTACTGCTTGCCAAAAATGTCCGCAACGTATTCATCCGCCTTGGGATCAAGATTTATACAATAGGTGTAAATACCCTGCTGATCGAGTTCCTTTACCGCCTGACGCGCATCCTCTATCAGGATGCGCCCGTCCTTGCTATCTATATCAGCCGGCTCGCCATCGGTAAGGATCAGCATCAATTTTTTATCGGCCTGTTGCTTTTCCAGATAATGGGCGGCATGGCGCATCGCCGCCCCCATACGCGTGGAGTAACTGGCCTCCATCGCCGCCAGACGCCCTTTTACCTCATCGTCCCAATGCTCACTATATCCCTTGATGTGCAAATAGCGCACGTCGTGGCGCGTGTTGGAATGAAACCCTGCAATAGCGAACGGATCTCCCAGTTTTTCGATCGCCCACGCAAGCAGCGACACAGCTTCCTGGCTCAACTCCAGAATGGTCTGGTCACAGCCGGCCGCTTTTTCGTTGAGCGACTCGGATAAATCCAGCAGTATCATCACCGCTATGTTGCGCCCGTCGTTGCGATGGCTCATGTTGATACGCGGATCGGGCGTTGCACCGCTCTTGTAATCGATCAGCGAACGCAACGCGACATCCAGATCCAGCTCACTGCCTTCCTCCTGATAGCGGATGCGCACTTTGTCCTGTGGCTTGAGCAGGTCGAGCATCTTCTTCAATCGTTTTGCCAGCGAGGCGTGCTTGGCCAACAGTCTGTCAATATCTGCAGCGTTGCCCTGTGGATGCAGGGCCTCGTAAACGCTCACCCAATCCGGGCGATAACTATGGGTGTTGTAATCCCATTCATGATAATGGCGCGGAGGCAGGCCTTTGAGCTCTTTTTCAGGTTCGCTTTTGCGTTCTTCATCGAACGCCTCTTCTTCATCACCTTCCTCGATGAATTTCCACATCTGGCGATTATCGTCACGATAATCGATCACCGTGTCCTTGAAGTGGGTCTTGGCCAGCTGGTCACTTTGACGGCGTGTCTTCGCAACAAAGGAGATCGCCAAATCGGCCATCTCCTGCGTGTTCGAATCGCTCTGCCGCATCAAATCGTGAAATAGTTGCGCAAATTCGATGATATGAGGATTTTTATAAGGGTGATCGGAATCGAGAATGGCGCGCGACAGCATGGCCAAGCGATGACGGACACCGGATTCCTTTTCCGGATCGCAGGCGTCTTCGCCGGGAACGGGATGCAGCGCCATGAATATATGGCGCAGGCCGGGATATTCACGTATCGCCAGATATTCTACCCGGCTGTCCTCGAAGAACTCCGCCGCCATGCGCTGGAACGGGCTCATGTTGTCGGCGAAGATCGCCGTGGTCCAGCGGCGATGCCCGACGATATGCGCCAGTGCCGCGCGGTAACGGTCTATGCCGGCTATGCCATGCGCATCACTGTACACATCCGGCAGACGTATACCGAGCTTGTCGTAATAGGGAATCGGCTGGCGCAATTCATCGAAGCCACTGGAGTAAGGTATCAACAAATCTTCGTCTCGCCACAAACCGCGCAAATACATATCCAGCTTGCGCTCGTTATCCACCAGCAGTGTGCCGTGACGTTCGCGTTGCAACACTGCCAGGCTGTCCGCCGATTGCAGACTGAAGTAATCGATTTGCCAGTCCGGGTGGTCGTTGTAATAGCGCACACCGTAATCCACCCAGTTCTTCAGGCCGCCCAGGGAAAGCTGAGACAGCAATGCCGGTATCTGTTTGAACATTTCCGGAAGGCCGGGACTGGGAAAAGTCTGGTGGATGCCGTGGATAGAGCCGGTGGTGCGCTCCATCAGATCAAGCGCGATGGCGAGGTAGTCGCTCAACTGTTCACGTGAATGCAAGCGCCGCGCAGTAACCGACAACGATTTCAGGAAAGGTGTGATCGCCTTCCCGTTGGGTGACTTATACATCCGGCGGATGAATTCCATGATACCGGGCAGCGCATCTTCGCCCACTTCCCCGGCAACTTCCGGCCACACTTCCAGAAAGATCAGGATGGGCTCGGCACCGCGTCCCATCTTGCCGAGAAATCGCGCGTGTTCGATGTAAGCTGCCACACCCCCTGCGGACAACGAAGACAAAGCCACGCGCATGCAATCCGGAAACACCTCGGCCACACGCGGGAAGCCGCATGCCAGCTCTGCCCAGTAGGGTTGCAACTGCTCGGGAATCTCAACCGTTTCCATGATCGGGTCTGCCCGGCTTACGCGAAGGTGGCGTCTATGGCGTGATCCAGCGTATCGCGGATGTCCGCGTCGTCGGTGATCGGGCGCACCATTGCCATGCGGCAGGCGGCGCGCGGTTCGACACCTCCCTTGATCAGCGTCGCCGCGTACACCAGCAGACGCGTGGAAATCCCCTCGTCCAGTCCGTGACCTTTCAGGTTGCGCGCCGCATGACCGATCTTCACCAGCTTGGCCGACAAGTCTTGGTCCATCCCTGTTTCCTTGCAAAGAATATCGGTCTCAACATCGGCCTCCGGATAATCAAAATCAAAAGCGGTGAAACGCTGCTTGGTGGATTGCTTCAAGTCCTTCAGCAAGCTTTGATAGCCTGGGTTATAGGAGATCACCAATTGAAAATCAGGATGCGCCTCGATCAGTTCGCCTTTTTTGTCCAATGGCAGCGTGCGTCTGTGGTCGGTGAGCGGATGGATCACCACCGTCGTATCCTGACGCGCCTCGACGATCTCGTCGAGGTAGCAGATCGCACCGATGCGAGCCGCCGTGGTCAGCGGACCATCCAGCCAGCGCGTGCCGTTGGCATCAAGCAGATAGCGGCCGACCAGATCGCTGGCGGTCATGTCCTCATTGCACGCCACGATGATCAGCGGCTTGTCCAGCTTCCATGCCATGTATTCGATGAAGCGCGACTTGCCGCATCCGGTCGGGCCTTTCACCATCACCGGCAAGCGTGCGGCGTAGGCGGCTTCGTACAACTGCACCTCGTCGCCTTGCGCCTGATAGAACGGCTCTTTATGAACCTTGTATTGCTCTATATTTTTTTTAGTCATGGTTTACTCCAAGGTACGTCGTTTAACCGCACATGCAGAACGGTTTTGAATCCCGGATAAAAACGCCCCCAACAAGTGGGGGCGTTCAATATTGCAACATAAGGGCTGCGGCACCTTGCCCCGCTTCGGGGTCGCATCCATTGGTGCTAAGCACCAACGGACCCTGCTCTGCCCTCCACGGTCTTACTTATGCACGCCCATTTTTTCGCGCCAGCCCGGATACAGCTTGTCCGCATCTTTCGGGAATGATTCAAACGCACGCGCAAACTCTTTGTGATCTTTTGCGTAGGCGATCGGATCCGCGCCTTCCTTCCAGCAGTTATATGCCTGACGCAGGGAGATCGCGCCTGCTGCCGGTGAGTCGATGTGGCCGTAAGCACCGCCGCCCGCCGTGTTGATCACGTTGCCGTGACCCAGGTTCTCAAAGAAGCCCGGCAAACGCAGTGCGTTCATGCCGCCCGAGATGATCGGCGTGGTTGGTTTCATGCCCAGCCATTCCTGGTGGTAGTAAGGACCATCGGCGGAATCGCGTTCGATCATGTAAGCGATGTTGCGGTCATCTGCTCCGCCTTCCATCTTGCCGAAGCCCATCGTACCGACGTGGATACCGGAAGCCCCTTGCAAACGCGATAACTTGGCCAGCACGAAAGCGGTGTAACCGCGAACTGCGGAAGGCGAAGTAATCATGCCGTGACCGGCGCGGTGGTAGTGCAAATACTGCTGCGGATATTGACGGCGTGCAGTGGTGATCATGCCGGGACCGCCGACAAAACCGTCAACCAGGAACGCCAACTTGTTTGCATCCGTGCCAAACACGCCCAGCGCAAAATCGGCACGCGCCAGCATTTCATAATGGTCGTCCGCGGTGATGTTCATAGAGAACAATTTGGCATCTCCGGTTTCATCCATCGCGCGTTTCATCGAATCGTAAACCAGCGGCAATACTTTTTTCAGCGGACAGAAGACCTGGTTGCCCTGCGGTTCATCATTCTTGATGAAGTCGCCACCCATCCAGAATTGATATGCAGCTTTGGCGAATGGCTCGGGACGCAAACCCAACTTGGGTTTGATAATGGTGCCGGAAATATAGCCGCCGTTCTTGATTGGACGACCCAAAATTCGCCACAAGTCGGAAATATCGGTTGCCGGGCCATCGAATTGCATCAGCATTTCTGGCGGAACGTAGAAATCTTGCATTTGTGCGTGCTTGATGTCGCCCATGCCCTGGTTGTTACCGATCGCGCAGGTCAGGAAAGACACAATCATCGCGCGGCCATCAGTGATGTTGCGATCGAACAATACCGATGGGTAAGCGATCTTCATGACGCCCTTTACTTCATCAATGAAGTAAACCAGCGCATCAACACCCTTGGTAAATTCGTCCGTGGTCGAAACTTCCACATTGGTACCGGTTGAAGACTCAGCTGCAAAGTGCGCGGCTGCTTCCAAATAGCCGTGGCCCTCTGATGGGCGCATGTGGTAAGCCACCAAAATGTGCTTGCCATCCTTGATCAGATCCGCTTCTTTCAGACTCAGATCTGAATAACGATTTGATTGATCCATAGCTTCCTCTCCTCTATCTAATGATTAATTTTCACTGGCTTCGACTTGCAACGGACGCAACTATAAAGAAGTCGTTGTATAAGATAAAGTCAATTATTGTTATTAAAACTATAAGCAATACTTATAGTTTGATATAATCAATTCGACTTGATTTCAGGGCGCAAAACCATGTTCCACTTCACGCTGCGACAGCTGCAAGTATTTGAAAAGGTTGCAAATCATTTGAATTACTCGCGTGCTGCCGAAGAACTATACCTCTCGCAACCGGCAGTGTCCATGCAGATCAAGCAGCTGGAAGGGCACATCGGTTTGCCGCTATTTGAGCAGATGGGCAAAAAGATTTTTCTGACCGAAGCCGGACGTGAACTGCATCACTACGCCAGAAGCATCGCGCAACAGCTGAACGAGATGGAAGCCGTGTTCGATGAAATGAAAGGGCTCGGGCATGGCAAACTGACGATTTCTGTGGTGAATACCGCCAACTACTTCACACCGCAATTACTGGCCAGATTCTGCCAGCGCTATCCCGAGATCAATGTAATCCTGCAAGTCGCCAACCGCGATGCCGTACTCAAACAACTCGCCGACAACAGCACTGACCTCGCCATCCTGGGACAACCGCCGGATGGCCTGGACATCAGCGCCGAGTCGTTCCTGGACAACCCGCTTGTGGTTATCGCGGCGCCCAGTCACCGGCTCGCCAAACTCAAACACGTCAAATTCGCCAGGCTCGCCGAGGAAACTTTCCTGTCGCGGGAACAAGGCTCCGGGACGCGTAGCGCAATGGAACGGGTTTTCGAAAAATACAATATCCAGCCGCACATCAGCATGGAAATGGAAACCAACGAAGCCATCAAACAGGCGGTTCAAGCCGGCATGGGGCTGGGCATCCTGTCGCTGCACAGCATCGAACTGGAATTGGAGACAGGGCGGCTGACCATGCTCAATGTCGAACACTTCCCGCTGCTGCGCCACTGGTTCGTCGCGCATCGCAGCAACAAACGCCTTTCCAGCGCGGCGTTGGCATTCAAGGACTTTTTACTGGTCGAGGCGAAAAAAATAATAGCAGCGCGATGAAACGCCCTGCACAGCATAGTGGCTTCACAAAGATAGCCGGCACTTACACTACTATAAGATCTGCGCGGCTTCCGCGAACGGCAGTCGCGGATTGCGCGGAAACAGTTTAGCGTGGTCGCCGTAGCCCAGGTTGATCACGAAGTTGGATTTGACCTTGCCGTCGGGGAAAAACTCCTTGTCCACTTTAGCGTTGTCAAAGCCCGACATCGGCCCGGCATCCAGTCCCAGCGCGCGCGCCGCGAGGATCAGATAGGCGCCCTGCAGCGTGCCGTTGCGGAACGCGGTGGTGTCGATCAAGGGCTGGTTGCCGGCGAACCAGGAACGCGCGTCGGCTTGCGGGAACAGCTTGGGCAGTTTTTCATGGAATTCGGTATCGTACGCGATGATCGCGGTGACCGGTGCGGCACGGGTCTTTTCCAGGTTGCCCGGCGACATCGCCGGAAGTAAACGTTCCTTTGCTGCCGCGCTGCGCACGAACACGATGCGTGCCGGGCTGGAATTGGCGCTGGTCGGCGCCCACTTCATCAAATCGTAGATCTGGTGCAGCAACTCATCGCTGACCGGCTTGTCCAGCCATTCGTTGTGGGTGCGCGCTGCGCGAAAAATGATGTCCAGGCTGCGATCGTCGAGTTGCATGGTTTTACTCCTTATTTGAATTAAACTAGTTTACATCACTCATATGCCGGCGCCCAGAAAATGGAACGCGCAAAAGGAACCGGCAAAAAGTAACAGTCCAGGGAAACAGTAAAGATGGATTCATTAGTTGTTGCAGCAGTCTATAAGTTCGTGAAACTGGCCGATTGCGCGGCATTGCGCGCGCCTTTGCAGGCGCAGTGCGATGCGCTGGGCATCAACGGCACGCTGCTGCTCGCGGAAGAAGGCATCAACGGCACGATCGCCGGCACGCGTGCCGGCATCGACAATATATTGGCCTATCTGCGCAGCGACCCGCGGCTGGCGGACCTGGAACACAAGGAATCCGCCGCCGACCAGCCGCCGTTCTACCGGATGAAGGTCAAGCTGAAGAAAGAGATCGTGACGATGGGCGTGCCGGGCATCGACCCCACCGAACAGGTCGGCCGGTACGTGAAACCGGAAGACTGGAACGCGCTGATCAGCGACCCCGACGTGGTGCTGGTCGACACGCGCAACGATTACGAGGTCGAAGTCGGCACGTTCAGGGGCGCAGTCGATCCGCGCATCACCACCTTCCGCGAATTTCCAGAGTACGTCAAAAATAATTTCGACCCGGCTAAGCAGCCGCGCATCGCGATGTTCTGCACCGGCGGGATACGCTGCGAAAAAGCCTCGGCCTATATGCTGCAGCAGGGATTTCCCGAGGTCTATCACCTGCAGGGCGGGATACTCAAATATCTGGAAAACGTTCCTGCGGAGCAGAGCCTGTGGCAGGGCGAATGCTTCGTGTTCGACCAGCGCGTCGCAGTCGGGCAAGGCCTGGCACCGGGGCACTATGAATTATGCTACGGCTGCTCGCGCCCGATCACCGCAGAAGAAAAAAATTCACCAAAGTATCAAGCAGGAGTTTCCTGCCCGAATTGCTTTGACAGCCTCACCCCCGAAAAACGCGCCGCCGCGCTGGAGCGGCAAAAGCAGGTCGAGCTGGCCAGGCAGCGCGGTGAAGCGCATATCGGCAAGCGGGGTAAAAAAACTGAGGGGCTTTCTTAGTTTGTAGCCTGGATTATGCGGGTTGGTTCTTCTGCAGGAAAAAATCGCCTATCCATTTTCCCGCTTTATAGTCGATCGTCAGCCGCTTCGGCACAAAAGCCTCCGGTTTGACGATCGGGAAATCTTCCACCGGCGGCTCGATCTCGAAATCCTTTACGTTGCAGGCTTTGGTCATCACCGGGCGGAAACCAACTTTTAAATGGGGCGCGGCGGTCGCAAAGTTTGCCGCCTGCGCGTCCCCGCCGAAGCGCACCGCCTTGCGGATCAGGCAGCTGAAGTACAGCTCCATCTCGACCGCCAATGGTTCGGTCAGCTCCTGCAGCTTCTTGTCGGCGGACGCGCTCCACTCCACCAGAACCTTCTTGCCAAGTATTTCGACTGTAGTTTGCATGTTCCATCCTCCTTGTAGTTCGTAGGTTGGGTTAGCGGCTTTATCGCGTAACCCGACATCAAGAACAAAATCAACACCGCCGGGGGTAGCCCGGCAGCTAGT
>DIYV01000075.1 GCA_002429165.1 Gallionella sp. UBA6045 | reverse complement strand
AATATCCACGAAGTGCTGGAGCGCGTCCGCAGCGTGGTGCTGGCGGAAATGCCGGAGGGTTTGAAGATAAAACGCGACTACGATATCAGCCTGCCTGCGCTGGTTGGCGATAAAGAGCAGTTGATACAAGTCATGCTCAACATCGTGCGCAACGCCGCGCAGGCCATGAAAGGCAACGGGCAGATCATTTTGCGCACCCGCGTTGCGCACCAGGCGACATTGATCAAACGCCGATACCGCCAGGCGGTAAGAGTGGAGATCATCGATAACGGACCCGGTATCCCGCCGGAATTGCAGGACAAGATTTTTTATCCGCTGGTATCCGGGCGTGCCGACGGACACGGCTTGGGATTGACCATCGCGCAGGACTTCGTCAGCCAGCATCACGGTATCATAGAATTTGACAGCGAGCCCGGGCGCACCTGCTTCACAGTATTGCTTCCCATTACTTGAATATTTAGGCGACAAATATGAAACCTGTTTGGATTATTGACGATGACCGTTCGATACGCTGGGTACTGGAAAAATCACTGGCACGCGAGGATATCGGGTTCAAAAGTTTCGCTTCGGCAGATGATGCGCTGCTTGCATTGAGCAATGACGTACCACAGGTTGTTGTCAGTGATATCCGCATGCCCGGCAGTTCGGGTCTGGATTTCCTGCAGATGCTGCATCAACGCCATCCGCTGATTCCGGTCATCATCATGACCGCCTATTCCGACTTGGAAAGCGCTGTTTCGGCTTTTCAGGGCGGCGCGTTTGAATACCTGCCCAAACCGTTCGATATCAACCACGCGGTTGAGTTGATTCAGCGCGCGCTGGAACAAAGCAAACGCAAAACAGGCGAAACCGAAGACGTTCATGTGGCGGCCGACATCCTCGGTCAGGCACCTGCGATGCAGGAAGTTTTTCGCGCCATTGGCAGATTGTCGCAGTCCCACGCCACCGTGCTGATCAATGGTGAATCGGGTACCGGCAAAGAACTGGTTGCAAGAGCTTTGCACCGCCACAGCCCGCGAGCCGACAAGCCGTTTATCGCCATCAATACCGCTGCGATCCCCAAGGACTTGCTCGAGTCGGAACTGTTCGGCCATGAGCGCGGTGCGTTTACCGGCGCGGCTACGACCCGGCGCGGGCGCTTCGAGCAGGCAGAAGGCGGCACGTTGTTCCTTGATGAAATCGGCGATATGCCCGCCGATCTGCAAACACGCCTGCTGCGCGTGTTGTCGGACGGAAACTTTTACCGTGTTGGCGGACATCAGCCGATCAAAGCCAGCGTGCGCATCATTACCGCCACCCACCAGAATCTTGATGAACGCGTCAAGCAGGGCTTGTTCCGCGAGGATCTGTTCCATCGTTTGAATGTGATACGGTTGCGCCTGCCGCCATTGCGCGAACGGCGTGAGGATATCCCTCTGTTGGCAAAGTACTTTCTGCAAAAGAGTGCGCGCGATTTGGCGGTTGATCAGAAACAATTCAGCGACGCCACATTGCAGCATCTAAGCTTGCAGGATTTTCCCGGCAACGTGCGGCAGTTGGAAAATCTTTGTCACTGGCTGACCGTGATGACGCCATCGCAGATAGTCGAGATCGCCGATCTGCCACCGGAGTGGCGCGGTCGGTCAGCCGCGAGCGAAACAAGCGGTGGCGATTGGAGCACGGTTCTGGCACAGCAAGCCGCGCTTGCCTTGCAACGCGGTGACGAGCGCATAATGGAAAGCCTTACCGCGCAATTTGAACGCACGCTGATTTTGCAAGCCTTGCATCACACCAACGGACGACGCATCGAAGCGGCTACCCTGCTCGGGATCGGTCGCAACACACTGACACGCAAGATTCAGGAACTGGGTTTGGACAATCAGGAAGTGTAGGATCACTAAAAGTAGGCAATCTGCTATCTGCTGAAGCAGATGCAGAATTGGCACCGGGCCCTGCAAAGTCAGTTGTGCAATCGTTCCAGCAATTTCTCGTGAATTCCGCCAAAGCCGCCATTGCTCATCACCAGGATGTGGTCACCGGGTCGTGCGGCCGTGATGATCTTCTCGATTAACGCATCCAGCTGATCTTCAACAACCGCCTTGCTGCCCAATGGGGACAACGCGCTGCGCGCATCCCAGCCGAGATTGCCGGCGTAACAGAACACCATGTCGGCATCTTTCAGGCTGCCGGGCAGCGCGTCCTTCATCATGCCCAATTTCATCGTGTTGGAGCGCGGTTCCAGCACGGCCAGTATTCGCGCGGCGCCTACCTTGCGGCGCAGGCCTGCGACGGTGGTGTCTATCGCGGTGGGATGGTGGGCGAAGTCGTCATAAACGGTAATGCCACTGACCACACCGCGCACTTCCATTCGCCGTTTCACGTTCCTGAACTCGCCCAGGGCTGCCAAGCCCTGCACGACGGGCACGCCGGCGTGCCGCGCGGCGGCGAGAGCGGCGAGTGCGTTCTGGCGATTGTGTTCGCCGAGCAACTCCCAGTTAAGCGTGCCCTGCGCTTTGCCATTCAGCGTCACCAGATTGTCGTTTCCAATCTGCCAGCCATCATCCGTGCCGAAGCGTTCCACCTGAGTCCAGCAACCGCGCTGCAACACGCGATCCAGCGAGGACTCCCGGCCATTGCTGACAATCAGTCCGTTGCCCGGAACGGTGCGCACCAGATGGTGGAACTGTGTTTCTATCGCGGCGAGATCGGCAAAGATGTCGGCATGGTCGAATTCGAGATTGTTGAGTATTGCGGTGCGCGGGTGGTAATGCACGAATTTGGAGCGCTTGTCGAAAAATGCGGTGTCATATTCATCCGCTTCGATGACAAAGAATGGAGATTCGGTGAGCCGTGCGGAAACGCCGAAATTCTGCGGCACCCCGCCGATCAGAAAACCGGGATTGAGTCCCGCGTATTCCAGTATCCAGGCCAGCATTGCGCTGGTAGTGGTCTTGCCATGGGTCCCCGCAACACCCAAAACCCACTTGTCGCGCAACAGAGTATCAGCCAGCCATTGCGGACCGGAGATGTAGGGCAGGTTGCGATCAAGGATTTCTTCCATCAGCGGATTGCCGCGCGAAACCACATTGCCGATCACGAACACATCGGGGTTGAGAGCCAGTTGTTCCACGCCAAAGCCCTCGATCAACTCGATGCCCTGTGCTTCCAGTTGCGTGCTCATCGGCGGGTACACATTGGCATCACAGCCGGTGACCCGGTAACCGTCCTGCTTGGCGAGCGCTGCGATGCCGCCCATGAAGGTGCCGCAGATTCCCAGGATATGTATCGCCGGGGCTTTATTTGTGATCATCGGTATTCAGTCTTGCGCGCGTATCCATTTGGAATGCATGGTCGATTTTGAATACCACAACAATGCCGCCGCGATGATGGTGCCGATGATAAGCGTTATCCAGGGATAACTTCCCATGTTATAGCCAAGGAAGGGCAGGAACGTCACCGGAAGCCACAACATGGCCCAGATAAGGGCTACTACCATGCCTGCCCAACCTACGAAAACACCGACGGTGGTGCGCCGGGTAACCCTGGTGGCGCCGCATTGTTTACATTCGACCGCCTTTGGTTCAAGTTCTGAGGCACAGTATGGACATTGCATAAATTCTTTCTAAAGGTAAACAAGCAAAAATATTTCCCAGGCACTTTCCTAGGCACTGCGAAATATAAAATATACCGCACCCATCAGGCACAGCGCCGCATACAGGTAATCCATCTTCAGCGGCTGGTTCATGTACAACACCGCGAACGGCACGAATACCGATAGCGTTATGACCTCCTGCAATATCTTTAGTTGCCCCAGGCTGAGTAAGGTGTAGCCGATGCGGTTTGCCGGTACCTGAAACATATACTCGAACAGCGCGATGCCCCAGCTCACCAGCGCCGCCACATACCAGGGCGAGGCCGCCAGATTCTTCAGGTGCCCATACCATGCGAACGTCATGAACAGGTTGGACACTGCAAGCATCAGCGCGGTAACCAGCAGCGGTTGCGAGATCAGGTTCATCGCCTAAATATCATGACGGGACGTAATGCGCTGAAATTTTTCGCTAGTGAACGCCGAGCAATTCGACATCAAACACCAGTGTTGCGTTCGGCGGAATGACACCGCCGGCGCCGCGTGCGCCATATCCCATGTTCGGCGGAATGACCAGTGTACGCTCACCGCCGACCTGCATGCCGGCCACACCCTGATCCCAACCCATTATGACCTGGCCCGCACCAAGTGTGAATTCGAAAGGCTCATTGCGGTCGCGCGAACTGTCGAATTTCTTGCCGTGATGATCCGGCGCGGCGGCATCGTACAGCCAGCCGGTGTAATGCACCGACACGTTCTTGCCGGGTGTTGCCAGATCGCCCTTGCCCAGTTTTACATCGGTCTTGATCAGTTCAGTCATGTTGCCAGTCTCCGTTTTTGGTGCGTCCTGCTTAGAGCACGCGGTGGTTGAAAAAATGCCGACAGCCAGCAACAAGGCCAGCGGAATATTTGTAGTGAGTTTAATCATGTCTGCCTTCGTCCTTCGTATTAGTTAATATCCAAGCACGGGTGCCAGCCAACGTTCGGCCATTTCCAGCGACCAACCTTTGCGTTTTGCGTAATCCGCTACCTGATCCCTGTCTATCTTGCCGGTGGCAAAATACTTCGCTTGCGGATGCGAGAAGTAGAAGCCGCTCACCGCTGCGGTGGGCAGCATAGCAAAGCTTTCGGTGATTGTGATGCCCGCGTTCAGCGGCGCCTGCAGCAGTTCGAACAGCGGGCCCTTCTCGCTGTGCTCCGGACAGGCCGGATAGCCGGGGGCGGGGCGGATGCCGCGATATTTCTCCGCGATCAGTGCGTCATTGTCCAGTGTTTCATCCGCCGCATAACCCCAGAATTCCCGGCGCACTCGGGCGTGCAGCAGTTCGGCGAAAGATTCGGCGAGGCGGTCGGCCAGTGCCTTGAGCATGATCGCGCTGTAATCGTCATTCTGCTTTTCGAATTCAGCGACACGCGTGTCTATGCCGATACCGGCGGTGACGGCGAATGCGCCGATGTAATCAGCCACACCGCTTTCCCTGGGCGCGATGAAATCGGCCAGACAGTAGTTAGGGATGTCCGCCGGTTTTTTGCTTTGCTGGCGCAGGTTGTGCCAGGTCATCGCGATATTTTTGCGCGACTCATCGGCATAGATCTCGATGTCGTCGCCCGACCCGCCATTGGCCGCCACGCTGTTCGCCGGGAACAGGCCGAACACCGCGTTCGCGGTGAGCCATTTCTCGTTGATGATCTTTTTCAGCATGGCCTGTGCATCGGCGAACAGCTTGCGCGCTTCTTCTCCCACCTTTTCATCCTGAAAAATCTTCGGATAACGCCCGGCGAGTTCCCATGCCTGGAAGAACGGTGACCAGTCGATGTATTCGGCGATCTTGTCCAGCGGATAAGCCTCGAACTTGTGCACGCCCATCAGCCACGGCTTGGGCGGGGTGTAGGATTTCCAGTCCGTCTTCAAACCGTGCGCCCGCGCTTCCGCAAGCGTGACGTATGAGGCTTTGTCTTTCTTGCTTTCGTGCTGTTCGCGCGCCGCTGCGTACTCAGCCTTGATGCCCGCGACGTATTCGTCACGCAAGGTGCTGCTCAACAGGTTGCTGCACACGCCGACGGCACGCGAAGCGTCAACCACATATACGGTCGGGCCACGCTTGTAGTTGGGTTCTATCTTCACCGCGGTGTGCACGCGCGAGGTGGTCGCACCGCCGATCAGCAGCGGTATCGTGAAGCCCTGCCGCTCCATCTCCTTCGCCACATGCGCCATTTCTTCCAGCGAGGGGGTGATCAGGCCCGACAGGCCGATGATATCGGCTTTGTGCTCGCGCGCGGTGTCGAGGATCTGCTGGCAGGGCACCATCACGCCCATGTTCACCACCTCGAAGTTGTTGCACTGCAACACCACGGTGACGATGTTCTTGCCGATGTCGTGCACGTCGCCCTTGACCGTCGCCATCACGATCTTGCCCTTGGTACTTGTGTCGCCTGAGCGCAGTTTCTCCGCTTCGATGTAGGGCACCAGATGCGCCACCGCCTGTTTCATCACGCGCGCCGATTTCACCACCTGCGGCAGGAACATCTTGCCTGCGCCGAACAGGTCGCCGACCACATTCATGCCGGTCATCAGCGGGCCTTCGATCACTTCCACCGGGAACTTCGCCTGCAGGCGCGCTTCTTCGGTGTCCTCCACGATAAACGTGGTGATGCCGCGCACCAGCGCGTGGGTCAGGCGCTCCTGCACCGTGCCGCTGCGCCATTCCAGATCTTCGACTTGTACTTTGCCTCCGCCCTTGACGGATTCCGCTATCCGCACCAGTTTTTCGCCGGGGCTTTCTGCTTGCCCTTGGGGCTGGCGATTGAGCACCACGTCTTCGACGGCGTCACGCAGTTCCCCGGGTATCTCCTCGTACACGCCGAGTTGCCCCGCGTTGACGATACCCATGTTCATGCCCGCCTTGATGGCGTGGTACAGGAATACCGTGTGGATCGCCTCGCGCACCGCATCGTTGCCGCGGAA
>DIYV01000116.1 GCA_002429165.1 Gallionella sp. UBA6045 | reverse complement strand
AGGCGCACCGCATACTTTTGCGAGCCGAACACCAGCACCTGGGCCACGCCCGGGATGGTGGAAATCTGCTGGGCGACGCGAGTCTCGGCGTACTCGTCGAGCTGGGTGAGCGGCAGTTGCTTGGCTGACAAAGCGAGATAGATGATGGCGAAGTCGGACGGATTGACCTTGCGCAGGCTGGGCGGCGAGGGCATGTTGTTGGGCAGGCGGCGGACGCTCTGCGAGATTGCGGTCTGCACGTCCTGCGCGGCGGCGTCGATGTTGCGATCCAGATCGAATTGCAGGGTGATGCGGGTGCTGCCGGTGGTGCTCGTCGAATCCATGGAAGTTACGCCGGGGATGGCGCTGAACTGCCGTTCCAGAGGTGTGGCAACGGCCGCTGCCATGGTCTGCGGATCGGCGCCGGGCAGATCGGCGGAGACGCTGATGGTGGGGAAATCCACGTTGGGCAGTTCGCTCACCGGCAGGCTGAAATAGGCGGCGATGCCGAACGCAACCAGCGCCGACATGACCATCGTGGTCATCACCGGACGGCGGATGAAGGGCGCGGAAATGTTCACGGCTGTTGTGGTGCCTGTGGTTTCTCGGTGGCGTTGTTGGATATGACCTTGACGCCCGGGCGAAGATTGCGCGGCGCTCGCGTGACCACCGTCTCGCCCGCCTTGATGCCGGATGCGATCACCGCCAGGTCACCCACCTGGCGATCCACCTGCACCGCACGGATAACCGCCTTACCCTGTTCCACCAGATACACGAAGTTGCCGCTCTGGCCGGTCTGTATTGCGGCCTGCGGCACCACCACGGCATCGGGCTGCATCGTGAACCGGGTGCGCACACCGACATACTGGCCCGGCCACAATTGTTCATGCGCGTTGCCCACCCGCGCCTTGAGCATCACGGTGCCGGTGTCGGTGTTCACCGTGTTGTCGATGAACACCAGTTCGCCCTGCCCCAGATCGCCACTGCCGTCCTCGTTGGTGATGAAGATGCGGATGCTGTGCTGTGCCTGATAACGGCGCAGCTCGGACAGGCTCTGTTGCGGAATGCTGTATTGCACCAGGATCGGTTGCATCTGGTTGATGATGACCAGCGGTGTGCTGTCGCCGGGCGCCACCAGGTTGCCGGACCGGGCACCGAGGCTGCCGGTGCGACCGGCGCTCGGCGCGCGGATATCGGTGTAGGCGAAATTGATCTCGGCCTGTTTCAGTGCCGCCTGCGCCTGATCCACCGCGGCCCGGGCGACGTCGTACTCCTGGGTGGTGACGTATTCCTTGCCGGCCAGCGGCGCCAGACGCTGCGCCTGCTCATGGGCGTATTGCCACGCGGCGCGCGCCGCGGTCAAGGCAGTTTGATACTGCGAGGGATCGATGCGAAACAACTGTTGGCCCCTGGTTACCGCCTGGCCTTCCTTGAAGTACACCGCCTGCAGTATGCCGCTCACCTGCGGGCGGATTTGCACGCTGTGTTCCGACTGCACCTGCCCCACCACCTGCAGCGAAATGGGCATGGGCTGCGCCCGCACTGCGGCAGTCTCCACGACCAGCTGCTGGTCGGGACGCTTGCCTTTGGATTTGGCGCCATTACCGGCAGTACGCCACTCCACCAGCGCGACCAGGACCGCGATGATGACGACAATGATGAACAGAGGAAGAATTTTTCGTTTCACGGTGACTCCATCTAATTTTATGGCGTAGTTGCGGGCACCCTGAGGCCGCCCACTGCATGGCCCAGCGCGGTGCGCGCCGCCGCCCAGTCAAGACGCGCCTGAACCTGTTGCACGCGGGCATTGGCCAGCGTGGCCTGTGTGCTCAACACATCCAGGATAGTTTCGAGACCGCTCTTGTAGCGCGCGTTCGAGACGTCCGCCGCCAACACTGCACTCCTCAATTGCGCGGCGCTGCTGTCCAGCGTTGCCGCGGCGGTGCGCAGGTTCTGGTAGGACTGCCACACCTGCAGTTCCACCTGACTGCGCAAATCATCGTTGTTGGCGCGGGCGCTGTCCAGCTGTGCCTCGGCCTGATGAATGGCGGCACGGTCGCCGAACCCGGCGAACAGCGGAACTTTGAGCGTGAGCAGTGCGTTGAACTGGGAGCTGTCGCCGATATCAAGCACCCGGGTGCGGCCGGCATTGGCATCGAAGTTGAGCGTGGGCAGGCCGCTGCCCCGGGTCGCAGTCAGTTTCGCAGCCGCGGACTGCTCCTGTGACTTCGCAGCAAGCAGTTCTGGACGCGCGTTGCGAGCATCATCCATCAAACTCGCCACGCTTTGCGCCGGCATTTCATGCGCAGGCTGGTCTTCCCATGCGGCGAGCGCCAGAACAGTATCGGGTGTATCCCCTATCGCCGTCGCCAGCGCGCCGCGCGCCGATGCCAATTGTCCCTCGGCCTGCTGCACGGCAAGCTTGCTGCCGGCCAGCGCCGCCTCGGCCTTGTATACATCCCCCACCGTGGCGAGGCCAGAGGCCCTGCGATCCTGCGCTGCCGCCAGATTGGTCCGTGCATCCTGCAAACTTAGTCGATTCACCTCCACCACCGCCTGCAGGCCGAGCACCTGATAGTAGGCCTGCTCCACCTGCAGGATCACATCCTGCAAAGTTTGATCCTGACTCAAGCGCGCGGAAACAAGTTCGAACTTGCTCTGGTCAAGCGTCCCGCTGCGCGCGCCGAAATCCCACAGCAGATAACTCAGGCTGACGCTGGCCCCGTAACGCGTCTGGATATTCGCCGGTTGGCCTGAAAAATTCAGGGCTCGGGAACGCTGCCCGGTAAAAGTCGCATCGATCTGGGGCCAGTAACCCGCGCGCGCCAACTCCACTCCTGCCTCGGAAGCACGGATCGCGGCCCAGCCCAAACGGGTCTTGGGATTGCGCCGCAGCGCCAGGTCGGTGAGCTGCATCAGGGTCATGGCCTGGCTGCTGACTGAGGCGGGATTATCCCCAGAAGCCATGGTGTCCGCACCCGCATCCGTCGCAACGACCAACAAGGCAGCAAGGAGCAAGGGCGTGAGGAGGAAGGACGTATTCAATTTTTTAACAATGAATTAAAGACTCTAAATACGGAGGCCCAGGACAAGTTCACCCCTGTAGACGAAACCGCGCCATCATACAACCGCCGGGCGTGGTCTGCAGAACAAAAAAATGGGCTACACATTGTGTAACCCCTTTATTTTTGGTGCGGAGAGAAGAATCACATTAAACGAAAAAATCCACGCCACTGTTTGATTTTAGTGTGTTCCGATTATTTTATACCGTCATAAATACCGTCAATCATTCACCTCGGGGATATTAGTCAGGCGTTCTGCTTAAATTCTCGTTACCAATCGATTCCGATGAAGTCTCACAATTATTTGCCTATACTTAGGCAACATTACTGGCCTTCTCCCGCCTTCTTTTTCTTGCGTTCTAAAAGTGCTTTAGAAATCAGTGCTGCAAACGAAGATGCGGACTCCACAGCAAAATCAGAATTGGATGATAATTGCAATAACAATTCACCAATAGATTGCGCACTAAATTCTGATTGGCGTGCCAAATCAAATGCAGTATTAGCATCCAATATGACTTTATCCGCCCGCAATTCTTTTTTCTCAATTTGAGACGGATAAGTTGGCTCACTCAATAAACTAAACTGAGGATTTGGATTCTTCATCTTTTTAAAACTCACTTCAGCATTCATGTTCACATAAGGTTTAAATGGAATATTCCACTTGTCTTCTCTATATATTGGCACTTCATCAGGCAACTTAACTAACACCGTTTGCCCCATGGTGAGACTCCCCCAACACCATGTGTTATTAGAAGATCGTGCAATTGGTTCTCCTAGGGAAATCAGTCCAAGCCCAGGCATTAAATACTTCCCATCCATGGCAATCACAGCATCATTAGCCTTTAATGGAGGCTGCCATGTTAGCAGACTTGGATACTGAAATTTTCTTGTTCTTTTTCCTTCATTTATATCAACAAGTTTATTTGCTTCTTCAATTATTAAAGATTGGTCCTGAATTTCAAACGATTGAGGTTTTTTATTGATAGGACCCAGAAGCGCGCCAGCCATAGTTGCAATCGTATCTGTATCCGTCCTCAAACAGTTTGCAGCTTCTAGCAATGCCTGAATGGGCTCATTTCTGTTTAGATAGGCTATCGCCAAAGCAAGTATTGCGGTCAAAGTTCCCATGCCGCGTCTCAGTGGATCTGCTGCGCCGACATCCTCCACTATCTGATCGTAGGAATATAGCCCACAAACACCTCTTTCCACTATCCGCATAATCTCTATGCATTCTGCCAGGGTAGTTGATACTTCAAGTTGAAATGATTTAGATGCGCGTTTTTCCCATTCATAAAGCCAGACAGTTGCAATATCTGGATCACTTGTTACAGATTTTAGGCAATAATTGGCGGCATCCTCGAGAATGTATTTCCATTGTTCGGGCTCAGGTATGTGCCCATTGATTAAAATTTCATGCAAGCATAGTGCGTGAAAAACCGCACCAATAATTGCATGAGGGTGACCATGCGTGACGATTGAATTCCTAATTACATCCTTAGCAATTTCGGAAAATGGCAATTTGTTTGCTGCAACCCAAACATGTGGCTGAATTCTCATAGCCGCGCCATTCCCCCCACTTTGGGTATAGTCACGCCCACCTTTTGACCCCGTAAAAAAATTTGAATTCCAACGAACGTTCTTTTTTGCCAAATTTTTTGCAGCGTCTTTGGATCCTTTTCCGGCACCTAGGGCGTAACAACTCCACACAGGGAGCTCTACTTTTGCAAACGCTTCAACATCAAAGAATCCCTCATTAGATATAGCGCGTGAAGTTGCTAGTCGCAACTGAGTATCGTCTGAATATGCTCCAGCCGGAAATTTAATCACAGCACCATTAAAACCACCGACCTTGCGTTTCCAATTGATTGTTCTTTTAATTTGGCTAGTACCTGCGCGCCATCGAACCCCCTCTTTTTCATCGGCAAGTTCAGTAATAAAACCCAATGCATCCCCATAGGCGGCCCATAATGCAGATGCTTCAACCAATGACCTATAATTGTTCATCAATAACATTCCTGTTTACTATGTGCCAAAAATTTCTCTGGAGCGATAATCGGAGTCAAGGAAATCTCTTTCGCCAAATTAAGAAAGTTCTGGGTATGAAGCGCGGAAGAGGCATGAAGAAATCCATCTTGATTTTCAACATATATTGCTTGGAGAAATTTCAGGGATAAAAAATTGGGGTATAAAACTTCCGCTTGGTGACTTGATGGAAACTGTTTTGGAAGCGCTCCATGACGACGGTGTGTAAAGCCTTTTAGATCTTTGTATGTAGCTGAATATGGCAATTCAAACCCTCTCAGCCCCTGACCCCGCAAGACGTGGGGTTCATAGGCATTATTTGTTGTGGTGAAGTGAACATTCTCGTGTGTCAAAATGTGGGGCTCAAAAGACAATACAAACCATTTTTGGTTTGTGTGGTTGCTTCTTGCTCTGTTAAGTAAAGTTTGATTTACAGCTTCAATTGACAAGTTTATGTATCCCCACCAATCAACGTCACGAGTCCTATCAGGCCAAGCAGGATCACCGATGAACTCCAACGCCTGAAATTCTTCTCTTTCAGACTCTAGCAACGTTCGAGAAATTATTCCTCCACTCTGCAAAATTCCAACCAGGTTATCTCCCCTCGTAAAATGAAGCACTTCAGAAACCTCTAGTTCGTCAATTTTTCGTGCAATACTCATATTTGAATTTCAGTGTAAGTATCTTTTTTCGGCAGCCCAATTAGAAAAGATGGGTCTTCCTGCAGCCCGCCTATTACCAAGCTCTTCCTTGCTCTGCTACAAGCCACTGCAAAAAGCCTTACAAGCAAATTCCTATTGTCATCATCCTTTTCATGGGAACAAGGTGTAAGTTGATTATCCAGGCCCAAGATAAATACATGATCAAACTCAAGCCCCTTTGCAGATGACATCGTAAGCAATGCAACATTTTCATCCCCATCCGGCCATTCTGAAGCTCCCGTTAGCTCGACAAACTCGATTCCATTGCTTATAAGCTTTGGCTTCAGGTCGCGAAACCACCCCTTCGGATGCAAGAACGCTACCGTCTCATTTGACAAGTCGGCGAACTGACTGAGATGCTTGATGGCCCAATCCACTTGATGGGGATAGCTTCCCTTAATGACAATGGGAACTATGGTGGAAACTGGACAGACAGCAGGATCGGGAGCAGTTCCATCCTGCCCCAAGTCGGCATTAAGCAAAACGCTGTTAACGTAAATAGCAATTTCTCGGCTATTTCTATAATTCCTAGTTAACGAAATAGTTCTGTCACCACCAGAAACATTAATACCGACCTCTTTCCAAGTATACCCATGACGATAAATTTGCTGCGCAGAATCATAAACCAAAGTTAGACTACCAACTTTAGGCTTTAGGAAATGCATTATTGCTCGCATTTTATTTGCAGTCATATCTTGGCTCTCATCAACGATAATTACATCGTGTTCCTGTGGAGTCAAATAGTTTTGCATTAACACGGATAAATCATCACCATCAATTTTTCCATACTTGCGTTTCCACTGAATATAATCTTCCACCACAGCAAGCATTGATTTTTTTGCATCAGGCAAAATCTTCGGTGAATTGCCTCGCCCGACTCGATCCATTGTCAAATACTCGTCCAACTTCTCATGTCCCAGCTTACCGAGGATATATGTAATTTCTGCCAATATAAATTCATTTTCAAATGAATCTAAATTATTCTGTTTCGCAGAATTCAAAACTGCCATTCTCGCTCTAGAACTTACACTATTCTTGATATCGGTTAAGAAAAATAAATTATTTACCCCACAAATGTCATACGCCCATTGGTCAAAAGTGGAAATGCTAAAGGAAATTTCTGGGCTGCCTTTCAAACCGCTTCGTTCGCTATTAAGCAAAGCCTCTACATAACTTCGTAAAGTACGATTAAAAGTAATAAGTCGGCATATCACTGGCGACGCATCACCAGTTCGCCTTTTGTCATCTCGAATAGTCTTGGCCACATTTATCAAGCGATAAATTGCCACTGTTGTCTTACCGCTACCAGCAGAACCCTTAATTAGTCGCTCCCCTACTAGCGGGAGATTGGCAACTTTAGTTTGTTCTGGGGTCAACACTATTTTTCGAAGAAAACGCATTTTGGCAACCAACCTTATTGTTTTATTGTAGTGACTATAGAGTCAATGTGGCTAACCGGGTCTATATACTGACTAAGTTACCCTTATTTTCGTTGAACCTGCAATTTTCCCGCTGTTACCGTAAAAAAAAGAAATGAGGGGTTGTCATAAAGTTGCTGTCCACGAACAACAACTCAAGGCTCATCCATTCGGTTGTAGTCGCCAACTTTCTGGACATCACCTTATCTTACCAGCCGATTTTGCCAGTCATAAACGAGTCCCGCTCCCTTGATCCCTTAAAGCCTCATAGAGCTGCGCCGGACCAAGCAACACATCCTTCAAACCGCTGCGCACACGCTCCGAGTCCAGCGCCTGCTTGCTCATCGTGCCATGCGCCGCGAGCGCATCCATGATCGCATTCATGATTTCCTTGGCAAGATCGGGTGAATCGGCAAATTGTTTCTTGGTGCTGTTGGTGGCTTGCTGAATCAGAATGCTGGATTCCAGAAGCTTACCTTTGAGCACGTTGTTCACATACACCAGTTTGTCATCGTCAGTGAGTTCGCCATCGAACAGGTCATTCACCTTGGCGATGATTTCCGCGAGGTAGGCTTTCTGCTTTTGCTGCAACATGCCGCTACCCGCCTCGCCGAGTGGATCGAGTTTCGGATACTCACCGTTTGCGTCCAATGGCAGGGTTTGTTTGCCGAGGTTTTTCAGGTTATGGTGGGTCAGTACCACCTTGGATAAATCAATCTCTTCGCGCTCGCGCCCGAACTCCAGCAGCGGCAGCAAACGTTTGAAGAACCAGTAGCGCTTCTCAATCGCGGTGTTGCCGTAATCGAATATCTGCGACAGGAACGCATAGATGCGCTGGAACGCGCCCAAGTCGGCCTTGAACAACACCAGCGCGTTCAGTTCGTTCTGAGCTTCCTCCGCCGCCTTGGCATCATTGCGCGCCTTTGCAGTTTTCAATTGCTCCCTTGCAACTTTGTAGCGTTGCAGGATGCGCGATGCCACCGGCTCCAATGCGCCCGCCAATTCGCTTTGCTTGGCGTTGGGGTTCATCTCTACCGCCACCACGCGATCCACTTCAAAGTCGTCGTAGAAACCTGCCGCATCCAATTTGCTGCGCAGGTCGTACACCAGATGCGGGTCGGTGATATTGGATAGCTCTGCCGTATCGTAATAAGCCTTGAATGCTGTCAGCACCTCTTCGGCATCATTTACAAAGTCCACCACATAGGTCGCGTCCTTGCCCGGATAGGCGCGGTTCAAGCGCGACAAGGTTTGCACCGCCTGAATACCGGCCAGCCGCTTGTCAACATACATGCCGCACAGCAAAGGCTGGTCGAAGCCAGTTTGAAATTTGTTGGCGACCAGCAGGATCTGATATTCGTCGGTGTTAAACGCCTCGCGCAGGTCGCGCCCGCGCAAGTTCGGATTCATCGTCGCACTGGTTTCGCTGAACGCATCCGGCCCCGACTCCTTGTCGTTCACATCGCCGGAGAACGCCACCAGCGCGCCAATCTTGTAGCCTTCCGCCTGGATATATTTCTCGATGGCCAGCTTCCAGCGCACTGCTTCCAGACGGCTGCTCACCACCACCATCGCCTTGGCGTGTCCGTTCAACAGCGGCGCAACGGTCTCGCGAAAATGCTCAATTACTACCTGCACCTTCTGGCTGATGTTATACGGGTGCAGCTTCACCCAGCGCATGATGCCCTTCAGTGCAGCGCTGCGCTCCACCTCCACATCACTTATCTCCTGACCGTTGTGCGCCAGCTTGAAAGCGGTTTTATACGGCGTGTAGTTCTGCAACACATCAAGAATGAAACCCTCTTCAATTGCCTGACGCATTCCATACACATGAAACGCTGCTGGTAAATTGTCGGCGCTGGCAGGTAGTTCGGGATGCGGGCGGCGGCCAAACAGTTCCAGCGTCTTGGCCTTTGGCGTCGCAGTAAACGCGACATAGGTGATGCCGCTCTCGGCGGATCGCGCTGCCATTTGCGCGGCCAATATGTCTTCGGTGGAGACTTCGCCGCCGTCGTTCAATTCCTGCCACTCTTGCGCACTCAACACCTGCTTGAGTTTGGCGGCTGCGTCCCCGGTCTGTGATGAATGCGCTTCATCGGCAATCACCGCAAAGCGTTTTCCCTGTGCGGCTGACAATTCCTGCACCGCTTTCAAAGCGAATGGAAAGGTCTGGATGGTACACACCACAATCTTCTTGCTGCCGGACAAGGCTTGCGCCAGCTCGCCGCTCTTGCTGGCACCTTCCCCCCTGATAAACGCCACCACACCTGTTGTACGCTCGAAATCGAAAATCGCTTCCTGCAACTGTGCATCCAGCACATTGCGATCCGACACCACCAACACCGTATCGAACATCTTCTTGTGCTCGGCGTCATGCAAGTCGGCCAGAAAATGCGCCGACCACGCAATCGAATTGGTCTTGCCCGAACCTGCCGAATGTTGAATCAGGTATTTCCCGCCCACGCCTTCTGCCAGCACCGTAGCCAGCAGCTTGCGCGTCGCATCCAATTGGTGAAAGCGCGGAAAGATGATTTGCTGAATCTGTTTTTTGCTGTCGCGCTTGGCAACCAGATAGCGCCCCAGAATCTCCAGCCAGCTCTCACGCGCCCAGACTTCTTCCCACAAATAGGCAGTGCGGTGGCCTTGCTCATTCGGTGGGTTGCCTGCCGCGCCTTTGTTGCCGCGATTGAAAGGCAGAAAGGAGGTGCGCGCCCTCTCCAGCTTGGTGGTCATGCGCACTTCGAAATTGCTCACCGCAAAATGCACCAGCGCACCATTGGGGAAAGACAACAACGGTTCCGCCGAACCTTGCCCCTTAGGTTTCGGGTTGCGGTCAAAGCGATACTGATCCACCGCATCTTCTACCGATTGCGTGAAGTCTGTTTTCAGCTCCACCGTCGCTACGGCAAGTCCGTTGAGGAACAACACAAAGTCTATGGAGTTTTCGTTATGCAACGAATAGCGCACCTGGCGCACCACGCGCAGGCGGTTCTTCTGATACTTGGCCACGGTGTCCGCATTCATCGCCAGCGCCGGTTTGAATTGCGCCAGTTGCAACTCTTGTCGCAAGCCCAGCAACTCAACTCCATGCCGCAACACATCCAGCGTGCCCCGGTCATCCAGCGACTTGCGCAACCTGTCCAGCAATACCGCACCTGCCCCATGATTCTTGCTCAACGCCTCCCACGCCTTGGGCTGGGTTTCCTGCACCCACGCGATCACGTCGGCCGGAAACAGCGCGCGGGCTCGGTCGTATTGATTCGCATCGCCTTCGGCATACAGCCAGCCCTGCGCCGCAAGCGTGTCGCAGATTTCGTTTTCGAAATTGATCTCTTTGTGCAGGTTAGCCATGCCATTCCCCGTTATTGCTTATGTTGCGGACTATTGGGCACTCGTACTAAATATTTCTTCAGCACCCAGCCACTGCGATTCTCTTGGTTTATCCAATCAAAGTATTCGACCTTAATCCATTTCCCGTCCTCATCCAACATAGTGACAACTTGGTTCGGAAATACTTCGGCAATCACAGCAGCACCATGCTCAGGTTCTTTGCGTATTGTGGCTACACGAGTGCGAACAACAAATTTTGTCTGCCCTTCATCAAACGTTTGGTGTTCCTCAATCAAGGCCTGTAACAACTGACCTAATAGTGCTGCACTTTTGCTCGCTTCATCTCTGGATAGTTTGATTTCAGACACAAGACGATCTTCTGTCTGGGCAGAATCGCGAGTTTGATAGATGAACATCAAGATGGCTAGAAGGATGCTAAATCCTGTCCAGAAATCAATATGAGGTATTTTGAACTGTTGTATCCGCTGGGTCGATTCACCCCCTGGTTCGATGTCCTTGAGAAACTGCGGGTAGTCAATACCGAAAGACTGAAATTGCTTCTCTACTCCATCATGCCCCCACATGGCCGCAACCGCTGCAGCTGTGGCTCCATCAATCACTGGCAGTCGCAGTCCATTCATCCAATCGTTCTGCTTGATAATCTCTTTGATGCTTTGTTCATAGATCGAATTTGAGTTCAAAGTCTCCAATAAGCTTTGATATGGCTTGGCAAACTCAGCAACACTCGCACTATGTATTGATGCAATATCAGCCATCTGCTTGCTGAATTCATCTGACATACGCAAACTGGACGAAATCATAGACAAGGGCGACATTAGCTCACGCATCTTTTCATGCCAACTCGCAGTGTGGGCAGCAGACTCCATCGCCTTGGATAGTTGATTGGTGAATAGCAGGGACTCTCTGAGCTGAGAAAGAGGTTGAGTGAACTGCTCCATACGTCTTACCTGTTCTGCCATTTCCCTCGCAGTTTGTGAAAAACCATCCATTTGACTGGCAATCAATGCAGATGCATTGATGTTCTTAAAAACCTCGTTGTACTTGTTTTGAAGTTCCAGTGCTGGCTTCATGGCTTCAAACCAATGTTGCTGGTCTGCCATGGTTTGCTTCGCAATTTTCAAAATTGAGTCCGGCACGGCTGAATCTCGTACTAATTTGGAGATGTCCATATCAAACAAACTCCCTAACATCAATCTTGCCCGTGACGGCAGCGGAAATCAGCGCGCTGCGGCGCTCTTGTAGCAACACAATGGCGCGGCTAGCTTCGGCGGTGAGGGTGTCGAATTTGGCGGTTTCGGTGTCGAGGTACTCAACGAGATCGACCTGTTCAGCCAGAGGCGGGATCGTGATGGTAATTTGTCCGTAGCGTGTCGGATTCAAATTGCACTGACCTATCGCAACGAACGCATTTGCCCTTGCAAGCCTAAGGATGCTCTCCGTATTCAATAGGTACGCAAAATAGCCTGGAAGTGATTCTTCAACCATCCTCAGCCGTACCAAATATGAGGCAAAGCTAACAGGTGAATCCCCGCCGCCGAGGAACATCCCGACTTTCCCAACCAAATCGAGACTATTAGTGCGGTTGTACAGTAAATCGCCGACTTCAAGCAAAAGGGAGGGGTCAACAGAATCTGCATACTTCAAATCGTCTGTTACGACTTTGCCGTTTGCAATATTGCCCATCCGAAGAATCGCAATATCGCCTTCAGGGGCAAGGGAGTCAGAGATGCCGTAATCGACAGATCGGAATGCTCGCTTCAATAGGCAGACATCCCAATGCTCAGGCACCTCGCCCAGCCATTCGATGCCGGAATCTTTCATAGTGGCGTTAGGGTTCAGCCCCTTGGTGACGGCGTGCGAAATCACCGCCTGGCGCTTTTCCGCCAGCAGTTCCACCAACCTCCGCTGCTCGGCAATCAACGCATCGATCTTCCCCGTCTCGCGGTCGAGAAAGGCGGCGATTTGGGTTTGCTCGTCTATCGGCGGAAAAGGAAGTTCAAGGTTGTCTATTTCGTACTGACCAAGGCCGACACGGGTCAAGCCGTTTGCACGAACCGCGACGCAAGACTTGACGTAGGTGGAATCAAACAGCCGCTTGACGAACGCGCCATTGGTGTCAGTCATTGGGCGAATCATCGAGAGGTGGTAGCCGCAAATCACGCCAGGTAAGTCTGCCGGAACATACGCGCCAATGGCGATGTCGTCGGCGGTCTCCGAGTCTTTAGTGATGATCGTGTCGCCAGCGCGAAGCGTGAACTTGGTAATCTGATCGGCCGATGCGGTGGCCGCCATGAACTCCATATCAGCGGTGATCGTCTCGTTGTAATAAACGTCCGTGTAGTTGCAGAGATTCACGGGCGTTTCGCCATCGTGTGATTTCTTGTCCACGTTGCTTGGGAAGACATGGCATGCCTGTTTTAGCCGCTTCACCGCCCAATGCCCCGGCACTTCGCCCAGCCATTCCACGCCGCTGGGTTTGTATTCAGGATAACGCGACAAGCTCATGCGTACCGCCTGTGATTAATCAGCCGTTCCATGTCCCGCGCAGCTTCCGGGGCAACTATTCGATATTGTCGAACAGTTGCCTGCGGTTGAAATTCGGAACGCAGCGCGTACCGTTTTGAGGGTAATTGGTCACACAGCGTGTGGCTTATTGAAAAAGATATTGTCGGGTTGGCTCTGCATAACCAATCAACTAAGCCGCAAGCGGTAAGTCGCTGGTAAAAACCCGAATTACGGTATTCCAGATAACGCGGTATAACCAGCGACTTGGCGGGCTTTGTTTGCCCGCTTAGTCGAATGGCTAGTGGTTCCATCAGGCTCATGCGACTCTCCTTGCCGTCATTCCGGGCTTGACCCGGAATCCAGTCATTGAATATTCCCCGCACATAACCAGCGACTTTGCTGGCGTTTTCTGCCAGCTTAGTCGAATGGCTAGTTGTTTCATCAGCGGGACAACGGCTTTGCCCGCTACGCGGAGTTTTTCCTTTTGCTGGATACCGGCTTTCGCCGGTATGACGACGCTGGGGCCTGCGCCGGAATGACGGAGATAACTCATTCCTCGTCACCCTCCAGCGCCTTTTTGATATGGCGATCAAAATCAGATTCAAACAACTTGTCCTGCACAATGCGGTATTTCTCGAATTCACTTTCCGCGAAATCCTTGGCGATCTGCGCCGTTACCTTGCCGCTGTCTTGCAGGATTTCGCGCTCGTCGAATTCCAGAAACATGTCCAAGCGTATTGCCCAGTCTTCCATGGTCATGGGAATTTTGCGCCGCGCTCTTTCTTCGGCCAGTTCCAGATAGGCGTTGACGATGCGCCCCAGCGATTCCAGCTCTGCCTTGTTCAAATAATTTTTGGCGACAGCAACATCGGTTTTGATTATTTTGCCGTGCGGGGCGTTCTCCCATGCGGTCAGGCCCATGTGCTCTCTGCTACTGTCAGCCCGCTTCACTACCAACTCGGCGGCGGTGTGTCCGTGTATGGCGAAGTGCAGTTTGTTCTGCACCTTGGCGAAAAAGTCGCGGGTGGTGGGGGCATCCTTGTTGTAGTCCATGCTGGTGGCATAGATGTCGGTGATTTTCTGGTAAAACTTGCGCTCGCTGAGCCGGATTTCGCGGATTTCCGCCAGCAGGCGCTCGAAGTAGTCTTCGCCGAGAAAAGCGCCGTTCTCCATGCGCTTCTTGTCCAATACGTAGCCCTTGATGGCGAACTCGCGCAGTATTTGCGTAGCCCACTGGCGGAACTGGGTGGCCCGTACGGAATTGACCCGGTAGCCTACAGAGATGATGGCATCGAGGTTGTAGAACTGGGTGTTGTAGTTTTTTCCGTCTGAGGCAGTTGTCCGGAATTTCCGGATAACTGCCTCTTCCTGCAACTCTGCGCTGGCAAACAGGTTACCCAAATGTTCGCTGATGGTTCGCACATCCACGGCGAACAATGCGGCCATCAGTTTCTGCGTCAACCAGACAGACTCATCCTCGTAGCGCGCCTCAATGCTCTGCTCGCCACTCTGTCCGATGAAGATCAGGAACTCTGCCGTGCTGTTGCGGATTTGGAGTTTTTTGTCGGAACTCATGCTGATGCCTCCGTAAAAGCACTGGTTACTTTGTAACCGCGTTGTCGGCATCCGAGCGTATTCGCCTGCCTTACATCCCCGCTGCGCGGGGCCCCTGCCCGGTGGCTCATGCGCTCAGCCCCGCGATCATGCTCAATATCCGATCCGTGCATTGCTTCAGCTCGGTATCAATCGCGGCCAATGGTCGCGGCGGTTCGAACACGTAGAAGTGGCGGTTGAACGGAATTTCGTAGCCGACTTTGGTTTTATCATGATCGATCCACGCATCGGGCGCATGGGGCAGCACTTCGCGCTTGAAGTAGCTTTTTATGTCTTCGGAAAGCGGCACGTTTTCGGTATCGCGCAGGCCGCTATCCGGCTGCGGCTTGCCTTTGAGTTTGCCCTTCTCGTCCAGCACCACTTTGCCCGCCGCATCGCGCAGCGGGCGCTCGACGGTGATGGTGCGGTAGCCGAATTCTTCATTTTTGAAGATGCGCGAGATGGGCTTGCCATCTTTTTCCGCTTCGACAAAATCGCCAAACAGGCGCGTGACCTCGGCGATCTGTTCCTCGCTCATTTCCTTGCGCTTGCTGCCCAGGCTCTTGCGCATCTTTTGCCAGAAGGCGGATGCGTCGATGAGTTGCAGCAAGCCTTTACGGTGTTTTGGCTTGCGGTTGGAGAGTATCCAGACATAGGTGCTGATGCCGGTGTTGTAGAACATGTCGGTGGGCAAGCCGATGATGGCCTCGACCAGATCATTCTCCAGCACGTAGCGGCGGATTTCGCTTTCGCCCGAGCCTGCGCCGCCTGTAAACAACGGCGAGCCATTCAACACGATGCCGAAGCGGCTGCCACCATCCACCGCCGGACGCATCTTGCTGATGAGGTGCAGCAGGAACAGCAGCGAGCCATCCGACACGCGCGGCAGGCCGGGGCCGAAGCGTCCGTTGTAGCCTTGGGTTTCGTATTCCTTGCGGATTTCTTTTTCGACCTTTTTCCATTCCACACCAAACGGCGGATTGGAGAGCATGTAGTCGAATTTGCGATGCGGGTGCCCATCTTCGGAGAGCGTGTTGCCAGGAATAATGTTAGCGACATCCTGTTCCTTGATGAGCATGTCGGCCTTGCAGATGGCGTAAGACTCGTCGTTGAGTTCCTGCCCGTACATCGTGAGCCGCGCCTGCGGGTTATGCTCTTCCAGGTATTCACCCGCGATGGACAACATGCCGCCCGTTCCCGCTGTCGGGTCATAGATGGTGCGCACCACGCCGGGTTTGGCCAGCACGTCGTCGTCTTCGATGAACAGCAGATTGACCATCAGGCGGATGACTTCACGCGGGGTGAAGTGTTCCCCAGCGGTTTCGTTGGAGATTTCGGCAAACTTGCGGATCAGTTCTTCGAACACCAAACCCATCTGCGTATTGCTGACGGCTTCGGGATGCAGGTCGATGTTGGTGAATTTTTCTGTGACCTGATACAACAAACCAGCCCTCGCTAGCCGATCAATCTGGATATGAAATTCAAAGCGCTCGAAGATGTCGCGCACCGCTGGTGCAAACGCCTGGATGTAACTATAGAGGTTCTCACGGATGTGATCCTGATCGCCCATCAGCTTCTTCATGTCGAGCGGCGAGGTATTGTAAAAACCCAGTTTCGTTTTGCGCAACAGGAACAGTTCCGGGTTCAGCCCGGCTTTTAGCTGTTTGGCGTTTTCGGTCAGCACCGCAGGCTTGGTGGCTTCGAGCACGCAGTCGAGCCGGCGCAACACGGTGAACGGCAGAATCACCTTGCCATATTCGGATTGCTTGTAGTCACCACGCAGAAGGTCGGCAACCGACCAGATGAAGGAAGAAAGTGCTTGTTGGTTCATGTGCAATGGCCGAAATCAGGACTGACGCATTGTGCGGGTTATGCTGCTGCGGCGCAATACGCCGATATACAGATGACCAGTAATTATTAAAGCCATTTGATGGTGCTGGAGAGAGGAATCGAACCTCCGACCTACGCGTTACGAGTGCGTTGCTCTACCAACTGAGCTACTCCAGCAAAAACGGGGACGATTACCAAGGTAATGATTATTATAGGTGACGATACCGCTATCCTCAATCATTTGTCAAAGTCGGGTAATCCTCGCAGCATGGGATTGACGCCCGCGTCAGCACCAGCGGTATTCTTCAACACTGAAAGGTTGAGGCTTGTCTTCGATTTCGTTAAGCAGCAATTCTGCGCTGGCAAATGACATGGTCACACCGTAGCGAAAATGCCCGGTGTTGGCAAAAAGATTGGTGAGACCCGGATGACGCCCTATGGTGGGAATGTTGTCCGGCGAACCAGGCCGAAACCCGGCCCAGTGTTGCACCGGTTCCCGGTCTTGCCAGCCGGGAAAAATCTCGTGTACACGACGCAACAGACTGTCGCGCGCATCCCCAGTGGTGGACTTGTCGAAGCCGACATCTTCCAGCGTGCTGCCAACCAGCACGTGCCCATCGCGACGCGGGATCAGATACAGATTTTCTTTGAGTACAATCTGCTCAAATGGGGGAGTATCGAACTTGAACAACAGAATCTGCCCGCGTATCGGGCGGATGTCCATGTTAAGCGCATGTTCGCCCAGCAACGCTTTGCTCCACGCTCCTGCCGCAACGATGTAGGCGTCGGCAACCAGCTTGCCCTGCGTGGTATGCAGCGCAACCACACGTTCTCCCGCGATCTCGAATTTTTTCACTTCATGCTGTTCGAGGATCATCCCGCCAAGCATTTCCACGCGCTTGCGCAGCGCGTGCAACAGGCGCGGATTTCGCACCTGCGCGATTTCCGGCAACAGCAGACCGGCACCCTGCTGTCCATGAAAATAATCGGCAAGGTTCACGTGCCGCAACGCAAATTTGTGTTGCGCGCACCATTGCGTGGCAAGTTCCGTCTGATACGGGGGAAGCAGCAGCATGCCGCTGCGTTGGTATTCTGGATCGATGCCGGTGGAGTCATGCAGCGCGGAAGCAGCCTCACCGAACATGGCCATCCCGCGCAGAGCAAGGCGCGTGACAGCCTCCTTATAATCCCAGGGGCATAACGGCGAAAGGATGCCGCCGCCGGCCCAGGATGCTTCCCGGCCAACTTCGCCGCGCTCGACCAGCGTAACGCGATATCCGGCTTGCAGCAGAATTTGTGCGCTGGTCAAACCGACCACGCCGCCGCCGACGATCAGGAAATCCGTTTGCATGAAGTAATGAAGATCAGGGTTTCAGGATCAGGGCCGTCAGATCAGGGGCGGGCAACAATCGGGATCAATGTCTTCGGCAATGGAAACACCACGTTCTCGACGATGCCCTGCAGTTCGCTGACGTGTTGCGCACCGAGCTGCTGCAAGCGTTTGATTACACCCTGCACCAGCACTTCCGGCGCCGATGCGCCTGCGCTAATGCCCACGCGAGTTTTGCCGGCGAACCACTCGGGCTGCAATTCACTGGCATCGTTCACCAGATATGCGGGTAAACCAACGTTTGCGGCGACTTCACGCAGGCGGTTTGAATTCGAGCTGTTCGGTGAACCCACCACAACCACTGCATCGCATTGCTTGACCAGCATCTTCACCGCATCCTGGCGATTTTGCGTGGCATAGCAGATGTCGTCTTTCTTCGGGCCGGTGATGAACGGGAAACGCGTCTTCAGCGCAGCGATGATCGTGCTGGCGTCATCCACAGACAGGGTGGTTTGCGTGACATAAGCCAAATTCTGTTCGTCTTTCACCCTGAGCCCGGCGACCTGGTCCGGCGTTTCCACCAGATACATACCGCCATTGCTCTGTCCCATGGTGCCTTCCACTTCGGGGTGTCCGGCATGGCCGATCATGATGATTTCCTTGCCCTGCTCGCGCATCCGCGACACTTCGATATGCACTTTGGTCACCAGCGGGCAGGTTGCATCAAAAACGGTCAATCCCCGCGCTTCGGCCTCGTGGCGCACCGCCTGCGACACACCATGAGCACTGAAGATCAGGATGCTGCCGCTGGGTACATCCGCCAGATCCTCAATGAATATCGCGCCCTTCCTGCGCAAACCATCCACCACAAATTGGTTATGCACCACCTCGTGGCGCACGTAAATTGGTGCGCCGTGCAAGACCAGTGCGCGCTCCACGATCTCGATGGCGCGATCCACTCCCGCGCAGAATCCGCGCGGGTTAGCCAGCAACAGTTCCATGTTTTTTCTCCTTGAAGCTATCCAGAATCAACAGGAACGCACCGCAGGTGATCGCGGAATCGGCCAGGTTGAATGCCGGAAAATGGTAGATCCCCCAATGAAAATCCAGGAAATCCACCACGTAACCGTACATGAGACGATCGATCAGATTGCCCAATGCACCCCCTAGTATCATGCTCAGCGCTGCGGCAAACAACACCTGCGCGCTGTGTTTGCGCAGCAGCCAGATTATCCAAGCCGAAGCGGAAATGGCGATGATACTGAACAACCAGCGTTGTATGCCGCCCGCATCGTTCAGGAAACTGAATGCCGCCCCGGTGTTATGCGCCAGCACCAGGTTGAATATGCCGAGCACGGTGAAGCTCTCGCCAAAAGCAAAATGGCTGGTGATCCACGCCTTGCTCAGTTGGTCCAGCACGATGACCAGCGCGGACAAGGCCAACCAGCGCCTAAGCATACTTGCGCACCTCGCCACTGCCGTACAGATTGCTGACGCAGCGTCCGCAGAGTGTGGGGTGCTGCGCATCCGCACCCACATCGGCGCGGTAATGCCAACAGCGTTCACACTTGTCATGCATGCTCGCGGATACATCAATATGCTGCTCGGCTTCTGTCGCCACGCGATGTACGGTGGCACGCGAGGTGATGAACACCAGGCGCAAATCATCACCGAGGCGCGCCAATATTTCAAAATCTTCGCCAGCCGCATACACATCCACTTCTGCAGCCAGCGCAGATCCGATCAATCCTGCGGTGCGTGCTTCTTCCAATTGCTTGTTCACCTTGGCGCGCCAAGCTTCAATGACAAGCCATGATTCAATTCCTTCACTATACAATTGTGCATCGGGCAAGTTATGCCACTCGCCAACGAACACGCTTTGGTCATCCTGGCCGCTCAATATCTCCCACACCTCTTCGGCGGTAAAACTCAGGATCGGCGCAATCAGACGCACCAAACTGTGCGTGATGTGATAAAGCGCATTCTGGGCAGAACGGCGCGCGGCAGAGTCAGCTCCTGCGGTATACAAACGGTCCTTCAGAATGTCCAGATAAAAGCCACCCAGATATTCGGAACAGAAAGTCTGCAATTTTTGCACGACCAAATGAAATTCATATTTGCCGTAATCCTGTTTCACTTCATTCTGAAGCTGTTCCATACTTTCCAGCGCATAACGGTCAACCTCCAGCCACTGATCCATCGGCAAGGTGTGTTGTTGCGGGTCGAAATCGGCAATATTGGCCAGCAGGAAACGCAGGGTATTGCGGATGCGCCGGTAGCTTTCCACCACGCGTTTCAGAATTTCATCCGAGATGGTCATCTCGCCGGAATAATCGGTAGCTGCCACCCACAGGCGCAAAATATCTGCGCCGAGCGTGTCGAAAATCTTCTGCGGGGCGATGACATTACCCTTGGACTTCGACATCTTGTGGCCGCTGCCGTCCACCACGAAACCGTGGGTGAGCAAAGACTTGAAAGGCGCATTCCCGTTGATCGCGCAACCGGTCAACAACGAGGACTGAAACCAGCCGCGATGCTGGTCGGAGCCTTCCAGATACAAATCGGCAGGTGAATGCAATCCATCGCGGCGCTGCAACACCGACGCGTGCGTGACACCCGAATCGAACCATACATCCAGCGTGTCGCTGAGCTTGCGGTAATGCACTGCATCTGCACCGAGCAAGTCGGCGCTGTTGAGGTCGAACCATGCCTCGATGCCATCGCGCTCGACCAGCCTGGCCACCTGTTCCAGCAATTCCGGGGTGCGCGGGTGCAACTGCCCTGTTTCCCTGTGCATGAAGAACGGCATCGGCACACCCCAGCTGCGCTGGCGCGATATGCACCAGTCGGGGCGATTCCTGATCATCGCTTCCAGGCGGGCGCGTCCCCAGCTCGGAAAGAACTGTGTCGCCTCAACAGCCTTGTTCGCCAAATCGCGCAGGGCCATGCCATCGCGTTTCTCCGGTTTTCCGGAGTGGGAACGTTTTTCCTGCACCAGCTGCTCGGCATCCGCGGGTCCGGCATATCCGACGTTGTCCATACCGATGAACCACTGCGGCGTGGAACGGAAGATGATCGGGGTCTTGTGCCGCCAGCAATGCGGATAGCTGTGCAGCATCTTTTCCATATGCAGCAAATGTCCGCTGGTTTGCATGGCCTCTATCACCACATCGTTGGCTTTCCAGACGAACAGCCCGCCGACCAGCGGCAGATTGGCCAGAAACTTGCCGTCGTCGCCGACCGGATTGTCGGTCGGCAGATTGTATTTCTGGCCGACAAAATAATCGTCCAGGCCGTGTGCCGGTGCGGTATGCACCAGGCCGGTACCCGCTTCCAGCGTGACATGGTCGCCGCAGATGATTGGGACGCCGCGGTCATAGAACGGGTGTTGCAGCAACAAGCCTTCCAGTGCTGCCCCTTTGCACGTGGCCGCAATGCCGTCTCCGCGGTCATTGCTTCC
>DIYV01000184.1:640-9946 GCA_002429165.1 Gallionella sp. UBA6045 | reverse complement strand
TTGTGCAGATTCGCCGCGATGCGCAGGCGCAGCGCGTTCAGCTTGATGAAACCCGCCGCGTCTTTTTGATCGTATGCGCCCTTGTCATCCTCGAAGGTGGCGATGGTCGGGTCGAACAGCGAGTCGGTCTTCGAATCGCGTCCGGCCACGATCACGTTGCCCTTGTATAGCTTGACGCGCACCCAGCCGTTGACGGTCTGCTGGGTATGATCGATCAGGGTTTGCAGCGTGCGGCGTTCCGGCGACCACCAGTAACCGTTGTAAATCATCGAGGCGTAGCGCGGCATCAGGTCGTCTTTCAGGTGCGCCACTTCGCGGTCCAGCGTGATCGACTCGATCGCGCGGTGCGCCTTGAGCATGATGGTTCCCCCCGGCGTTTCATAGCAGCCGCGCGACTTCATGCCGACGTAGCGGTTCTCCACCAGATCGAGCCGGCCGATGCCGTGCTTGCCGCCCAATTCATTCAGCTTGGTCAGCACTTGTGCCGGCGTCATCTTTGTTCCATTCAGCGCGACGATGTCGCCTTGTACGAATTCGATATCCAGATATTCGGCTTTATCCGGCGCCTTTTCCGGCGACACGGTCCAGCGCCACATGCTCTCTTCGGCTTCGGCAGCCGGGTCTTCCAGATGGCGGCCCTCAAAAGAAATGTGCAGCAGGTTTGCATCCATCGAATACGGCGAGCCGCCTTTTTTGTGTTTCATGTCGATGGGGATGCCTGCTTTTTCGGCATAGGCCATCAGTTTCTCGCGCGACAGCAGATCCCATTCGCGCCACGGCGCGATGACCTTGATGTTCGGGTTCAGCGCATAAGCGCCCAGTTCGAACCTGACCTGGTCGTTGCCCTTGCCGGTCGCGCCATGCGAGATGGCCTGCGCTCCGGTCTTGTCGGCGATTTCGATCAGCCGCTTGGCGATCAACGGTCGCGCGATCGACGTGCCGAGCAGATATTCGCCTTCATACACGGTGTTGGCGCGGAACATCGGGAACACGAAATCGCGCACGAACTCCTCGCGCATATCGTCGATGAAAATATTCTCCGGCTTGATGCCCATTTTCAGCGCCTTGGCGCGCGCTGGCTCCAGCTCCTCACCCTGGCCGATGTCGGCGGTGAAGGTGACCACTTCGCACTTGTAGGTATCCTGCAGCCATTTCAGGATCACCGAGGTATCCAGTCCGCCGGAGTAGGCGAGCACGACTTTTTTGATTTCTGACATTGGCTATGCTTTCGATAATGATTTTATAAGCTGAACGGGTATCACGCACCCCGGGATTTATTTTACTTTCCCAGGCAGCAGATATTCCATCAGCGCTTTCTGCGCGTGCAGTCTGTTTTGGTTCCGACCGCGCGAATCGCGCTTAACATTCGTTGCACGAATGTTAGTCTCCGCCGAAATCGCTTGCATGAAAAGTGTGCATGTCATTGCAGTTTCCCCAGCAATAGATATTCCATAAGCGCTTTTTGTACATGCAATCGATTTTCAGCCTCATCCCACACCACGCTTTGCGGGCCGTCCATCACCCCTGCTGAAACTTCCTCGCCGCGGTGGGCGGGCAGGCAGTGCATGAACAGCGCATCTTTTGCGGCGATGCTCATCATGTCTTCATCCACTTGCCAGTCGGCAAAGTCTTTCATGCGTTCTTCGTTTTCCGCCTCGAAGCCCATGCTGGTCCACACGTCGGTGGTCACCAGATCGGCGCCGCGCGCGGCTTCCATCGGGTCGGCGAATTCTTCATAGTGGTCCGCGCCGAACAGTCCGGCGCGTTCCGGTTCGACTTCATAGCCGGGCGGGGTGGAGACATGCACGTTGAAATTAAGTATCTCCGCCGCCTGCAGCCAGGTGTTGCACATGTTGTTGGAGTCGCCTATCCAAGCCACGGTTTTGCCCTGTATCGAGCCGCGCTGCTCGATGTAGGTGTAGATATCCGCGAGGATCTGGCACGGATGGTATTCGTTGGTCAGGCCGTTGATCACCGGCACGCGCGAGTTCGCGGCAAAGCGCTCGATGATGGATTGCTCGAAGGTGCGGATCATCACGATATCGGACATGCGCGAGATGACTTGCCCGGCATCTTCCACCGGTTCGCCGCGCCCCAGTTGCGAATCGCGCGTGTTCAGGTAGATCGCCGAGCCGCCGAGCTGCTGCATGCCGGCCTCGAAAGACAGGCGCGTGCGCGTGCTGGCTTTCTCGAAGATCATCACCAGCGTGCGGTCGGTCAGCGGCCAATGCTGCTGGTAGGACTTGAATTTCTGCTTGATGATGCGGGTGCGCGCGAACAGGTATTCAAACTCCTCGCGGGTGAAATCCTTGAATTGCAGGAAATGCTTTACTGCCACCGGTTGGTTTGCTGACATGGCTCTATTCCGCTCCGGACTGCAAAAAATCTTTTATTAACGGGCACAGAATATCCAGCAGTTGTTGCGCTTCGTCTTGTGTCATGACCAGAGGCGGCAACAAACGTATCACGCTGTCGGCGGTGACGTTGATCAGCAGACCATTGGCGAGCGCCAATTTGACCAGATCGCCACAGGGACGGTCGAGTTCGACGCCTATCATCAATCCCTGGCCGCGTATCTCCTTGACGCCGTTCACGCCCTGCAAGGCGGTGGCGAAGCCTTGCCGAATAAAACGGCCGAGACTGTCGGCGTGCGCCAGCAATTTGTCCTGTTCCAGAATATTCAGCGTGGTCAGTCCTGCCGTGCAAGCCAGCGGGTTGCCGCCAAACGTCGAGCCATGATTGCCCGGCTGGAAAGTTCCGGCTGCCTTGCCGGCGGCGAGGCACGCGCCGATCGGCACTCCCGAACCCAGCCCTTTGGCGAGCGTCATCACGTCCGGCAGGATGCTGCTATGCTGATACGCGAACCACTGACCGGTGCGTCCGATGCCGCTTTGCACCTCGTCCAGCATCAGCAGCCAGTTCTGTTCGTCGCAGATCTTGCGCAGTTGCCGCAGATAATCGATGTCCAGCGTGCGGATACCGCCTTCGCCCTGTATCGGTTCGACGAATACGGCTACCACGCTGCGATTGTGCTGGGCAACCTGACGGATCGCCTCCAGGTCGTTGTAAGGCACGCGCACGAAACCGCTGACCAGCGGCTCGAAACCTGCCTGCACCTTGCGGTTGCCGGTGGCGGAAAGGGTCGCCAGCGTGCGCCCGTGGAATGCTTTTTCCATCACGATGATGGCGGGGGCTTCGATGCCCTGCTTGTGGCCGTACATGCGCGCCAGTTTGATCGCCGCTTCATTCGCTTCGCAGCCGGAATTGCAGAAGAACACTTCCTGCATGCCGGTCAGGCTGCACAGCTTGTCGGCGAGCAGTTCCTGCCCGTTCACCTGATAGACATTGGAACAGTGGATCAATTTGCCGATCTGCTCGCCGAGTGCGGCGGTGAAGCGCGGATGCGCGTGCCCCAGAGTATTTACGGCAATGCCCGCCAGGCCGTCCAGGTAGCGTTTGCCTTCGGTATCCCACAGCCACACTCCTTCGCCGCGCACGAAAGCGACGGGAAGGCGGGCATAAGTATTCATTACATGTGACATAAAATAATGACGGCGGACCAGCCGCCGTTCAGAATGAATCAAAGTGCGTATATTGAGCCAAAGAGCCCCGAACGCGCAAGAAAAACATCTGGTGTCCAAAACAAACAAGCCGACATCGCTGTCGGCTTGTGCGGTACATCAAATGAGCTAAGCGTTGTAGATTACTGCGCTTAAGCCATTGCCTTGATGGCCGCAGAAAGACGGCTCTTGTGTCGAGCTGCCTTGTTCTTGTGAATGATCTTCTTGTCGGCGATGCTGTCCACAGTGCTGACGGAAGACTGGTAAACGGCCTGAGCGGCGGCCTTGTCGCCGGCTGCAACCGCCTTGATGACCTTCTTGACCGCGGTGCGCAATTCCGAGCGCAGACCGCTGTTGTGAGCATTCTGTTTAACTGCCTGACGTGCACGTTTGCGGGCTTGTGCGCTATTTGCCATGACTACTCCTTGAAAATTCGGTGAAGCGAAAAGTGAAATTCGGTACGACGAAAGGCGCGCATTCTAGTGACTTACGCGTATTTTTGCAAATCTTTTTACCGCCTTACCTCCCGGTCGGGCAGAACCGCCGCCAGTGTTATGATACGCGACGTTTTAAATCCCCATGCCTTGTTGCCGTATGAACCTACTTAAATCACTGGCCACCATCAGCAGCCTGACCCTTGTTTCGCGCATCCTCGCGTTCGTGCGCGACGTGCTGATCGCCAGAATATTCGGTGCGGGCATGGCGACCGATGCCTTCTTCGTTGCATTCAAGCTGCCCAACCTGCTGCGCCGCCTGTTCGCGGAGGGTGCGTTTTCCCAGGCATTCGTGCCTATTTTCGGCGAATACAGGAACCGCCGCGGACATGAAGAAACCCAATTGCTGGTCGATCACGTCACCACCATGCTGGCGATCATCCTGTTTGCGGTGACGCTGATCGGCATCATCGCCGCGCCGATACTGGTATACATCAGCGCGCCCGGCTTCCTCAAGGACACCGCGAAGTTCGACCTGACCGTGCAATTGCTGCGCATCACCACACCGTACATCTTCTTCATCTCTCTGGTCGCGGTGTCGGCAGGTATCCTCAATACCTATAACAAGTTCTGGGTGCCGGCCTTTGCCCCGATCCTGCTCAATATCTGCTTTATCGGCGCCGCGCTGTGGCTGGCGCCGTATTTCCATCCGCCCATCCTGGCGCTGGCCTGGGCGGTATTTGTCGCGGGCATCGTGCAACTCGCGTTTCAGATCCCTTTCCTGAAAAAGATCGGCATGCTGCCGAATATCCGCTTCAGCCTTAAAGATGCGGGGATGCGGCGCGTCATCAGGCAGATGGGGCCGGCGGTGTTCGGCGTGTCCATCGCGCAGATCAGCCTGATCATCAACACCATCTTCGCCTCGTTCCTGGTGGCCGGCAGCGTGTCCTGGCTGTATTACGCGGACAGGCTGATGGAATTCCCCTCCGGAATTCTGGGGGTGGCGTTGGGTGCCATCCTGCTGCCGTCACTTTCCAAATGCCATGCGGATAACAACACTGCGGAATATTCCCGGTTGCTGGACTGGGGCTTGCGCCTGACCATCATGCTGACACTGCCCGCCGCGCTGGCGCTGGGCATGATCGCGGTGCCGCTGTTGTCCACGTTCTTTCAGCGCGGCGCGTTCGATGCACACGATGTGCTGATGACCAGCTATGCGCTGATCGGCTACAGCGTCGGTTTGATCGGATTGATACTGGTGAAGATACTCGCGCCGGGTTTTTATGCAAAGCAGGACATCAGAACCCCGGTGAAGATCGGTATCGTCACCCTGATTGCGACCCAGGCAATGAACGCGCTGTTCATCGGCTGGATACAGCACGCCGGTCTGGCCTTGTCGATCGGGCTCGGTGCATGCCTGAATTCCTCGATCCTGTTTTATTACCTGCGCAAGCGCGGCATCTACCAACCCGAGCCGGGCTGGGCGAAGTTCTTCTTTAAGGTAGCCATCGCAGTGGCGGCACTGGCGATCACGCTGTGGTTCGGCATGGGCAGCGAACAAAGCTGGCTGACCGGCTCGGGCTGGACGCGCATCCTGCGCTTGTCCGAACTGGTGACGGGCGGAGTGCTGGTTTATTTTGCGGTGCTGGCCGCACTGGGTTTCCGCCCCAGGGGTTTTTCCAAACGCGGCGTGACCTGATCACGGGACGATCAGTCATTCCTGTTTCGCAGCTACCGGTCGCACTTGCGGGGAATGTTGTGGTATTTGAGATGAGAAGAATGGGATGAAAAGGCCAACCGATGCTGACCCCCTGTAGCTGATTATTTTTGTGCGTACACGTTAATTTCAGCTGCGGCTGTTAGTGCCATAGATGTAAATTCTGAGATCGGCGATTTGGTTGTTCGTGCGCCGTAAAATACTTTGAAAGTTGAGTATCATTCCATGTAACACACGACACATCATGAGCGGATGTGAATTAACTAAGCCGTCAAATTTGCTTTTATGCATGCTTAAAACGGTCGTGTTCCCTACGGCATAAAAAATCGCATTGACGGTAGTGCCGGGAATAAGGACATTAATCTGCTAAATCGCCGGGGCTAAGCATGCAGACAGTCGATTCGCCTATACCTCAGGGAATTTTATTTTCCTTTGCTTGTGGAATTTTCAGGTGGAACTTTGAATAGAAATGATGACAGGAAGTGCAACGAAAATCCAAAGAACACCAACCACTATCCAGCGTACAAATTGGGAAATCACCTCAGTTACTTTTGTATAAGTTTTTTTCATTTTGACCCCATATAAAAATTTTATTACATACCCGTCGTATGACAACTTGACGAATCATTGTGTTGATTATTCCTCTTTCTCAATACCTTCTCTGTACGTTAGTGCACAGATAGAGTGACTGGTAGTCACTATAAGGAACGGGCTAGATCAGTTTCCCTTTATGTATTCTCATTTTGCATTTTCTGTTAAAAATCCAGATATTTATTCCGGCAAGGGTGAAACGTGCATCGCCTTGGCAACCAACGTGCGGGTCAGGTGCGGTGCGAACAGTTCGATGAAGTCGTAAGTGTAGCCGCGCAGGTATTCGTTCTTGCGTATGGCTATCCGTGTGGTGCTGGGCTTGATCAGGTGCCCCGCGTCCAGCATGCGCAGGTGTTTGTCGCGCTCGGGAATGAACGCCATCTTCGCCAGTATCCCTATACCCAATCCCAATTCCACATAGGTCTTGATCACGTCCGCATCGATCGCGGTCAGCGCGATGTTCGGCTGTATGCCGGCTGCTTCGAACGCGGCATTGATCTTGTTGCGTCCGGTGAAAGCGAAGTCATAAGTAATGATCGGGTATTGCGCGATCTTCGCCAGCGTCAGCTTTTTCTCGTTCAGCAAGGGGTGATGCAGCGGGGTGATGACGCAATGGTTCCATTCGTAGCAGGGCAGCGTGACCAGTTCGTCATACAGCGCCAGGCTTTCGGTGGCGATGCCGATGTCGGCTTCGCCGCTGAGCACCTGTTCGGCGATCTGCGTCGGATTGCCCTGGTGCAGACCCAGCTTCACGCCGGGATAACGCTTGATGAATTGTTTGACGGTGGGCGGCAAGGCGTAGCGTGCCTGGGTGTGCGTGGTGGCGATGGTCAGCTTGCCGCTGTCCTGCGAGTGGAATTCCTCGGCGACCTGCTTGAGGTTCCCTGCATCGTGCAGCATGCGCTGAGCGATGGCCAGCACGGCTTTGCCGGGCTCGGTGATGGCCACGATGCGCTTGCCGTTGCGCACGAAGATCTCGATACCCAATTCCTCCTCCAATAGCCTGATCTGCTTGCTGATGCCGGGCTGCGAGGTGTACAGCGCACTGGCGGCTGCGGAGATATTCAATCCCTGTTGCACGATCTCGTTCAGAAATCTGAGTTGTTGCAGGTTCATGGCGCTTATTCAATATAGTAATTGGTTATAAGATACTAACATAAAAGTATTTAGAGATATAAGGTGTGCACCCTAGAATGCGCCCCATTAATTCAAACGGGTGCTAGCGCATGGACTGGATGTACACATTATCCGGCTTTCTGGTCGGGTTGATCGTCGGCGTCACCGGGGTGGGCGGCGGGTCTCTGATGACGCCGTTGCTGGTGCTGCTGTTCGGCGTCTCCCCGGCCACCGCAGTCGGTACCGATCTGCTGTATGCCTCGCTGACCAAAACGCTGGGCGGTTGGGTGCACGGGCGGCGCGGCACGGTGGACTGGAAAGTCGTGGGATTGCTCAGCCTGGGCAGCTTGCCGGCCGCAGTGATCACCATCGCCCTGCTGAAATATCTGGCGCTGGACAAGAAAACGCTGGGCAGTCTGGTGACCGGGGTGCTGAGCGTGGCCTTGTTGTTGACGGCTACCGCGCTGCTGTTGAAGGGATGGATCAGAAAAATCGCGCAGCGCAGTGATGGCACGGTATACGAGTTGCATCATCGTTATCTGTCCGCAGCGACAATCATCACCGGCATTGTTGTCGGTGCGCTGGTGACAATTTCCTCGGTTGGCGCGGGTGTGCTGGGCACGGTCGCACTGTTGTTCCTGTATCCGCGTATGCAGGCGGCGAAAGTGGTGGGGACCGATATCGTGCATGCCGTCCCGCTGACTGCGGTTGCGGGACTCGGACATCTCACGTTGGGCACGGTGGACCTTGTATTGCTCGGCAGTCTGCTGCTGGGTTCCTGGCCAGGAATCTATATCGGCAGCCACTTGAGCGCCCGAATGCCGGAAAAGGTATTGCGCCCGGTGCTGGCGACCATGCTCCTGGTCATCGGTTGCAAGATGGTGTTCGTATAACAGGTGAGAAATGATTCAAAAGTAATTTTGACAACAATCAGAAACAGTGAAAAACAAATGTACCGTTACGATAAATTTGATCATCAGATTACCGGCCAACGCATCGCGCAGTTTGGCGACCAGGTACGCCGGCGCATGTCCGGCGAATTGACGGAAGACGAATTCCGCATCCTGCGCCTGCACAACGGGCTGTACTTGCAGGTCCATGCCTACATGCTGCGTGTTGCCGTGCCCTACGGTTTGCTGAGCGCGGCACAGATGCGCATGCTTGCAACCATTTCGCGCAAGTACGACCGGGGCTACGGGCATTTTTCCACGCGCCAGAATGTACAGTTCAACTGGATCAAGCTGGAAGATGCACCGGCTATTCTGGCCGATCTGGCCAATGTGGAAATGCACGCGAACCAGACCTCAGGCAATTGCATACGCAACATCACCTGCGACGAGTTTGCCGGCGTGGCACAGGATGAGATCGTGGATCCGCGTCCCTATGCCGAGATCTTGCGCCAGTGGAGCACGTTCCATCCCGAGTTTGCCTATCTGCCGCGCAAATTCAAAATCGCGATCACCGGTGCCAGCGAAGACCGCGCGGCGACAGCGGTGCACGATATCGGTCTGACAGCGGTGAAGAATGCGCAGGGCGAAGTCGGGTTTCGTGTGCTGGTCGGCGGCGGCCTGGGACGCACGCCTATCCTGGGTACCGAGATTCGCGACTTCGTGCCGTGGCAGCATGTGATCACCTATATCGAGTCCATCGTGCGCGTATACAACGAATATGGCCGCCGCGACAATCTTTACAAGGCGCGCATCAAGATTTTGGTGAAGGCGATCGGCATCGACGAATTCAGGCGCCGCGTGGAAGCCGACTGGCAATACACCAGGAACGGTCCCTGCACGATCACGGCCGCGGAGTTGAACCGTGTCGCGGCATTTTTTACCGCCCCAGATTATGAGCAACTGCCGGAACAAAATGCAGCGATGGCTGCACAGATAAG
>DIYV01000184.1:0-287 GCA_002429165.1 Gallionella sp. UBA6045 | reverse complement strand
CCGGGCTATGCGGCGGTGGTGCTGTCGCTGAAGAAAACCGGCATTGCGCCCGGCGATGCAACGGCCGTGCAGATGGACGCGGCGGCAGAACTGGCAGAGCGTTTCAGCTTCGGCGAATTGCGCGTCACGCACATGCAGAACCTGGTGCTCGCGGATGTCAGGCAATCCGATCTGTTCGAGTTGTGGCAGGCGGCCAGAGAACTGGGCATGGCCACGCCCAACATCGGCCTGCTGACCGACATCATCTGCTGCCCGGGCGGGGATTTCTGCTCTTTGGCAAACGCGCG
>DIYV01000068.1 GCA_002429165.1 Gallionella sp. UBA6045 | reverse complement strand
CAGAAACGCCCCAGGGTAAAGACAACGGCGCGTTCATACTCGCGGAAGATTCGCAAGCTGGAGAAAGCCAGCAATACCAGCACCAGCACAAAAGTACCAAAACTAAAATTGAACACCATATCGTTCTCCTTGTTTGTGATTGCCAACAATAACGTATCTATTCATGGCCTGCGTCCTCTGGCTCCACATCGAAGATCAGTCCGTCCATGCGCAATACCCTGATCTTTTGTCCCCGGACCAGCGGCTGCCTGCTTCTGATGCGCCAGGTTTCGCCGTGTACCCGCGCCCATCCATCCTTGCCGTCGAAATCTACCAGTACCTCCCCGCTGCTGCCGATCAGTTGCTCGCGCCCGCTCACCACGGGCCGCTGTCGCGCTTTGAGTGCCATACCGGCCACGAAGAAGATGAACAGGGCGCTGGCAAGCGCGACCGGCACGATGAGCGCCCAAGGAATGCCGAACCCCGGCATGTCGGTATCGATCAGCAACACCGATCCGATCACGAACGCGATCAGACCGCCGATGCCAAGCACAAAGCTGGGCATGAACACCTCGCCGGTCATCAGTGCGAGTCCCAGAATGATCAGTCCCAGTCCTGCATAATTAACCGGCAACATTTGGAACGCGAACATCGCAAGCAGCAGCGAGATCGCCCCAACCACGCCCGGCAACACGAATCCCGGATTGGAAAATTCGAAGAACATGCCGAAGATGCCCGCCAGCATCAGCAGGTAGGCGATGCTCGGGTCGGCAATCACGGTCAGCAAGCGGCTGCGCCAGTCCGGCTCCAGCGTGACGATGCGCGCATCCTTCAAATCCAGCGTGCGCTCCATGCCCGACACGTTCACCTTGCGCCCGTCGATTTTCCGCAGCAGGTCGGGTACGTCACTGGCGATCACGTCGATGACCTTGAGTTTCAATGCCTCCCTGGCGGTAATGCTCACCGCCTCGCGCACCGCCTGCTCCCCCCATTCAACGTTGCGGCCGCGCATCTGCGCCAGACTGCGGATATACGCGGAGGCATCATTGATCTGTTTGTGTTGCAGCGTGGAACCCGTTGCGGGCAGCTTCTTGACCAGCGGGCTCTTGTCTGTCTTCTTCCCGTCACCCTGCTGTTCGTCCGGCTGGCTGTCGATGCCGCCGATGCCGATATTGATCGGCGTGGCTGCGCCGAGATTGGTGGCCGGGGCCATTGCCGCAATGTGGCTGGCGTAGAGGATATAGGTGCCGGCACTTGCGGCCCGCGCACCGTCGGGTGCGACGAAGGCGGCAACGGGAACCGGCGATGCAATGATCTGCTTGATGATCTGGCGCATGGCCGTGTCCAGGCCGCCCGGCGTGTCCATCTTCAGCACGACCAATTCAGCATGTTCCGCTGCGGCCGCCTTCAGGCCGCGCACCACATAGTCCGCCGTCCCCGGGCTGATCGCACCGTTCACATTGAGCACCACCACGGGCGCAGCCGCGCGGGCCGACCCGGCAATCAATAGCAGGCCGAACAATAAAGCGCGCGTGCTGGAAAGGCGATCCATAATCACAACTATAGGCGTTTTTATTCTATCCGCAAGGATTTTTGGAAGGTGTAATCTATGGGCTGAAATTCAAGTCTCGATGAAGGGGTACCTGGCCATGAAAAAACTCGCGTTATCTTTTCTGTTCTGTGTTGGGATTGCCGGATATGCAGTATGCCGCGCCGACACGGCCCCGCCCGAAGCGGTCGTTTATCAGGCGACCATCGCCGCAGATGGTGTGCAGCACGTGCGCATTGACGGCGGGAGTTATTTCTTCAAGCCCAACCGCGTGATCGTCAGGGTGAATGTGCCGGTGGAGTTGACGGCCAGCGTGGAAAAGGGCCTGATTCCCCACACCCTGGTAATTCAGTCGCCCGAGGCAGGCATCTCGGTGGACGAAAAACTTTCCAGCGATGCCAAGAATATCCGCTTCACCCCCACCGCCGCCGGCAAGTATCATTTTTATTGCAAGAACAAACTGCTGTTTTTTAAAAGCCACCGCGACAAGGGCATGGAAGGTGTGCTCGAAGTAATCCAATAACCCATGCTCTCAGCCCTGATGCTTGCCGCAACGCTCACCGCTACTCCACCAGACCCGCTGGCTGGCGCCATCGAGCATTACCGCACCGTCGAAAACTATCGTGTCACCATCCACTCCACTCACGCCGACGGCGAAGAATACATACGCTATTACTACAAGAAACCCGGTTTCGCGCGCATGGAATTCATCCGGCCGCATGCCGGCACGGTGCTGATCTACAATCCAACTACACAAAGCGTGCGCTTGTGGCCGTTCGGTGTCCGGCATTTCCCGGAGCTCAGTTTGAGCCCGGGCAATCCATTGATCCGGAGTTCGCGCGGCCAGCGCGTGGATCACTCGGATGTAGGGACACTGTTCGAAAATGTCCGCACCCTGCGGGAGGGCGGCAACGCCGAGGTATTGGGAGAAGAGCGCATGGACGGCCGCACGGTTCTGCATCTTGCCGTGGCCGGCGCGGGAAATTTTGCGCTTGCCGGCGTGCACAGTTACGAATTGTGGCTGGATATGGCGAGCCAGTTCCCGGTCAAGGTGATCAGCCGCAATCGGCAAGATACAATCATTGAAACCGTGCTGATGGAAGATCTGGAAATCAACGCTGCGCTGCCAGAGATTCTGTTCAATCCTTGAAGAGAGAACGATGAAGTACCGCTTTGTCACCGTCTGGCATATCGAAGCGCCGATCGAAACGGTCTGCGAAGCCATCTACCATTCCCTGAATTGGCCGCAGTGGTGGAGCAATGTGGAAAGAGTCGAGGAACTTGCCCCCGGCGACGCCCGGGGAATCGGCAGCGTGCGCCGCTACTCCTGGAGAGGACGCTTGCCGTATCGCCTCACTTTTGACATTTGCGTCATCCATATCGAACCGCTTGCTGCCATCGAAGGCATCGCCAGCGGGGATGTGGAAGGCCAGGGCCGCTGGTCATTCAGCACCGATGGTGCCGTGACCATAGTGCGCTTCGAGTGGCATGTACACACAACCCCGGTCTGGATGAATCTGCTGGCGCTGTTTGCGCGTCCATTCATCAAGTGGAACCATGACGCTGTCATGCGACAGGGCGGCGAAGCATTGGCGCGCAGGCTCAATGCCCGTCTGGTTGAGATCGCGCATTACTGAAGGGCGCACTGAAGATCAACCATCGGTAAACCGTGATGGCAGTCAAACCGAATACCCCATGGGCGATCAGCGTGATCCAGCCGCGCGCTTGCACGAACCAGGGAAAGATCGCCGTAAAGCCGTATAGATTGACGACATAAAGCGCGACCCCGAAGCCGATGCCCACCAAAGGTGCCGGGATGGTATCGAGGCGCGCGGTAAGCAATGCCAGCAATACGGCGCATGCTATGGAAATCATAAAATGGATCAACGTGGCAATCAGCATGACACCACCATCAAATGTCGCAGACGGGGACAATACCGACCTGCCCAGCACCATTGCTGCAGTCAACCGGGCATCGCGGTAAAGGATGGCGGGAAAATCATCGGTAAAGATCAGCCAGAGCAGTATCTCGATCAGTGTCGATACGATGCCCGCCATTATCCCTGCCCAGATCATGGCACGCCACCCGGACAGGTAATTTATGCGGGATCCATCCATCACATTCCTTTCCACAACAGAAACAGGGATCGCCTAATCACAACACCTGTCAGCGCAATCCGGGCACTACTGTTGCGCAGATCAGTCTGCTGCCTGCGCCTGACTGGGTAATACCGGAGTCAGGTTACACAACGTTACTTGGGCTTTTTCCTGTCCCACGTTCCATCATCCATGAATATGACGATTGCGGTAAATAATAGCGTTGCAATAATCCATACAAGATTTGTCATTTTAATTCTCCTCGGTTGACAGGATCGGGACTGGGCCGATCACTCAAGAACATTCACGGCATACAAATCTATTCCTGCCATGAGATTGCACAATACGCCCGCAGGTTTTTCTGTGCTGTACGCTAGCACACACAACATGTGCATTGTTGATCGGGGTTTACTCGTTCTGGCTCATCCAGGGCGTACTGCTTCAGATCCATACGATTTCTTTGAGAGCCTGGAGCCTGGAGTTTGGACTTGGTTTGGCAGAATTCGTCGATTCAGCAGTGAATGACAGCACTCTGCCAACGAATATTCTTGATAGGCGGAGAAGGTGGGATTTCTCATCTTTCGCGTTGCCTCCGCGAAAGACTCGTCCCTCGCTGCGCTCGTGACCGCCGGTTGGCGTCCTGCGCGAGCGGTGCTCGTCGGAAGAACCCTAAGGAACCTCTGACTCAATCCTGCGTGACCGCGCATTCGGCTTTGCGGGATGGGTTGCAAGTTTCAGAGGCACGCTGGCTCACATGTGCGCTGAAGAGAGACCAACCAAATATATTTCGCTACATGAGCGCGACGCTCTTCACCTGCGCGCAAACATACATCCCGGCGATCAGGCCGAGGTGGTCGCGCGAGCGGCGCGTGATGCGCGACAACAGCATATTCGTCCCGCCCACCCGCATGCGCACGATCACCTTGTCCGGGCCCTCGTCGCGTATCTCGTCGATGTGCGCCTTCAGGATGTTGTTGATGCTGGTGCCCTGCGGTTGCTGCGTTGCGATGCTGACGTCGCGCGCCAGCACCCGCGCCCGCACCACGCTGCCGAACGGCCGGTCCACCCTGCCCACCCACAGTTCCCCGCCGGGGAAATCCAGCCGCGTCAGGTGATATTTTTCGTCGTGCTCTGCGACCGCCGCCTCGATCACCGCGCCCGCGTCGTCAAGATGCGCGGTGGGCAGGTCAAGCCGCGCGAGGGTTTGCTGCAATGCGCCGCTGGCGATCACGCGGCCCTGCTCCAGCAGCACCAGATGATCGGCCAGCCGCACCACTTCGTCCAGCGCGTGGCTGACGTACAGCACCGGTATGTTCAGTTCGCGGTGCAGGCGCTCCAGATACGGCAGTATCTCCTGCTTGCTCGATGTGTCCAGCGCCGAGAGCGGCTCGTCCATCAGCAGCAGCCGCGGGCTGGTCAGCAGCGCGCGGCCGATCGCGACGCGCTGCCGTTCCCCGCCGGAAAGTTTCGCCGGGTCGCCGCGTTCGATGAAGCGGGCCAATCCCAGCCATTCCACCACCTGTTCCAGCGGCACTTTGCGCTCGGATGGCGGAATGCGCTTCAGGCCGTATTCCAGATTGGCGCGCACCGACAGGTGCGGAAACAGGCTGGCCTCCTGGAACACATAACCCAGCGGGCGG
>DIYV01000049.1:1288-4059 GCA_002429165.1 Gallionella sp. UBA6045 | reverse complement strand
GAATCCTATGTGCGCGACATCAGCCGGGCGCGAACCTTCGGTTTCATGCAGGATGTCGAGAACATGCGCGCACAGGGTCTGGCTCTGGGCGGCAGTCTGGACAACGCCATTGTGATGGATGACTACCGGGTGCTGAATGCGGACGGTTTGCGTTTCGAGGATGAATTCGTCAAGCACAAGGTGCTTGATGCGATCGGTGATCTTTACCTGCTGGGACATCCGCTGATCGGCGCGTTTTCCGGCTACAAATCCGGCCATGCATTGAATAATGCCCTGCTGCGCGAAATGCTCGCCGATGATCAGGCCTGGGAATACATTACGTTCGATAGTGTGGAAGAGGCACCCGCGTTCCTGCGCTTGCAACTGCAGTCTGTTTGACCCCGCATGAAAACGGCGGAGCCATGTTGATCCTGCGTTCGTTGATTATGCTGGTGGCATTGCTGCTGGTGCTTAGCGGCGGGATGTATATCATTACGCGCAATCGCCGCTATCTTGAATTTGTATTGCAAACGGTGCGTTTCACGGTGCTGCTGCTGTTGGTATTCGCACTTCTGTTTGTGCTGGAACGCTATGTGCTGGTGGGTTGGCTGGGGATACTTTAGAGTTTCCTTGGGTTGTTGCCCAAGTCGCGAAGACAGTTTGGAAGATGTCTGTTTTAGTTTTTTGTTTTAGCCATCTTCTCCAGTGCAAATTTGAGCGGTGAATCTTTCAGTTTCAAGCTGAGTTCATTCAGCGCGTTCTGTGCCGTTTTGCTTAGTTTATGGGGTGCCGGCTTGGGCTGAGGGCGATTGAAGGAAACTTGCACCTTGACGCGGATTCCGCTAACCTCACAGCCCCTGCTTTGCATCATAGCCGCCAGTTCCGGTGCAAGTTGGCGCAATTTTGCAGCAACAGCAGCATTTGCAACGGCGATGCTAAGCGTGCCGAGTTGCAGCCCCAATACCTGTACCTGGCTGGATTGCGCCAGATGAGGCGGGGCGACACTGATAAAATGGCGTTGCAAGGCCGATAAAGCCTGTGCTTTGGCCAGCAGCGGAAGCAGTTCCTGATTTTCGTTCAGCAATTTTTTCAGGTGTTGTGCCACAAATTTTCGAATACTTGAGTATGGGGTGAAGCATGAATATTATTCTAGTTTCCAATAGTCTGGCAAAAACTCGCAGCATTACCCTGGGTGGCGGGCAGATTGCATTGATGCTGATATTGCTGTCCGTGCTGATGCTGGGTGCGGCATTTACGCTGCAATATGCCTTGGTGCGTTTTGCTCCGGAAGGCTTGAGCGATGAGATACGCACCTTATTATCCGAGGTGCAGAACGGCGAACAACAAAAACAGCGGGTCTACTTGCAGAACAGCCTGGATGCCATGGCGATCAGAGTCGGGCAGATGCAGGCGCAGGTGCAGCGCCTTGATGCGCTTGGTGCCCGTTTGACCAAGCTGGCCGGCATGAAGCCGGCAGAGTTTCAATTTTCCGAACCGCCCGCTGTGGGCGGGCCGCTGGTACCTTTTCCAGAGAAGAAAATGTCGGAGAACGGTTTGAGTCAGCAACTGGACAGATTGAGCCATGTGGTCAATGATCGCAGCGACAAACTGACGGCTCTGGAAACCATGCTGTTGCAGAACCAATTGAGCCGCAGGTTGCTGCCCTCCATGCCGCCCGTACACACCGGCTATTATTCCTCTAATTTTGGCTGGCGCATCGATCCGTTCACCGGGGCCAACGCCTTGCATGAAGGAGTGGATTTTGTGGCTAATGCCGGAACGCCGATTTATGCTTCTGCCGGCGGGGTGGTGGACTATGCCGGCCTGGATGCCTCGTATGGTAATATGGTCGAAATCGATCACGGCAATAATCTTGTCACACGCTACGCACATGCTTCAAAAGTGCTGGTAAAGGTCGGCCAGGTGGTGCGGCGCGGTCAGGAAATCGCCGAAGTTGGAAGCACCGGCCGCTCTACCGGCAACCACCTGCACTTTGAAGTGCGTTATAAAGGTGTCGCTCAGAATCCTGTGCGCTTTTTGCAAAAATCCGCCGGTTAACAATGATGGATATTGGTGAGGGTGAGGTGATCGATTGCCTCACCCTCTATTATTTGTAGTCGAGAAAATAAAAATATGATTTCCAAAGTACTGAAAAGTGTCTTCGGTAGCCGCAATGATCGCTTGCTCAAGCAATACCGCGCTACAGTCCAAACCATCAACAAGCTTGAAGCCGCTATCGCCCAGTTGGGCGATGAGGCATTACGCCAGAAAACCGACAGTTTCAGGCAACGTTTTGCGCAGGGCGAATCACTTGATGCGCTGTTGCCAGAGGCATTTGCCGTGGTGCGTGAGGCGAGTACCCGCGTGCTGGGGATGCGCCATTACGATGTGCAGCTGATAGGCGGGATGGTTTTGCATTACGGCAAGATCGCCGAGATGCGCACCGGAGAAGGCAAAACCCTGATGGCCACTTTGCCGGTCTATCTGAATGCGATTTCCGGCAAGGGCGTGCATGTCGTGACCGTGAATGATTATCTGGCCGGTCGTGATGCCGAATGGATGGGCAGGTTGTATCGCTTTCTGGGTTTGTCGGTAGGCGTGATCCTGTCGCAGATGGAGTCATCTGACAAGCAAGCCGCTTATGCTTCCGATGTTACCTATGGAACCAACAACGAATTCGGTTTCGATTATCTGCGCGACAACATGGCGACGCAGGTCGGCGAACGCTTCCAGCGTCCGCTCAACTACGCCATCGTGGACGAGGTGGATTCGATCCTGATCGACGAGGCGCG
>DIYV01000049.1:0-1100 GCA_002429165.1 Gallionella sp. UBA6045 | reverse complement strand
ATCCTGATCGACGAGGCGCGCACCCCGCTGATCATTTCCGGCCAGGCCGAAGATAACGTGGATATCTACGTGCGCATCGACAAGCTGGTGCCGCAGCTGGTGCGCAAGGCGGGTAACCCGGACGAAGAAGGCCCGGGCGACTACAGCGTGGACGAGAAAAACCAGCAGATTCTGCTCACCGAGTCCGGTCACGAGCACGCTGAAATCATACTTACCCTGGCCGGGTTGTTGCCTGAGGGCGGAAGCCTGTATGACACGGCCAACATCACCCTGATCCACCATTTGTATGCCGCATTGCGCGCGCACAACCTGTATCACCGCGACCAGCATTATGTGGTGCAAGACGGGGAAGTGACGATTGTGGATGAATTCACCGGCCGCCTGATGTCGGGGCGGCGCTGGTCGGATGGCCTGCATCAGGCGGTGGAAGCCAAAGAGGGCGTGACCATCCAGAAGGAAAACCAGACGCTGGCTTCAATCACGTTCCAGAATTATTTCCGCATGTACGCCAAGCTGTCCGGCATGACCGGCACGGCGGATACCGAAGCGTATGAGTTCCAGCAGATCTACAGTCTGGAAACGGTGATCATCCCTCCGAATCGCCCGACCATCCGCAAGGACATGATGGACAAGGTGTACCTCACCGCCAGGGAAAAATACCATGCGGTGATCGACGACATCAAGGATTGCTACCAGCGCGGACAGCCGGTGCTGGTGGGCACGACTTCGATCGAGAACTCGGAATTGCTGTCGGGGTATCTGGAGCGGGACAAGCTGCCGCATCAGGTGCTGAATGCCAAGCAGCATGCGCGCGAGGCGGAAATCATCGCGCAGGCCGGACGGCCGAAGATGGTGACCATCGCCACCAACATGGCGGGGCGCGGCACGGACATCGTGCTGGGCGGCAATGCCGAGAAACAAATTGAACTGTTGCATGAAGACGCCAGCCTGGATGAGGCAAGCAAAGAGCAGCAGATCGCCCGGATAAAATCCGAATGGCAACAACTGCACCAGCAGGTGCTGGACAGCGGCGGACTGCACATTATCGGCACCGAGCGCCACGAGTCGCGCCGCGTGGACAACCAGCTGCGCGGCCGTTC
>DIYV01000156.1:41011-59833 GCA_002429165.1 Gallionella sp. UBA6045 | reverse complement strand
TCGCACGTGCCGGTGGTCAAGCGGCTGACGCGCATGCCGGTGTGCATCGATCCCTCGCACTCGGTCGGGTCGCGTGCCGCTTCGCCGGACGGCATCCTCGACATGATGCAAGTTACCGCGCAGGGCATCATTGCCGGAGCCAACATGGTGCTGGTGGACTTTCATCCTGCACCGCTAAAAGCGCTGGTGGACGGCCCGCAAGCGATGCTGCTGAAGGAGTTGCCTTACTTTCTGGAAGATGTGCAGATCGCGCGCGAGGCTTATCTCAAGCGCGTCGAGTTGCGCCGGCGTCAGGGGTAACTTTTGAATTTGCCCGTTGCGCTGAGGACGGTGAAGTTCTGCGTGCCCATCGCAAAACTTCTAGTCTCATTGAGGCTCGAGGCATCATCTTCAAGGCGAGTCCCGAATTTGTCCGGAAATTGCCCGTTCAGCCATTTCAGTATGGGCATGAGTTCCTGTCTTTCCGCAATGGTGGCTGACTTATCCATCTCAAATACACCTATGCCCTTTTCCGAGGCGTAGAGATAATTTTCGGAATCGTGAATACTGGTGAGGAAAGGCAGCTTCAGGGAATTAAGAAAACGCTGCAGCGATTCGTAAACTGAAGAGGATGAGTTGCGCACCCGGTTGGCAACCACCGCGATCTTCGCCTTGGAGTTGCGCGCACCCCCAAACAGGAACAGCTCCTTGATGAAATCGGCCGTGGCGTGGATGTCGATAGGAGAGGGCGCGACCGGGATCACGATAAAGTTCGACTTGCGCACCAGATCCTGCAGCAACAATCCTTTTGCTCCGGCCGGCGCATCGATGATCGTGACTTCGGTGTCCGCAGGAACCCATGCATGCGTACTGCGCAAGGGAACGGCTCCCTTGGCGGGTGCCGCGTTGGCTCCATGAATCTTCTCCAATTCATCGGGCCGTACCCGCAGCCAGTGTATGCTCGAGCCCTGCGGATCGTAATCCATGATGGCAATCCGGATTTTCCTGGTGGCATAGTAACTGGCAAGATTGGTGGTCAGGGTGGTCTTTCCCGACCCCCCTTTGGAGTTGATGACCAGTATTGTCAGCATTGCACCCTTTCCATATTGGTTTTACGCAACCGGATTGCTTGCAGCCAGTTTTTGAATATAGTCCGCGAACCCGGAATCTTCGCCTTTTCCTCGTTGCCGCACACTTTGCGCTGTTCGAAGATGAATACGGAAATCGCCAGCGGCAAACCGATCACAGTCACCACATAGCCAAGAAGTTCCCGGATTTGTATCGCCGACATATAGGGTATCTTTCCGGCATGCCCAAGAATTATTGCACTCTTTATAAAATGAGTGCATGAAACCTTATTCCGTTGAGTGTTCCGCGTCAAATATTAGTTGCAATTTGTTGACTGGCGAGACCTGCATCAATATCATAACCCATAGCGCAGTTCCAGAATTTCCGATCTTGATAACTAATGAGGTGACAAGATGGTAGAGCAAAAGAAAAAACCGGCTACAAAAAAAGTGGCTGCCGTTAAATCCAAGACCACGAAAGCGGCGGCAACACCGGTTGCAAAAAAGGCGGCCTCGGAAAAGACTGTAGCCGCTGTTTCAGAACCGAAAAAGGCCAAAGCTCCCGCAGTAAAAAAAGGATCTGTCCCAGCTGCAAAAACCAAAGCTCCGGTGAAACAGGTTGCGACCCCAAAGGCAAAGTCCCCAGCCGCTGAGAACAAGGCGATAGTAAAGCCAACCCCCGAAGAACGCTATCGTATGGTGGAGACAGCTGCTTACTTTATTGCCGAGCAGCATGGTTTTCAAGGCCGCTCGGATGAGCATTGGGCGGCTGCCGAGCGGGCGATTGCAGCAAAACTGAGCCAATAGCTTCCAACCGCACTGTACAGCTTCCCCCACCCCTTTGTGGGGATACGTCCGAGCGTTGCTGCAATAATTTCTACGGCGTAGGAAGACGATCGGCTCATCATCCCCTTGCCTTTCTTCCATTTACGCAAAATAAAAAGGCCTGGCAGAAGCCAGGCCATCCCCTGAATTGCAATCGGGGTAATGCAGTTGCCGCTTAAGATTTGCCAGTGAACAAAATCAACAGGCTAACCACGATAAATGGCGAAAAAACAAACGGTAGAACCAAAATAGTCGGCACAGTAAAACCCCCTGAAAAAATATTAATGGAACATGCTTACAGCGCTGCAGCTTTAATACGGCTTTCGCTAGCGAATTTTCTCTAACTTAAGGCGAAATCGAGCTGGCAACGCGGTTCGGAAATAGTGCCATCAGTCCATCCAAAAAGCAACATTAAATCGACGTAAATCACTATGTAATCAACATGGTAATTAATTACCCGAACTGGTTGAAAACCTGCCCCATCTGCACAGCCCCCCAATCGAATATCCAACCTAAAATAGCGTTACTAAAGCAGGGCGATGCAGTTTTAGCGCACCGGAAAATGACGGTAAAAATATCGCTTCACGAATTCAACCGCCACCAGATAGCAGAGCACCATTCCCGGCAAAATCATGTAGAACAGCGGCGGCGGGGCAACGAAGCCCAGTTCTGCTGCAACGGGCGTGAACGGCAAGGTTGCGGCGACCAGAACAACCGTCAGCGAAGTGATGGTCAGCGCAAGGTTAGGCCGGCTCTTGAAAGGGTTGCCACGGGTGCGGATCACGAAGATCACCAGCACCTGAGTGGCGATGGACTCAATGAACCATCCGGTGTGGAACAACTCCTCATCGGCCCCGAAAACCTTCAGCAGGATGAAAAACGTCAGGAAGTCGAATACCGAACTGACCGGGCCGACCACCCACATGAAGTTGCGGATGAAGGTCGTGTCCCAGTGCCTGGGATGGGTCAGATAAGTGTTGTCCACGTTATCCATCGGGATCGGCAGTTCCGAGACATCGTAGAGCAGATTGTTGAGCAGGATCTGCGACGGCAGCATCGGCAGGAAGGGCAGAAACAGTGTCGCGCCGGCCATGCTGAACATGTTGCCGAAATTCGAGCTGGTCCCCATCATGATGTATTTCATGATATTGACGAAGGTGCGCCGCCCTTCGATTACCCCTGCATGCAGCACGTTCAGGTCTTCCCGCAACATGATCATGTCGGCCGCCGCCTTGGCCACGTCCACGGCGCTGTCTACCGAGATGCCGACATCTGCCGAACGCAGCGAAGGCGCGTCGTTGATGCCGTCCCCTAGGTAACCGACCGTGTGCCCCTGCGCTTTCAGCGACAAGATCACGCGGTTCTTCTGCGCCGGTGTGACGCGGCAGAACAGGTTGGCCTCCCTCACCCGGACCGCCAGCGTGGGGTCATCCATCTGCTGTATCTCGCTTCCGGTCAACACGCCCGTGACCGGCATACCCAGTTGATCACACACATAGCGGGTAACCAGCTCGCTGTCGCCGGTGACGATCTTGACATCCACCCCGTCCGCCGCCAGCGCCTTGAGCGCATGCGCCGCACTTTCCTTCGGCGGATCGAGGAAGGCGGCGAAGCCGGCGAAGATCAGTTCGGTCTCGTCATCGACGACCGCATGCGGATGATCCAGCGCCACTGTCCGCCAGGCGATGCCGAGCACCTTGAATCCTTCCTTGCCGAGGCTGTCGTGCAAGGCCTGAATCGATGCCAGTGCCTGCTCGTCCAGCAGTTTAAATTCTTCCAGTTCGCCGACGGCATATTGCGTGGAAAGTCTGAGGATATCCTCGGGCGAGCCCTTGACCACGAGCAGCCGTTTGTTGCCCAGCCCGGACAATCCTTGCCCGGCTATCCCTTGCCCTGCCAGTCCATTGTCGACCAGCACAGAAACGCGCCGCCGCTCGAAGTCGAACGGCACCTCGTCGATCTTGCGCCAGTTGCTTGCGTCGATCTCCTTATGCTCGAGGATCGCGTCATCCAGCGGACTCTTCAGCCCGGTCTCGAAATAACTGTTGAGGTAGGCCAGCTGCAATACCTGCGCACTGTCGTTGCCTTGCGCGTCGAGGTGGCGTTCCAGCCTGATGCGCCCCTCGGTGAGCGTGCCGGTCTTGTCGGTGCACAGTACATCCATGCTGCCCAGATTGTGGATCGCGGCAAGCCGCTTCACGATCACCTGCTTCTTCGCCATGCGCATGGCCCCGCGCGACAGCGTCACCGTGATCACCATCGGCAACAGCTCCGGCGTGAGGCCGACGGCCAGCGCGATCGCAAACAAAAATGATTCGAGGAACGGACGGTGAAAAAACGCATTGATTAAAAACACGAACAGCACCAGCAGGAAAGTCAGGCGCATGATCAGTATGCCGAAGCTCTGGGTGCCCAGCTCGAAAGCGGTCGGCGGTCGTTTGGCCTGCAACGATTCCGCGATATCGCCCACCGCAGTGTCGGCCCCGATTCTGCACACCAGTGCCTTGGCCATCCCGCTGATGACGGATGTGCCCATGAACACGGCATTCCCGGCCTGGTTCAAGTCTGCCGCCGGCGCCGGCAAATCGAGGGCATGTTTCTCCACCGGGTAGGATTCGCCGGTCAGCAACGACTGGTTGATGAAGAAGTCCTTGGCCTCGAGCAAACGGCAATCTGCCGGGATCAGATCGCCCGCAGACAGCAGCACCATGTCGCCCGGCACCAGCTTTGCGATCGGGATTTCCTGGGAATGGCCATCGCGCAGCACTGTGGCCCGCACCGCGACAGTCTTTTTCAACTGATCCGCGGCGCGCCCGGCGCGGTATTCCTGAAAGAAATCCAGCGTTACGCTCATCAGCACGATGGCCCAGATGATCACGAATCCGGTGATCTCGCCGGTCATCGCGGAGACAGCGCTGGCCGCCAGCAGAATCATCACCAGCGGATTTTTGAAGTGGCTCAGGTACTGGACGAGCAAAGGCCGTTCGCCATGATCCCGCAGCGTGTTGGGGCCGAACTGCGCGCTGCGCGCCCGCGCTTCCCGCTGGCTCAGCCCGGTCCGGGTCGCCTCCAGTTGTGATTGCAGGAATTCAGATGACAGATTCCAGAACAGCGTGTCGGGGCGATCCATAGTGCAAGTTTCCTTCCAGAACAGCAATGCATTGTTCAGACATGGCTATCCTACGCCGGAACCGGCCAGACCGCGAAAAATAAGAAGTTGGGGATAGTTACCGGCAACATGGCCGGCTGAAAAAGCTGCGCGCAGTGTGTTTCCCTGGAATGTCCGCCGCCGAAAGACGGTGTCAGGGAGCAGTCACCAGCCCTCGTGGAAGGCTGGTGTGTCACAAGAGATTATTTCTTTGTGCCGTTTACTGCTGCTTTCAGCGTAGCGCCAGCCTTGAATGCCGGGACCTTGGCTGCCTTGATCTTGATTGCTTCACCGGTGCTGGGGTTACGACCGGCGCGTGCCGCACGCTTGCGCACCTCGAATGTGCCGAAACCAACCAAAGCAACACTATCACCCTTCTTCAGCGTGCTGGTGACGATTTCGATCAGAGCCGAAATGTTGCGGTCAGCGTCTGCTTTGGAACTGCCTGTCTTGTCGGACAATGCATCAATCAGTTCTTTTCTGTTCATGTTTTTTCCTTTGTTGTTATTACTGCAAATGCAGCAATTCATAGTCTAGCACCAGTCGGCGCTGTTTAAAATCTTTCAATGGGGCGGGGTAACACATCCCGCCCCATTTGTTTCGGCTATTTGACGCGCCCGTATTTTGCGGTGAAGCTGGCTTTGCCCAGCATATTTCCATGGATCATGTAGCCGGTCAGCGCGGCGGTGGCATCGGCGGGAACATCGAGCTTGTCAGTCTTGAGCGCATACACGGTGAAGATATAGCGATGCGGTTTGTCCCCTTTCGGCGGGCAGGTACCGCCCCAGGCTGCCACACCATAATCGGTACGGCCCTGTACCGCGCCTTGGGGCAAGGTCGTGCTGTTGAGCGCACCGGCATTCGCAGCCATTTCGTTGACATCTGCCGGAATATTGATGACTACCCAGTGCCACCAACCCGAACCCGTCGGCGCATCGGGATCGTACACCGTCACGGCAAAGCTCTTGGTGCCCCTGGGCGCACCGCTCCATTTGAGTTCGGGCGATTTGTTCTCGCCGGAGCAGCCAAAACCATTGAATTCGAAGCGCTGGGGTATCATGTGATTGGCTTTTATTTCCGGACTGGAAAGCTTGAAGCCGGAGGCGTAAGTCAAAGTCGATAAGCCTGCCAAAGCAACAGCAAAAAATATGCGACGCATGGAGATTCTCCTTTAAACAAATCGGGGGGCGGAATTGTAGCACCGTTGCAACTGGCACAATACTGACCGGGCTGGCACAGGTTTGGGAAATCTGAATCGACCAACGTTTGCATTGGAGCATGACCCACCGTGATAATGGAATCTGTTCCAATAGATGGGATTTTTGCCGGTTAATTGACACTGAACGATTCAGTATTTCTGGCAACAAACAACATTTTAAGGAGTGCCGCAATGAAACAATCAACCAAACTTGATGCCGTCACGCAACCGCGGACGATAGAACGCATCGTCACCGGCGTGGCTACCAGCGACGGTGCCGGCGTCAAACTGACGCGCGTGCTTACGCAGAATCTGCAACAGCGGCTGGATCCGTTTCTGATGCTCGACAATTTTCGCAGTGACGATCCTGATGATTACATCGCCGGCTTTCCCGACCATCCGCACCGTGGTTTCGAGACCGTCACCTACATGATCGCGGGGCGCATGCGCCACCGGGACAATGCCGGCCATGAAGGACTGCTGCAGAACGGCGGCGTGCAGTGGATGACCGCCGGCCGTGGCATCATTCACTCCGAGATGCCGGAACAGGAGAACGGCGTGATGGAAGGCTTTCAGCTGTGGCTGAACCTGCCGGCAAAGCGCAAGATGATTCCCGCCTGGTATCGTGACATACCGAAAGCAGAGATTCCCGAATATGTAACGGATGAAGGCGTGACGGTGCGCGTGATCGCGGGGACCAGCAACGGCGTTGCCGGTGCGATGACCCGCGAGGATACCGAACCGCTGTATCTGGACATCGACCTGCCGGCAGACAGCCTGTTCTCGACGACTTTACCGGCAACCCATAATGCTTTCGTGTTTGTCTATCGCGGCGAAGTCGAGATAGCCGGGACGCTGCTGGGTGAAAGCCGCATGGGCATACTCGCCAACACTCCCCATGCCGATGGTTTGGTGCTGATCTCGCAGGGTTCCGCCAGAGCCATTGTCGTTGCCGGCAAACCGTTGGGCGAACCCATCGTGCAACACGGGCCGTTCGTGATGAACAGCAAGGAGGAAATCTTTCAGGCCATCAAGGATTTTCAGGAAGGCCGCCTTGGCGGTGCCGGATAAAGTCCTTCGGTTTGATTAACTCCGGAGCGGGGCCTATACTGAAAAATGTGTGGTGCGGAAATCAGCCGGATTATCATGGAGAACGAGATGACTAAAAGATGGATGTTTGCCTTGTTGTCAGTCTGTTTCTGGATTCCCGCTATCGCCAACGCCCAGCCAAGTCGTGACACACCGCGTGGTGAATTGCTATATTCGACGTATTGCATCGCCTGCCACAGCGAACAGATTCATTGGCGGGACAAGAAAATCGCCAAGGATTGGGCCAGCCTGAAAGCGCAAGTAAGCCACTGGCAGGAGGTTGCAGGCCTAGCGTGGAGCGATGACGACGTTGTGGTGGTTGCGCGTTATCTGAATGTTCTCCACTACCACTATCCCGAGCACGTACAATAATTCTCGACTGCTACACCTGCAATCGCGACTATTTATCCCGCCGCCACAAAGTTTCAGCCGCAGCTTGTTTGCGGTTGATGCAGCGGCTCAACACGAACAACAAATCCGACAAACGATTCAAATACGGCAACGCGTGCTGCGGTACGGCATCACTTTGAGAAAGCACAACAAGATCGCGCTCGGCGCGGCGCGCCACGGTGCGAGCCACATGACACAGCGCGCCCGCGCGTGAACCGCCCGGCAGGATGAATTCGCGCAGTGGCGGAAGGTCGGCGTTATAGTGCCCAATCCGTTCATCCAGCCAGGCGATCTTGTTTTCTGCGAACATGTCCTGAGTGGGCAGTGCGAAGGCGCCGCCCAGATCAAACAGGTCATTCTGTATCTGCAACAATACCGCGCGAATATCGGGTGGCAGTTGTTCGGCAAGCAGCACGCCGAGCTGGCTGTTCAGCTCGTCCACGCTGCCCAGCACCGCTATGCGCGCGTGGTCCTTGCCGAGGCGCGTGCCGTCAGCCAGACCGGTGGTGCCCTTGTCGCCGGTGCGGGTGGTGATTTTGCTTAAGCGCATACGAACCCCAATAAGTTATTCCAATTCAAAATTAAAAGTGCAGCGCCGTAGGGTAATGGAACGCACCCTAATTATTTATTGCTGCTCCAGACACGCGAAGTATATCGCTGCATCCGGCTGGGTGCGATTGCGCTGTGCCTGCCAGATCATCTCGCTGAGACATTCCATCATGCGGTGTTGCGCATCGTGTTCCGATTCCAGCCTCTGGGTCAATCGCACGAAATGCGCGCGTATGCCCGCCGGTTGGTCGATCGATATCTGCTCCTCGATGGTCAGGTGCATCATCAGGTGGAGGAAGGGATTGGTTGCGCCCTGCTCCGGCGAATAGTCCGTCTCCTGATGCTGTTGCGGATTTTCCAGCACGGCAAAGTATTCGGGATGCTTGGCGATCAGCTGCGCGGCGAGGTCTTCGAGCGGCGTGAGCAATTCTCCGGCGCGGCGTTTGCGCCAGGATTCGAACAGGAACAAACGCGCTTCGTCTCTTGATGGATTAAACATCATCAGTCCTCCTTCGCCTTGTATTCGCACAGGTCGCGAATGATACACGCGCTGCATTTCGGCTTGCGCGCCTGGCACACATAACGGCCATGCAGGATCAGCCAATGATGTGCATCGTGTTTGAATTCATCCGGTACGACCTTGAGCAGTTTCTTTTCCACTTCCAGCACGTCCTTGCCGGGAGCCAAACCTATCCGGTTCGCCAGGCGGAAGATATGCGTGTCCACCGCTATGGTCGGCTGGCCGAACGCGGTGTTGAGAATCACGTTGGCGGTCTTGCGCCCCACGCCGGGCAGGGCTTCCAGGTCCTCGCGGGTTTGCGGTACAGCGCCGCCGTGCCGTTCCACCAGCAAATGGCAGGCCTGCATCACATGTTTTGCCTTAGTCTTGTACAGGCCGATGCGCTGGATGTACCCGCGCAGCTTTTCCTCGCCGAGCGCGAGGATTTTTTCTGGCGTGTTGGCGACAGGGAACAGATGCCGCGTCGCGGCATTCACGCTGACATCGGTGGCCTGCGCCGACAGCATCACCGCGACCAGCAGCTCGAACGGCGTGGAATATTCCAGTTCGGTGATGGGGTGTGGATTCGCCGCTTGCAGGCGCAGAAAAATTTCACGGCGTTTGGCGGGGTTCATGGAATATCTGTCGTCAGGATTACTTCGAAATTTGCGTTGCCACTTTTGGCTTGCGCGGTTTTTCGCCCTAATTACCTATTTATAAATCAGGTATTTTTCGCAATGATGTTGGTTGAAATCTTGTCGATACTGAATTGGTTTTTTTCTTCCCAGTAATCTATTAGCCCATCATCACCCTTTTTCCTTGCCCAATCCGAGAGCAGTTCCCGGTCACCCGTATAGGTGTAATAAGGTACGCCAAATCCGCAAGACGTTTGCACCAGTTCAATCGAAAGATCGAAGATTTGGCGTGCGCCGGGCAACAAATCGAAATGGGCGTGAAGTTCTTCCCAGTCATCGTCGTTCTTGTGAATTGCCCTTGCAGTCCCGTAAAGACGAAGAACAAGGGGCGGCCCTTCGAATGCGCAAAACATGATCGTCATGCGTGGCTCATGCTGTATATGAGCTGACGTTTCATTTCCGCTTCCCGTTAAATTAAGCCAGATCGCCCGGTTATTGTTTAGTATCCGGAAGGAGTCCATTCCCTTGGGGGAAATATTCACCCGGCTGTCGCCGGTGGCTGTACCCACGAAAAATATTTTTTGTTCTGCGATGAATTCGATCAATCGATCAGAAAGTGCTTCGAATTGTTTACCCATGGTCTATAGTCCGGCAGATAGCGAAACAACCGCTCACTCAGTGCGTAGCAGGCGCACACCCGCCATTCACCGGCACGATGGTGGCATTGCTGCCATGCAGTTTTTGTTCGGCGCGCAGATTCAGCCAGTTCTTGCCGGCGATCAGCATGCCCAGCGTGATGAATGCGCCGGGCGGCAGGATCGCGAGCAGGAAGCCGTGATAGTTCGGCACCACGGTAATCACCATGGATTTCGCCGCGTCGCCGAACACCAGGTCGATGCCGGACAGCAGCGTGCCGTGCCCGAGGATCTCGCGTATGCCGCCCAATACCGCCAGCACCGCGGTCAGCCCGAGACCCATCGCGAAGCCGTCCAGCGCGGATTGCAGCGGTGGATTTTTCGAGGCAAAGGCTTCGATGCGCGCGAGCACGATGCAGTTGGTGACGATCAGCGGGATGAAGATGCCCAGCACCACATACAGGCCGTACATGTAGGCGTTCATGCTGAACTGCACGACGGTGACCAGCACCGCGATGATCAGGATGAACACCGGGATACGCGCCTCGTTCGGCACGAGGTTGCGGATCGGCGCAATCGCCGCGCCGGACAGCGCCATCACCACAGCGGTCGCCAGGCCGAGGCTGACACCATTCACCACCGAACTGCTCACCGCGAGGATGGGACACATGCCGAGCAGTTGCACCAGCCCGGTATTCTGCTTCCACACGCCATTGAATAAAATATCCTTGAATTCCTGAATGGTCATTTCTTTTCTCCTTCACTCTGTCCGGTCCCGTTTTTGGTGAGAGGACTTTGTTTAAACAATTCGTCGCGATGCAGCGCGAAATATTGCAAAGCCTTGTGCACCGCTTTCACCACCGCGCGCGGCGAGATCGTTGCACCGGCCATGTAGTCGAACGATCCGCCGTCCTTCCTGACTTTCCAGTCGCTGTCCTGGGGATTGTCCAGCGATTTCCCGTCGAAGCCGGTGATCCATTTGCTCTTGGCGATCTCGATGTAATCGCCCAGCCCCGGCGTTTCCTTATCGGATATTACGCGCACCCCGCCTATCCTGCCATCGCTGTGAATGGCAATGATCAGGCCGATCTTCCCGCTGTAGCCGTCCGGCGCGATGACCTGCAGCACCGCGATGGAAGGCTGGCCTTTGAGGCGTCCGCGGTAGACGATGGTGGTGTCATCGTTGCCCAGCAATTCATCCGCCGGCAATTGCGCGGTATCCTTGATGATGTCGTTATCGAAGCTTCCAGCCGGGACGATCTGCGTGACCAGTTTCAGTTTTTCTTTTTCCTCGCTGCGCGCGATGGGGCCATGTGTCAGCTGGTAGGTGATGGCGAGCAGGGCCGTGCCGATCAGCGCAAAGAACAGCAGGTTGAGCGCGGTGTATAAGGATGCTTTCGCCATCGTGCGTCTCATGGCTGCTTGCCCTTTTTGCCAAACACCGGGGGCTGGGTGTATAGCACGATCAGCGGCACGCTGATGTTCATCAGCAGCGTGGCGAACGCGACGCCGTCCGGGAAGCCGCCGAAGGTGCGGATCAAGTAAGTCAGCAAGGCCGCGCCCGCGGCAAAGATCAATCTGCCTTTGTTGGTGGTGGGGCTGCTGACCGGATCGGTGAGTATGAAGAACGCGCCCAGCATCGAAGCACCGGCGAACCAGTGGAACAGCGGCGTGGCATAGTGGGCAGGATCAACCAGATGGAAGATTCCGGCAATGACGAACAGGCTGCCCAGATAGGCGACGGGAATGTGCCAGCTGATGATGCGCGCGGCGAGCAGATAAAGCCCGCCAGTCAAAAATCCCCATGCCACCATTTCTCCGCCGTGCCCCCCCAGCCTGCCATAGATCGGCATATCGAGAATCTGCCGGACCGGCTGACCGAGGTGCAAATGTGTTTTCAGGTTGTCCAGCGGCGTGGCCATCGTGATCGCATCCAGTGTCAGGCCGTGCGGCAACGCGCCGAGGAAAATATATTCCAGTTGATCGAAGAACCCCAGCTCGAGTTGCCCCAGCCCATGCGGCGCAACCCAATGGGTCATCTGCGCCGGAAACGAAATGATCAGCACCGCGTAGCCGACCATCGCCGGATTGAACAGGTTGTTGCCCAGCCCGCCGTACAGGTGCTTGGCGATCGCGATCGCAAAGGCCGTGCCGACCACCACCAGCCACCACGGTGCCAGCGGCGGAATGGAAAGCGCCAGCAACCAGGCCGTGAGCAGCGCACTGTTGTCCTTCAGGAACGGCGTGATCGGACGATCGCGCAGCCTGAGCATCAATGCCTCGGTGCCAAGCGCGGTGAGGCTGGCCAGCGTGATCGAAACCAGAATCGCCGGGCCGAAATACCATACGTAAAGCGCGATGCCGGGCAGCAGCGCGAACAGTACCTTGAGCATGATCTGCGCGACGCTGTCCGGTTTGCTGATGAAGGGGGAGAAAAACATGGTCAGATCATTCCTTAAAATAAAACTTCAAATCGAAACCGCGATACAGACGGAATGAATCTTTCCCTTTTTCCCGTGCTCCAGAGTGATCGGGGGTCGCCAACATCATTGGATCACCCCCTCATCAGGGTGCTCAACTTCAGATTGGGCAACGGCAAGTATATGCGCGCGGCTCACCCCCAGTTCGGCTTGTTCAGCCTGCTGTTGCGGTGTCAGTGGCTGGGCGCTGGCAAGCTTGGCGGCTTGTGCGGCTTTTTCCTTGGCCGCGAGTTTCTCGGCCTTTTCCCGTTTCTCGCGTTCGAGGCGCTGTTCGTGATACTCGTGACGCACTCTTGCCTGATCGGCGAGTTGCTTGTCATGCTCGCGTGCGCGGATCTCGCTCTTGGCAAATCGGTAAAACTGCACCAGAGGGATGTGGCTGGGGCAGACATAGCTGCACGCGCCGCACTCGATGCAGTCGAACAGGCTGAATGCCTGCGCCCTGCCGAATTCCCTGGATTGGGCAAACCAATACAGGTCCTGCGGTTGCAAATCCGCCGGGCACACTTCGACGCAGCGCGTGCAGCGTATGCACGGCATGGCCGGTTGCGGCGGCGGGAATAATTTTGCCGATGCGGCGATGATGCAGTTGGTGGCTTTCACGGCGGGGACATGCACGGAAGGCAGAGGCATGCCCATCATCGGACCGCCCATGAAGTAGCGATCCGTGTCCGGCAGCGCCTCGCTCAGCGCGACCAGTTCGTCTATCGGCGTGCCGATCAGCGCCTCATAATTCTGCGCGTGGCGGACGTTGCCGGCAATGGTAATGACGCGCGACAGCAACGGCTCGCCGTGCGCCAGCGCGCGATAAACCGTGCAGGCGGTGGCGACGTTGAAGCATTGCACGCCGATGTCGGTGGGCAACTTTCCGGAAGGCACTTCCAGCCCGGTGATTACACGGATCAGTTGTTTCGCGCCACCGCCCGGATAGATCGTCGGGATCGCCACCACTTCCTGTTTCATGCCATTAGCTGTGATCGCCTGCTGCAGCGCGGCGACCGCTTCCGGCTTGTTGTCCTCGACACCGATCAGCACCTCATCCGCATCCAGCATGAAGCGCAGCATTTCCGCGCCCTGCACGATCTCCGCAGCGCGTTCGCGCATCAGCATGTCGTCGCAGGTGATATAGGGTTCGCACTCTGCGCCGTTCAGTATCAGCGTGGTGATCTTCTGTTTGCCGATGCGCAGTTTGATGTCGCTGGGGAATGCCGCACCGCCCAGGCCCACCACGCCGGCCATGCGCAGCAGATGTTGCAATTCGGCGGAGCTGTGGTTGCGGTAATCTATCGGCTTTAGTGCTGCCCATTCATCCTTGCCGTCCGGTATCAGCGTGGCGCACAGGTTGGGCAGGCCGGAAGGATGTGCGATCAATTGCATGTCAATGGCGGTGATGGTTCCCGAAGTGGGTGCGTGTACCGCGCTCGAAACAAAACCGTCGGGCATGCCGATAAGTTGGCCCTTCAGCACATGATCGCCGGCTTGCACCACAGGTTTGGCAGCCTCTCCGGCATGCTGGTGAAGCGGAACGATCAGTTTAGTGGGAAGCGGCGCATGCGCGATGGCCGTTCGGGTGGACTGCGTCTTGTTGCTGGGCGGATGAATGCCGCCGTGGAAGTGATAGAGTTTTCTCAACGCGCCGCCCCTGTTACTGCTGTTTGGGCTGTTTCTACAGCGGTCAAGTTGTACAACGGATATTTCCATTTCCAGTTGCTGATCTTTTCCTCGATAACCCGCATGCTGATGCAGTCTACCGGGCAAGGCGCGATGCACAATTCGCAGCCGGTGCATTCGGCAGCGATGATGGTGTGCATCTGCTTGGCTGCACCGGCGATGGCATCCACCGGGCAGGCTTGGATGCACAATGTGCAGCCTATGCAGGTGCTTTCGTCGATCCAGGCGACCGATTTGGGTTTGGGTGCGGCGGTGTCGCTGCCGAACGGTTTGAATTCCACACCGAGCAGATCGGCAAGTTTCCGTATGCCCTCTTCGCCGCCCGGCGGACAGCGATTGATGTCGGCTTCCCCCGCCGCGATCGCTGTTGCATAAGGCTTGCAGCCGGGATAGCTGCATTGTCCGCACTGCGTTTGCGGCAGCACCGCATCGATCTTGTCCACCAGCGGATTGCCTTCCGTGTGGAATTTGATCGCGGCGAATCCCAGCACCGCGCCCAGCACGATGGCGATGGCTGCCATCACCAGCAATGCACTTAACATTCGGGGGTTCCCATTACTTGATTAATCCGGAAAACCCCATGAAGGACAGGCTCATCAGTCCAGCGGTGACCATCGCGATCGCCGATCCCCTGAAGATCACGGGCACGTCTGCGCCTTCCATGCGCTCACGCATGCCGGCGAACAGCACCATCACCATGGTGAATCCCAGCGCACCTCCCATGCCGAAGAATATGGATTCCATGAAATTGTGTTTGGCCTGCACATTGAGCAGCGGGATGCCGAGTACAGCGCAATTGGTGGTGATCAGCGGCAGATAGATGCCCAGCACCTGATACAGTACCGGGCTGGTCTTCTGCACCACCATCTCGGTGAACTGCACGATGCCTGCGATCACCACGATGAACGACAATGTGGTGAGATAAGACAGTTCTGGTCCGAGAAGGTAATGGTTGATCAGGTAGCTGGCACCCGAGGCAAGGGTCAGCACAAAAGTGGTGGCTGCCCCCATGCCAATGGCGGCTTCCAGCTTTTTTGAAACCCCCATGAACGGGCATAGCCCGAGGATTTTGACCATCACGATGTTGTTCACAAACACCGCGCTGATCAGAATCAGCAAATATTCTGTCATTGCAAGACCTTAATCAATCAAGGCGCGGATTATCCCCTGATTCATAGGCTGCTTCAACCTCGTTCGCGGCATATGAATATTCCGGAATGTTCGGTAGCAACATCTTTTTACGGTCAAGCATCGCAGGGCACAGGGACAATTCTATAACCGCAAACAGACACCGGGCCCGCAATCAAATCTCTATTCGTGTTCCCATTTCAATGACCCGGTTGGCCGGAATCTTGAAGAAGTCTGTTGCGTTCATGGCGTTTTTGGATAATGCCACGTACAGGCGCTCGCGCCATTTGGCCATTCCGGGTTTCGGGCTGGAAACGATCAGGGCGCGTGAAACGAAGAATGAAGTGGTCATCATGTCGAAGGACAATCCCTGTGAGCCGCATAACTCCAGCGCAAGCGGAATATCAGGGGTTTGCATAAAGCCGTAAAATAATCTCACACGAAAAAAGTTCTTGCCCAGATCATTTATCAGGAAACGATTGCCCCTTGTGACATAGGGCTTGTCCTCGACCACCACGGTCAGCAGTACGTTGCGTTCGTGCAGCACATGATTGTGTTTCAGATTGTGCAGCATGGCAGACGGCGCTCCATCTCCCATGGGAGTCAGGAATACTGCCGTACCGCTTACTCTCGGCATATTATCCACATCGTCAATGATCGCTTGCAGGGGCACTGTCAGGCTCGCGACCTCATCAAACAATAATTTTCGACCGCGCTTCCATGTAGTGAGCACGGTAAAAGATATCAGGGCAACGCCCAGCGGGAACCAGCCACCCTGGGGAATTTTAAGAATGTTGGCGGCAAAATAAGTCAAATCCACGATCAGCAGCACCGAGATAACCGGAATGGCGATAACCAAAGGCCAGCGCCATAGCATCACTATGACAAAAGCGGTCAGCATGGTGGTAATGGTCATGGTACCGGTGACGGCGATGCCATAGGCCGCCGCGAGATTGCTGGAGCCTTGGAAAGTAAAAACCAGAAAAATCACCGCCAGATAAAGCGTCCAGTTGGTCAGGGGCACATAGATCTGCCCTTGCGCTTTATCGGAAGTCTGGCGGATTTCCATGCGCGGCAAAAAGCCCATTTGTACGGATTGATTTGCTACAGAAAATGCGCCTGATATGACTGCTTGCGAGGCGATGACGGTTGCGGCGGTCGCCAGCAGCACCATCGGTATCAGCGCCCAGGCTGGGTTAAGCAGATAAAACGGATTCGCTATGGCTTGCGGATTGTGCAGCAGCAACGCGCCCTGGCCGAAATAATTCAGCACCAGTGCGGGCAGCACTAGAGTGAACCACGCCAGGCGGATCGGGAATTTGCCGAAATGTCCCATGTCGGCATACAACGCTTCTCCGCCGGTAATGACGAGAACGATGGCACCGAGCGCAAAGAATGCGATCCGCGGGTCGGCAGTTAAAAAGCGAAAGGCATAGACAGGGTTCAGCGCAAACAGAATTTCCGGGCTTTGTGCGATGGAAATCACACCGAACACCGCCAGGGAGATAAACCAGAGCACCATGATCGGGCCGAATGCCATGCCTACCATGCCCGTGCCGCGTTTCTGGATGAAAAACAAACCGGTCAAAATGAGAACGGTGACGGGCAGGATGAAGATACTGAACTGGTGCGAAACCAGGCCCAGACCTTCGACTGCCGACAGCACCGAGATCGCCGGAGTGATCATGCCGTCGCCAAAAAAAAGCGCGGCGGCGAAGACACCAAGGGCGGTGACGAACCATTTTATTTTCGGGTGTTGTTTGGTCAGTTCGCTCACCAAAGCCAGCAGGGCCATCGATCCACCTTCACCGTGATTATCCGCTCGCATCATGATGACCACATATTTGAACGACACCAGCAGCATGATGGTCCAGAACATCACGGACAGGACGCCCAGAATATTGGCTGCCACGACCGGAAGCGGATGTGGACCGGTAAAAGTTGCCTGTATTGCATACAGCGGGCTGGTGCCAATATCGCCGTACACCACGCCTATTGCTCCCAGCACGAGCGGGGATAATTTTTGTTTCGTTTGCGTGTCGCTCATGTCCCGACCGTTCACTATGGAAGAATGCGGCGGCACTCTACGCTTGCGTCGAGCCGAACGCAATCATCGGGATTACCTATCGGATAATTCATGGGAACGACTTGCATTCCCCCGATATCCCCAGGAGTCATTGATATCGGACTCGAAACAAAATGCGCAACTTTGAACACTGGGATTTATGGGGCCCAATTTACATGCCCCATAAATTCAGCCTCAAAGTTTTTTGTGGGTACCGTCGCACAGCACTCCGTTGGCACTGTGCTTGCAGCCGCAAAAGTAGACGGTATCCGATTTGGCAGCCTTGTATTCGACCGGGGTAAATTCACTGCCCTTGTGGCTGCCGTCACAGAACGGCTGGGTGGCGCTTTTGCCGCAGGAACACCACCAGTAGCTTTTGCCGGCTTCCACATCAATGGCAAGAGGAGATTTTTGGGCGATAACGGGTTGCTTGTCTGACATATTGAAATTCCTTATATTAAATTGATACACCGATACAAAATTTCCCCACCTTTTGGGTGAGCCCTCTGCAGCAGCGGGCCATGCCCGCTCCTGCCAGTTCTTCAACTACTCCTTGCTGCTGTGCGCGGCGGTAAACATCCCGCGCAAGCGGTGCAGACTCTCGGTCACCCCGTTCAGTTCTTTCTGCGACAATCGGGCAAAGGCGCGCTCCATGTGCGCCAGGTGCGCCGGAAAAATGCGTGCAAATAATTTCTCCCCCTGGGCTGTCAACTGAACGATCTGGCAGCGGCCGTCGCTGGGCAAGGCGACCCGCCGCACCAGTTTTTTGTCCGCCAGACGATCCACCACACCGGTCAGCGTTCCTTTGGTGATCAGCGTTTTCTCGCCCAGCTCCCTGGTCGTCATGCCCGGGGTGTTGCCCAAGGTGGCGACGATATCGAATTGCGCCGGCGTCAGGCCAAGGGTACGCACATGCGCAGACGAATAAACCTCAAAAGCCTGGTAGGTGCGGGACAACTCGCGCATGAGCGGCAAAAAAATCGGGGAAGGCATAGTTCAACAGGTCGGCTGCAATTGCGGTCATAATAGTTCTAGTTAGAACCAATGTCAACGTCCCGTCTTTGGCGATTGATGCTTTTCTTGCTCATCCCGCGCGTAACTAAGTACAATCACGCTGTCAAACCATTAGCATAATTACTATTACTTTATGAAATTGATCCCGACGATTCTGTGCGGCGGAGCAGGTTCCAGACTCTGGCCGGTTTCCCGCGAGTTGCATCCCAAGCCGTTCATTCGCTTGGCGGACGGACAAAGTCTGCTGCAAAAAGCCTGGCTGCGCGGCGTGTCTCTGCCGGATGTGGCCGAGACCCTGACCGTTACCAACCGCGAACTCTTCTTCAAGACCGAGGACGAGTACCGCGAGGTCGCCGGCGTCCGGTACAAAGACCTTCCCAACAATTTCATCCTCGAACCCTTTGGCCGCAACACCGCTCCCGCCATTGCTGCGGCTGCACTGCAAGTGGC
>DIYV01000156.1:14719-40936 GCA_002429165.1 Gallionella sp. UBA6045 | reverse complement strand
GCTGCGGCTGCACTGCAAGTGGCGGCGAGCCACGGTGATGACGCACTTTTGCTGGTGCTGGCCGCCGACCATCTGATCACCGATCAACCCGCTTTTACCCTCGCTGTTGCGGAGGCGATGCGATTGGCCGCACAGGGCAAGCTGGTCACCTTCGGCATCCGGCCCGAGTCACCCGAAACAGGCTACGGCTATATCGAGGCGGATGGGAACAAGGTGGTGCGCTTCGTCGAGAAGCCCAGTTTGGAAGTGGCCCGCAGGTATGTGGAATCCGGCAACTACCTGTGGAACTCCGGCATGTTCTGTTTCTCTGCGGGAACCATGCTGCGCGAAATGCAACTGCACTGCCCTGAAATTCTGGATGCCACCCGCGCCTGCCTCGGGCAATCCCGACGGGTAGAAGGAAAAAGCCACACCCGGATCGAACTTGAACAGGCATCTTTCGCTCGCGTGCCCGACGACTCCATCGATTACGCGGTCATGGAAAAATCCGGCAACGTCGCTGTGGTGCCTTGCAATATCGGCTGGAGCGATATCGGTTCCTGGAACGCGGTGGGTGAACTCACCGCACCCGATGCCGATGGCAACCGCATTGCAGGCGAAGTCATGCTGCATGATGTCAGCAACTGTTATATCCAGAGCAAGCAGCGCATCGTTGGCGCAGTAGGAATCGATAACCTTGTCATCATCGACACCCCGGATGCGTTACTGGTTGCGGACCGCAGTCGCGCCCAGGATGTCAAACTCATCTACGCGCGCCTCAAGGCCGAAGGCCATGAAACGCACAAACTGCACACAACCGTGCACCGTCCCTGGGGAACTTACACGGTGCTGGAAGAGGGGCCGCGGTTCAAGATCAAACGCATCGTGGTCAAACCGGCGGGCCGCCTCAGTCTGCAGATGCATCATCACCGCAGCGAGCACTGGGTCGTGGTCAGCGGCATGGCACGGGTCGTCAACGGCGAGCAGGAACTTTTCATCAACACCGACGAGTCCACCTATATTCCTGCGGGCCATAAACACCGCCTGGAGAACCCCGGTGTTGTCGACCTTGTCATGATCGAAGTGCAAAGCGGGGAATATCTGGGTGAAGACGACATCGTGCGATTTGAAGATATATATGGACGCTGACGAAGGCATGATCAGCCGCGGCGGAACCGCTTTCTTCGGCGCCCGGTATCTGGAGACGCGATGAATAACAATAAATCAAGCAATGTTGTGTGGCACCATGCCACGGTGACCCGCGAACGGCGTGAAGCGTTAAATGGGCACCACAGTGTGATGTTGTGGTTCACGGGTCTTTCCGGTGCCGGCAAGTCTACCCTGGCACATGCCGTCGAGGAACACCTGCACCAGAATGGCTGCCGCACTTTCACCTTCGATGGCGACAATGTGCGGCACGGGCTTTGTTCGGACCTGGGATTTTCAGCTGAAGACCGCGTCGAAAATATCCGCCGTGTCGGAGAAATGGCCAAGCTGTTCTTGGAAGCCGGCGTGATTGCGCTGACCGCATTTATTTCCCCGTTCCGTTCCGACCGCGAGAAAGTCCGTTCGCTGGTGCCGCATGGTGAATTTCTCGAAATATATTGCCGCTGCCCGCTGGAAATCTGCGAGCAACGCGATATAAAAGGGCTCTACAAACGCGCACGTGCGGGAGAGATCAAAAACTTCACCGGTATTTCTTCACCCTATGAAGAGCCTGAAGATCCGGAGCTGGTTGTGGATACCGGCGTCTTGTCTTTGGAAGATTCCGTGACCAGGGTTGTCGAATTGCTGCGCGGGCGCGGCGTTATCGGACAGACGGGCAATGATTGATACTTTCATGTCTTAACTTGCCGGAAAGAATCCGGCTGGCAATTGCAATGCGGCAGCTTTCCATCTTTCTCCGGGATGCGCCCTCACAACGGACGCCCGCACCACCACTATTCAAGCGATCCCTGTTTTACACAAATAATTATTGGTATAACGTTGGAAATTTTTCGCGCAAATGTTCCAGCTTGGGCATGTCGTTGAAGATGATATAGGGCTGGTATGGATGCAATGCCAGATAATTCTGGTGATGCGCCTCGGCGGGATAGAACTGCTGCAGCGTCACGACCTGCGTGACGATGGGATCGGAAAAAGTGTGCGCGGCGGTGAGCTGCCGGATATAGTCTTGCGCGGTCTTCCGCTGCTCGTCGCTGGTGTAAAAAATCGCAGAGCGGTATTGGCTGCCGGTATCCGGGCCCTGGCGATTCAACTGGGTCGGATCGTGCGCCACGCCGAAAAATACCTGCAGCAGTTGCTGGTAGGAAACCTGAGCCGGATTGAAATGAACGCGCACCGATTCGGCATGCCCGGTCGTCCCTTCGCTCACCATCTCGTAATGCGCCGTTTCCGCGGCGCCCCCCGAATAGCCGGACACCACGTCAGTCACGCCCTTGACGTGCTTGAACACCGCATCCACTCCCCAGAAGCAGCCCCCGGCGAACACGGCCGTTTCTTCAAGCGGTGCAGCGGCGGCATTTGACAGTGCACCCAAACCGAGCGCAAGGCACAGGCTGCCGCTGAAAAAATAACGACGGACAACATTGATGTTTAGCATGATGACACTCCTTTAAAATCAGCCGAAGGTGAAAGCAAACGCCTCTGCACCGGCATCCAGAAACTCTATACGGAAGGTGTGGACTCCGATCTTACCGCTTTGACGAATGAGCTGGTACAAGCGTTCCTCGCGGATCACCCCGTTGCCTTGTTTATCGATATCCGTGCCGTGATTCGTACCGGGTTCGCCACCGTCCAGGATGACCCTGAACCGCACCGGTTTGCCATGAAGTGTACCCAGCACCAGATGCAGATCGCGTCCCTGAAAGCGGTAACTGATCGCACCGCCGGAAGCCTGCACAGCAGCCGCTTCCGCGGATACACGCCACTTGCCGCTCAACGCCCACTGGTCCGGTTTGAGAACATGCGGAGCGCTGTAATGCGCCGCAACATCACGCTTGACCGGCTCGGGTGAAACCAGATTCTGCTGGCGCGCATAACCGGCATAGGTTTCCGGCGAGCGTTTCGTATCCATAGCGGCAGCCGTTGTACCCTGTCCCGCCACCTGGACCAGGCCCTCGTTCATCGTGAGCGCACCCCGGTGCGCTTCCTTGAGCAGGGTCTGGATCATCCGCTCGGTTTCGTCATACGCGCCTTCGCCGAAATGCTGGTCGCGAATATGCCCTTGTGCGTCGATCAGATAATGCGCCGGCCAGTACTGGTTGTTGTATGCGTTCCAGATCGTGTACTGATTATCCATCACCACCGGATATTTGATGCCCAGATCGCGGATCGCCTGCCCGACATTGTGCGGGTTCTTCTCGAAGGCGAACTCCGGCGTATGCACGCCAACGATCACCAGCCCCTGGTCGCGATACTTCTCATCCCAGGCTTTCAGATAAGGCAGGGTGCGCAGACAATTGATGCAGGAATAAGTCCAGAAATCCACCAGCACCACTTTGCCGCGCAGCGACCCGCCGGCAAGCGGGGGCGAGTTGAACCATTGTGTCGCACCGTCAAAAGATGGCATCAGTGGCAGCCTGGTTTCAGCGGAGACGATTGTGTGCTGAAGTGCGGTCGGCTTGGCCTGTTGCGCAATCAGCTTTTGCTCGGTGCCGGCCGTGTTTAAAAATTCGAATCGGGACAGGAAGCGCGTATCCCAGCCCAGCGCGATGGCCATCACGCCGACCAGCACCGCGACACCCAGGCCGCGCCGCAACCATTCTTCCGCACCCAGGCCGCGCTTCATCAGGCTGAACACCCGTCCGCCGGCCAGCAGGGCTACCGCCAGCGAAGTCGCCGCGCCGGCGGCGAACACCAGCAGCAGCAGCGCGCTGTACAGATTCGCGCCGTTCAATGCCGCTCCTGCCAATACCAGGCCCAAAATCGGCCCGGCACAGGGAGCCCATAAAAATCCGACTGCGACACCCAGCAACAGCGAGCCTTTGACGCTGGCCTGCCGGTCGGCGCGTTGTTGCAAACGTCCGCCGAACGCGACAAACGGGCGCATCAGGCGATCCGACAGGGCCGGGAAGATCAGCGCCAGTCCCAACAGCAACAGTAGCAGCATCGCCGCATAGCGGCCATATTGATTCAATGCGATCAGCCATGCCCCGCCGACTGCCGCGAGGCTGGCCAGCACCGTGAAGGTCGCGGCCATCCCGAGCAATATCGGCAGGCCTGAACGACGGAATGAGCGGTCCGAACGCGCAAAAATGAACGGCAATACCGGCAACACGCACGGGCTGAAAATAGTCAGTACACCGCCGAGGTAAGCCAGGATAAAGATCAGCATGATTATTTATGCGCTATAAAACGCAACGCCACTGTATTCATGCAATAACGCAAACCGGTCGGTTTAGGGCCATCGTCAAACACATGGCCCAGATGTGCGTCACACAAAGTGCAGCGCACTTCGGTGCGCGTCATGCCGAACATGTGGTCGGTAATCTCGCGCACATTCTCGGGCGCGATCGGTTGCCAGAAACTCGGCCACCCGGTTCCGGAATCGTATTTGGTGGCAGCGTCGAACAGCGCATTGTCGCAACACACGCAGCGATACAAGCCGGGCTCGTGCCGATCGTAACCCGGCTGTGAAAACGCCCGCTCCGTACCCTGTTCGCGCGTCACTTCGTAAGCCAGCGGCGATAACCGCTTTTTCCATTCGGCATCCTTGCTCACCCTGGCCAAGTTTGCCCGCCCCAGCGGTTTTCCGTCATCGGAGAATTGCATGATGGTCACTTTGTCGCTACCGGATACCTGGTCGGCAAAAGAGCGGGTCGCCAAAGCCATGGTGAGCCCGGATAGCGCGTACAAGAAATGTCTGCGTTGCATGTCTGTTTCCTCATAAAGTCCTGTTCGACCGGTAAATCCTGCACCCGGTTCAAAGCAGGTATCAAAACCAGTTATGATTCGCCCTGCCTGCCGGTTTATTCGGACAGTGAGATGAAAAGGTTACATTAAAGACTTGCAGGAATCGCGTGACAGATAAAACTGACCATCTTGCAGCGTTGATGAGGCACTCCCTCAACGGGGACCAGCGTGCCTACGCCGAAATACTGCAGGAAACCTCGCGGTTCCTCAGGCCGTTCCTGGCTAAACGCCTCAGCTTCACCAATGAAGTGGATGACCTGCTGCAGGAAATCCTGTTTTCCATCCATAAGGCCCGCCACACCTACGATGGCAATCGTCCCTACAAACCATGGGTGTATGCCATCGCCAAGTTCCGTCTGCAGGATTATCTTCGTGCGCACTACTCAGACCAGCTGCACCATGCCGACGATCTATCCGAAATGGAAAATTATTTGCATGAAAATGTAACCGAATCTGCTATTTCATACGAATCCATCAGCGGAGAAGTCGAAAAACTCCCGCAAAAGCAGGCAACCATCCTGCAACTGATGCATCAGGAGGGTTATACCGCCAAAGAAGTGGCGGAAAAGCTGGGCATGAATGAGTCTGCCGTCAAAGTCGCGGCTCACCGCGCCTACAAGATATTGCGCCAAAAATTGGAAAGATGATGGAAAATATTGAAGAATTGATTAACAGGCTTTCACAGGACACGCCGATAGTGAAGCCTGTACCCCATCCTTATATGCTGAGCCTTCAATGGATGGGATGTGCAGTGGCCTACCTCACCGTCTCGCTATTGCTTTCCGGCCTGCGCCCGGATCTGGCAACCAAACTCCATGAGCCATTATTCGTGGCTGAACTTGCAGCGCTGGTCGGCATCTTCGTCGCCACATCCCTGAGCGCCTCATTGCTGTCGTTTCCCGACATGCACCAGTTGCGCCGGGTCGCATTTGCGCCAGTGATCACTTTTGCGCTATTTGTGGTGGTGATGTTCATCGCATGGCAGGCCGATAATCCGCCGGCCCCGCTGCCGATCCACAGCTTTGAATGCACCATGGGCATTACCATGGTGTTACTGTTGCCGGCTGCCTGGATATTTTACGTCATGCGGAAATTTGCCAGCACGCATTCTCATCTGGCGGGCTGCTGCGCGCTGCTTTTCGCTTTCAGTATCGGCGCAATATGGCTGAGACTTTACGAGGTGAACGACTCGATCATGCATGTCATCAAGTGGCATTACCTGCCCATGATCGCTTTCGGAATGGCTGGATTGTGGCTGGGTAAAGTAATGCTGAAGTGGTGACTGATCCAACACTGACCGCGCATCGTGAACTCCCGTGCGTGATGCCGATGCCAGATATCGCCGATGTCAAATATCGAAGAAGCGAACCTGATTGCGGCCGCTTTCCTTAGCCTGATACATTACCATATCGGCCCGTTTAACAAGGTCGGCCGGCCGGTATTCGTGATCGATGAACATCACCACCCCGATGCTTGAACTGCAGCGATACTCGATTGTCTTTTCCGTATCGCCTTCCTGCTGTAGTAGCAGCCTGTAAGGCCTGGCAAGAATGGCCCGGATCTTTTCGGCAACGATCCCAGCCTGGGCAATGGAAGGCTTTTTATCGGTATCCAGTTCGGTGAGCATCACCACGAACTCATCGCCACCGAAACGCGAAACCGTATCCATTTCGCGGACGCAACTGATGATGCGGTGTGCCACCTCCTTCAATAACAAGTCGCCCGCGCTATGTCCATACTGGTCATTCAGCGGTTTGAAATTGTCCATATCCAGAAACATCAGCGCGCCATAGCGGCCGGTGCGATTGCTGGCCGCCATAGCCTGGTTCAACCTGTCATCGAACATGCGCCGATTGGGCAGTTTCGTCAACGTGTCGTAAAATGCAAGATTGCGGATTTGATCTTCGGCCTTGATGCGGTCGGTGATGTCGCGGGATACAACGACTATACGCGAAGGCCGCCCCAGACTGTTTCTGATCACCCCACCGCAGGATTCCATGTGACGGATACTGCCATCAGGCATCGCAAAACGGTATTCTATTCGAAGTCCGATGCCGGTATTTACGGTTTCCGTGAATACGCGTCTGACATGCTCCCGGTCTTCCGGATGTATCTCCGCGAAAGAATCCGTACCCTTCAACGCTTCAGGATCGCCAAACAACTTCGCGTAGGAGGGGCTGTTGTAGAGCCGCCGTCCTTCCAGATCAAGCACCGCGATAAAATCATCGACATTCTCGGTGATCATGCGAAAAAACTGCTCCTGTTCGCGCAGCTCATCTTCGGAGCGCTTGTTCTCGGAGATGTCAGTCAACACGATGTGCACTACAATTGATTCGTTATCCTGCATCTGGCGCAGGCTGTCCAGCCTGACTTGGCAACGCGTTTTATCACCACGCAAGACGGCCAATTCACAGGTCGACTTGTCATCCCGTTGCAGCACGCTGGTGAAATGTTGAGTCCAGTGTTCGATATCTTCCGGGGCAACGAAAACAGCAAAGTGCTTGTGCAGCAGTTTCCCGCGTTCTTCTCCCAGCAGAGCGGCCCCGGTCAGATTGATTTCATCGATCATGGCCTCGCGGCCAAGTGTGACAAAGCCAACGGGTGCCAAATCATAGAAGTCGGTGTAACGCTCTCGTGATTCTTTTATCATGAGCTGCGCGCGCTGCAGCTCTTCGTCCTGCATCCCAAGCTCGATTTGGCAGATCTGAAGCTCATGAAAGATTTCTTCGACCGGACGTGATGGAATATCTGCAGGTGCCATTTGTGCCAGCTTTTTTTCAGCCGCAGCCCGCAGCGAGGCTGTGAATTTTACCTCCGCCCCTGCGTTTAGCGTGTCATGCTGTTTAGCCTTGTTGCTCATAGCTATCCCTTTGGACTGTTTTCAGTATGGCATATCGCACCGGTTCCGCAACACTTTTAACCCGAGGTTATTGCCCGACCTTCCGCAATGGCTCTCACCGCCCTGCAGCAGCCTTATTTCGTCCCGGGCCATGCCACGGATGCCGGTTTCCGGAAAGTCCAATTCTGCTTTGCAACAGTGCCATGATACAATGCTACCCGCATATTTATGCAAAACAATTTCCCGGATTAAAAATCCTTGTGTCGGTGGTTCGATTCCCCCGCAAACCCCAGATTTCGCGTGTGGTCACGCGCAAAATCGACTCAAGGTGTTCTTGAGCTGATTTAATAAGGTCTACACGAAAAACGTGCGGGCCTTTTTCATTTTTACGTACCTGATTGCACGAAAGAAAGCAGGCAAATGAGCAACACCGCAGAAGAAGCAAGCCCCGGCACTCCATCAGCCAGTTCTGAGGAGATCGTGCGCGAAGGCGATATAGTGCGTGAAGTCAGGCGCCGCCGCACCTTCGCGATCATCTCACACCCAGACGCGGGCAAGACCACGCTCACCGAAAAACTGTTGCTGTTCGGCGGCGCGATCCAGATGGCGGGCACTGTGAAAGCGCGAAAGAGCGGTCGCCACGCAACTTCCGACTGGCTGGAAATCGAAAAGCAGCGCGGCATCTCGGTGGCCAGCTCGGTGATGCAGTTCACCTACGACGATTGCGTGATCAATCTGCTCGACACTCCCGGACACCAGGATTTCTCCGAGGACACTTATCGCGTGCTGACCGCAGTGGATGCGGCGGTGATGGTGGTGGATGCGGCCAAGGGCGTGGAAGCACAGACCATCAAGCTGCTCGAAGTATGCCGTCTGCGCAACACGCCCATCATCACCTTCATCAACAAGATGGACCGCGAAGTGCGCGATCCGCTGGAAGTGCTGGACGAGATCGAGTCGGTCCTGAAGATCAAATGCGCGCCGGTGACCTGGCCGATCGGCATGGGAAAGCGCTTCCAGGGTGTGTATCACCTGCTGAATGACGAGGTGCTGCGCTTTGTGCCGGGCGAAGCCAAGGCCGGACAGGAAGTCGAAACTCTGAAAGGTTCGCAGATCGATAAGCTCGCAGCACAGTGCCCGAGCGAGATGAAGACCATGCGCGACGAGACCGAACTGGTCATCGGTGCGGGTGCATCGTTCGATTTGCAGGAGTTTCTCAGTGGACAGCAATCACCGGTATTCTTCGGCTCAGGCGTGAACAACTTCGGCGTGCGCGAGATCCTGCGCGCCCTGGTGGACTGGGCACCCTCGCCGTTGCCGCGCGAAACCGATGTGCGCATCGTGCAACCCACCGAGTCCGCATTCACCGGTTTCGTATTCAAGATCCAGGCCAACATGGACCCTAATCACCGCGACCGCATCGCGTTCCTGCGCGTGTGCTCCGGGCGTTACACCTCGGGCATGAAGGTGAAACACAGGCGCACCGGCAAGGAAATGAAGCTGGCCAATGCGGTGACTTTCATGGCCAACGAACGCACCCGCATGGACGAAGCCTACGCGGGTGACATCATCGGCGTTCACAATCACGGTCAGCTGCAGATCGGCGACGTGCTCACCGAAGGCGAGGCGCTGACTTTCAAGGGCATCCCCTACTTCGCACCGGAACTGTTCAGCCGCGCGCGGCTACGCGACCCGATGAAAGCCAAGCAATTGCAAAAGGGCCTGCGCCAGCTGGGCGAAGAAGGCGCGGTGCAGGTATTCGAGCCGCTGGTGGACACCAACCCGCTGATCGGCGCGGTCGGGCAGTTGCAGTTTGAAGTGGTCGAGCACCGACTGAAATCCGAGTACGGCGTGGATGCGGTATTCGAGCGCGCCGGCATACACTCTGCGCGCTGGGTGACCTGCGCGGATAAAAATCATCTCAATGAATTCTTGAAGGCCAACCAAAGCCGCTTGGCGCGCGATGTGGATGGAAACTATGCCTATCTCGCCGATACCGGTGTGAACCTGCGCCTGGCGCAGGAGCGCTGGCCGAAAGTTCACTTCCATGCGACCCGCGAGCACGGCCAGCAACTTAGTTGATTACGAACTGAAATCAGCCTTAAAACCTCAGTTCAATCCAAAAGGTTCACCGAGCACACAGAGAGACCAAAGTTTTTGCCCGCTTCGTGGGCTCACCCAGAATGGCGGATCTCTCTCCCGTTACAGCTATTTGTTTATTCTCTGTGTTCTCTGAGGTTGCGAATAGCCATTCGATTAAGCTGGCAAACTACGCCAGCCAATTTGCTGATTATGTGGGTTACTGTTTTTTTGGATCAAGGATGAGCGCTATAAAAGGCCAGGAACTCGTCTGCCGGTAACGGCCGGCTGAATAAATATCCCTGTATCTGGTCGCAGCCCATGTTCTTCAACAACTCCAACTGTTCGTCAGTCTCGACACCTTCTGCCACAGTCTTCAAATCCAGCGCTTTCGCCATCGCGACTATGGTCCTTGCGATCGCCACGTCGTCGGTATTTTCAGGCATGTCCTTGATGAATGCGCGGTCGATCTTCACGCAATCAATGGGAAAGCGTTTGAGATAAGCAAGCGACGAATGACCTGTGCCAAAATCGTCCAGTGACAGATGTATGCCGCGACTGCGGATTTTCTCCAGCAAATCGATCACTCGTTCCGGATCCTCCATCACCATGCTTTCGGTGATTTCCAGTTCCAGCCAGTTTGCCGGAAGCACTGTTTCGGAAAGCGCCTCATCGATTTCGTCCAGCAGGTTGTCGGAATGGAACTGTCTTGCGGAAAGATTGACCGCCACCCGCAGCGGGCGCAGTCCCGCTTGTTGCCATGCTGCATTTTGCCGGCAAGCTTCGCGCAACACCCAGCGGCCGATCGCCACTATCATCCCGGTATCTTCGGCGACCGGAATGAATTCCTCCGGGGAGATCATGCCCCACTCAGGGTGCATCCAGCGCACCAACGCTTCCATGCCAAGCAAACTTCCGGTCGCCGTGTCCACCTTGGGCTGATAATGCAGGAGCAGTTCGCCGTTCGCCACTGCGTGGCGCAAATCGGTGATCATGCGCAGGGTCTTTGCGGCAGCAAGTCCCATCGCCTCGTCATAGACCGCAAAATCATTGCCGCCCGCGCCGCGCACCCTGTTGCATGCGGATGCCGCCTGCTGTACCTGCACTTCAGCCAGTTTCGCCGCATCAACGCCGCCGTCGCATTCCATAATTGCAGCTCCGATCGACAGCGTGGAGAACAACTCGCGCCTTTCCAGGTGCAGCGGTTGCTGGGATGAACTGAGCAACTGTTTCGCGCGGCGTTGCGCGCCGGCCAGATCGCCGGGCCGGCACACCAGCACAAATGCATTCCTGCCGAAGCGGTAAAGTGTCTCTTCGTTTTGGTTGATTCCGTCACGCAAACGCAGGGCAACCTTGACCAGCCATCGCTCGGTTTCAACCGCGCCCAGGCTCTCAAAAATTTCCTGTTCGCGATCGGCAACGATCATCATCACCGTTCCAGCACGCTGCTGCGAAAACGCAGCGTTCAGATCTTCGCGCAAACGGTATTGATTGGGCAGCCCGGACGCGGGATCGAAGAACGCCTGGTAGGCAAGATTCTCCTCGGCCTGCCTGCGCGCGGTGACATCCTTGATGTAGACATGAAACTCGGAAAAGTCCGTCAGATACGCCACGGTACACTCGAGGGTGAACTTGCCATGCGTATACTCGAATTGCGTGCTCGAAGTCCTGGCCGCGCGGGTTTCGTTCAAGTGATGCCTCATGTCGGCAGGCAACAATTTCCCTGAATCCGCGAGTGCGAGATTCAACTGGGCGAGCAATTCGGCTGTCGCCGGATTGGCATAGCGCACTTTCCCGGAAGCATCGATGCGCAATACCGGGTTCGGGTTGCGTTCGGCGAACATCGCCAGCCTGCGGCGCTCCATCCCCTCGCGGATGATGGCGACAACATAGTAACCAACGAAAAAGGCGACGCCGAATATCAGTACCGAAAAGCCGATGACCCAGCGCACCATGGTACCCACGCTGTTGCGGGAATCCGTCCCCAGCTTGTCCACCGCCTGCCGGTTGGCCAACGACATGGCAGCAAGCGTCTTCTCGATCTGCCGAACCCTGGGTTTGACCTGCGCCAGAATCGCCCGGGCCAGATCCCAATTCACTACCTTGCTGGAGAGCGTGGCGGACAACTCATCGGACAGCCCGTCAAGTGCCGTGAGCTGCGTACGCAGCTCAACCACCTGTTCGCGCGAGCCCGTGTCCTTCTCAAGTTGTTCGACGATGCTGTCAAGACGCGCATGGTTAAGCGCACGCTGGGCCTGGAATGTGTCCCTTGTTGCGGTGTAAGAGTAATACTCATAAAGCAGGCGTTCTTCGTCGGCAATAACACCGCGCAATTCGCCGATGCGTTGCGACAGCGGAAGTTTCTCGGCGATAAACATCCGGTTCACGGCCTGCACCGAGTCGCCCAGTGTCACGATGCGAACAGACACTGCAACACCAACCGCCAACACAAGCAGAAAAGCCCACCATATCCTGCGTTGAAGCATTACCAATCCATTCTGTGTGTCAAAAAAGTTGTGCCAAGCGAAACCACATTATAGTTGCGCCGCACTTTCCTGACACATTTACATCTTTTCAACGGGTAGGGTCTTTGTTTTTAGGGGCCAGATGCCTTACTGCAGGATGGCAATGGACAGCGCTTAACTATGTAGAAAAACAAAAGGCTCGCATCGCTGCAAGCCTTTGTTTTGTTGGGCGCTCGCTCCATTTAATTACTTCCGTATCTACTTGTTATATATGTCTTTTATGATTTCATAAAAAGTTTGTTACCCCTATTGTTACCCCCACCCCACCGGCGGCACCTGTATCGACCACACACTCCAACCAGTTAACTCGTGGATCTTTTCAGCGTATCTTGTAGGAACATAATGGTCGTCAATCCAGTGCTCGATCTCAATCTCCTCAACGCCTAGTTTAGTTGCAACTGATTGCTTGCCACCCATGATTTCAACTACGCAAAAAACATCGTTTCCTACCTGGTGATACTGTCTGTTGCCGGTTAACCTTCTTCGCACAAAGCTCCGATAATCACTCGGATTTTTAGCCAGCTTTCTTTTGTGCCTTGTTTGATTGCACCAGAGGCAAGCCGCAACAATATTTTGTGCTGCGTCTTTGCCACCATCCTGGCGTGCCACAAGATGCTCTGCTGTGCATTGGAACTGTTTGGCTCGGCGGAGGCTGATTTTATGAGTTTGAGCAAATGACGAGCAGTCACTTTCCCACATAGGAAAATCACAGTAAAAACAGCGGCAGGATTGAGCGATGAAAGCAGATTTGCGATTCTTGACCAATGTTGTGAGCATGGAGGTTCCTTTTAAAATTCAAAATGAACCCCGCTCGCCTTTTGGTCATCACGGGTACCAACCGAATATATCGGATTGGCCTTACACACGTTCCTGTGGAGACATGCAGGTAAATACTAAACCAAACATTTCATTACTGCAAACTTAAAACGGCTGTTTCCAAGGGGGTGTTCAGCGTGAGTAGTCCACTCTGTCATCTAAGCAATGCCAAATGCCAAAATATTGACACAGCGTTTTTCACAAGAAATACCAACACTCCCACCACCACGATAAAAACCCAGATCCAACCAGGTATTCCAGAACGTGTTGGTGGCGTAATGATAGAAGTCGTTCTGTAGCTCAGGCCGGTGCCAGGGAGACTGGCCGTAGTTCTGACCTTGCCCTCTTTGACATTCATGTTCAGCCCTTTGCCGCCGAAAGATGCGCTAGTTCCACGCTTGCTCAGGTTGAGCCAGATGCCGGGGAGAATTCTTATTCGCTTGCGGAATCGGAAACCCATGTCGATACCTTACCACGGCTTGCAATTCCTGGCAGAACTTCGCCAAACACACCGCTTATTGCTGCCGCAAAAGAAATGCCCCTGAACCTTACGGAGCAGAGGCACAATTTCTTAACTAGGGGGAGTTAAGACATCACGCTCAGGGAGGAGAGCGTGAATTAGTTATCGATAGCTTGGTTCCAAATCAGTTTGCTAAATCGATGTGCCAATTATGTTTCCTCACTCTTGGAGGCGGTAGTGGTGTTTGTCTTATAATTATGTAAGTGTTTGTCTGACATGACTTGGCAGCAGAACGCATAAAGGTGAATCAGCCGGAAGGCATCACCATTATGCGGAACGTTGCTTTACTGAGGTGGTCAAATTTCAGATGGGATTGAAAAGCAAGATGGGCGGGTGTTGTGGTTGACAGAAAAGTAGAGGCAACCTCATCCGTAGACGTTCTTGCAAAAGTTACAATTTCACTGGGAGTCATACCATGAAAAAATATTATTGATTGCATTTCTTGCGATTTTATCAACCACTCCGGCTTACGCTGAAGGTGGTCATGGTGGTGGAGGCCATGGAGGTGGAGGCCATGGCAGGGGTCATGGCGGTGGAGGGCATTACGGTGGCGGGGGTTGGGGAGGTGGTTGGATCTTTCCAGCTCTGATAGGCGGCGCTATTGGTTATGACTTGGCTAATCCGTATTATCCTTACTATCCGTATCCGGTATATCAACAGCCATATCCGGGCTATGCACCTGGCGTTGCACCCTCTTCGGTGCAGTACTGGTATTTCTGTCCTGCCGCCAATGCTTATTACCCATATGTGCCTTCGTGCCCGACTGAATGGCAACTCGTACCCGCAATGCCGCCACGATAAATAAAGTGGCTATACTTGAGCACGTATCCTGACCAACTTCGGCTAGACATTAAACGAATCTTCCGTGCTATGGTATCGACATGGGTTTACTTTTCCCGACAGCGTATAACCTGATAAACTGACTTGATTGCAACGCTCGAAGGGCAGCACCTCGGGTAAGCTATTACAAGGATTGAAGGGCTGCTCCGTGCCGGTCAATACCCATTGCAAATTGCATACCATCAAGGTGCTGGATGCAGACAAGGTTCAGCCCAAACTTCGATTAACTGATAACTAGAATTGACTTCATTAGCAAATTATTTCTACGCTACGCACACGCTGTCGGTTCATGCCGTTCTGGTACTGACATAAAATGGACCAGATAAAAAGGGAGAGGCGATGGTCAGTAGAGAAACCGTTCTGCAAACGCTAAAATGCTTACCAAACCAATACCCCAAGATACTTGAGGAAAAATATCCTCATATCCTGGAAAAAATTGTCCAGCTTTGGAACTCGCCTGATGGCGAAGCTTATTTAGCCGACTTGTTACATCCCACCTCTAGCGGTGGCAGATTTGACCGTTTTGGATTCCCAGAAGAAGTTTGGCAGGAGATATTGCGATTGAATGAGCTCCACATGAAACCGCGTCCTAAATCGGCAAGGTGACCGCAACGTGTCGTAAACAGAACTCGGCGAAGCCCTGCTTTCACGCAGACAAACCTTCTCCTGCCGCTGCTTGAAACCCTACATCGGCATATCAACTATCAGTTAACTGCAGATCCCTTCGCTTTCCTACCTGGCGATGCAGGCGGAGTGAAACAAGCCACTCGGCATAGTAAGCCCTCGATTTTTTTACCTTTCTCAAACCTGATCGAATCACACAACACGACCTCGTGTTTAGCTGCGAGTTCTGCAAAGTAGAGGCGTGTCTTTGAAAGTGAGAGATGAGCACCTTCAGCAATCTCGGCATCAAGTTTCTCGCCATGCTTCTTTAAGTATTTCAGGATTTCGTTCATTTGATCGACGTTTATTCCGAAGTTAAAAAAGCCGGAACATGTCCGGCTTTATTCATTATGGCAAACCGGTTATTTAAGACAGGCCAGCCCAGCAAGCAATTGACACTGCGGCGGCCGCAAGCCAGCCAAATGCCATATGAAACTCGCTGTCATTAGAGTTTGCATTGTTGTTTGTTTTGTCGCTCATTCTCAATCTCCTAAACAAATCATCGTTATCCCAACGATCAGGGCAAACGTCAGACTGTATTAGTGGGGATTGGTTCCGCACCGCTCGGTTGCATAGTAATGACACGATTTCCGTTTCGTCAAAACGGTTGCAATATCACCCGTATGGTGTATGCCCCTGTATAACCCAGCAGAACGAAATGCAAATTATTCAGAAAGATTTCGCCTAGCCGATTCTTTACCTGAAAGCTGCCGCCGCAACGGCTGAGAAAACCAATCTTCGGATTGAATTGTCCGCTTTTTACCAGCTGGATTTCCGATAGTTCCGGCAACAGCTTGGAAACAGGCTGGCAGACCAGCTCCTTTCGGCTATAGCCGAAGAGCTTTTCTCCAGCCTTGCTGCAATCGCAGATCATGCCGCATTCGTCCAATGTCAGCGTTGGCGGCTCTTGCCATTCAGAGCGGGAGGATGGATCCATTTCGATTGCTGAATCTGCTTTCTTGGATGGGTTCATGTCGTGCCCCTTAATAAAATAATAAAGGCTTGATGAAAATATTAATTATGGAGAATAAAAGTTACAGTAGCATTACGCTTGAACATATACTTGCCGAGCCGTACTTGATGGACGCGGCACTAACACCTTCAGCAATGCGTTTGAGCTTAAATTTCTCCAAGCCCTGTGATTTCAGTTCGTCCATGTGCTTCTTCAGTGGCTGCTATCGGCGGCAACGGTTTAACCGATTACTATGGAAATTCGCCTGTGGTAAGCAGTAGGTGCAACAGCTACATTTTAGTCATCGCTTCAACAAAGCTACCTATTAAAAATACCAATTACGAACATCGTAACTGTGATGGCTGCGACAACAGCCGCTAATACGTAATAGTCCTTGAACATTTTCAATTACCTTTCAAGTATAAATTACAATTTAACTAAGTTATTGGTACTGTTAATCGAATCATTTGCGTGCTATCGACTAGCCGATGTTATACATTGCCCAGTTTGAAGGCCCCCTTATAGTTCAGCCGCTAGTTCCAGTTGACATCAACTCTTAAATTGATCAACCAAGATTTGAGTTATCCCAGATTAGCGGCCGTCCTCAAGTAGTTATTTGGCTGACTTTTCGCAAGCAGTTGCCGAATGCTTCTGTGCCTTATTGCACGAATCCATTGCGCTCTTGGAACTGGCCTTAGCATCACTCAGCTTGTTCTGATCGTGACATTCCGCTGCTTTGCGATGGTGTTTGGCTGCTTCTTCATGATCGATTGCAGCCTGTTTATGGAGACCGCTAGCTTCATTGGTATTTGACATGATGTATATTCCTTTTCTTAGAAAATGCTGATTAATTTTAAATTCACACTGCATGAAGCAGAACTAACCAAGCGTCATGGCACATCAAGGTAGGCTTTTAAGTTTGATCAAACTGTTCGCCAACACACATAGTTAGATAAATAAATTGGTGTGGGAGATTCAACAACAGCTTGTTTGAAGAAGGTCAGTATTGCCGGTGGGCAGTCCGTGCTACCGGGCATCCAGGTCGGCAAAATTGAACTGATTGCTGTTAAGGGTGCGTTACCGTACAGACCGGCGGCAACAGGTAGTTCATCTTCAGTTTCTGCAGGGATAGCCTGTCAACTTAAATGAAGGAATATGGAAATGAACGAGGATCAAGTCAAAGGAGCTTTAAAAGACGTTGCTGGTAAAGTGCAGGAAAAGCATGGAAAGCTGGTCGGCAACAAGCAGCAACAAGTCAAAGGTCTCGGAAAACAAATTTCCGGAAATGCCGAGAAATCCTATGGCGATGCCAAGGAAATCATCAAGGATTCAAACAAACAATTTTGATTCGATTAACTAAGGTGGTCTGTTGGCTTTGTCGCACACTGGCTACTTCGCAACTAAACATTCTAAGGAATAAATCATGAAGAAAACCGCGATCGCTGTATTGTTGTGCGTCGTTGCCGCTCCTGCTGTTGCTTCTGATATGTATGTTGGTGTCAGGGTGGGCCAGGCTAACACCAGTCTTGATAACATCACTTTGGACTCTTCCAACCCAACCGGCTGGGGTGCGTTTATCGGCCACGACTTCAATCCTAACTTTGCCGTTGAAGCTGAATATCTCAACTTGGGCGAAATTAAAAGTGGTAGTAATTCTGTAAAATCCACTGGCTTCAGTGTGACTGGTATAGGCTCTATCCCATTCAATGAACAATTCTCGTTGTTCGGTAAATTGGGTTACGCGGTGATTACAGGCAAACCTGGCGGTAGCTTCACTGGCTCTGATGCAAATAATAGAGCTGTCACATATGGCTTCGGCGGTCAATTCAACATCACCCCAGCGGTGGGTGTACGTTTAGGCTGGGATAAATATAAATTTAACGATAATACGAATCCTGGATTTAACGGCTATGGAACGAACGGCAATGCCACTCTAATCTCAATTGGAGGCTTGTTCAAATTCTGATCCAGCTTGACACATGGAAAGCCGGACATGTTCCGGCTTTTTTGTTGCCTGAACAATTACATCCTTATCCGTGTAAGTGGCATCACTAAATCGAGATGTTGAATATCTTCATTCGGAAAAGTCGAGAGGCAGCTAGGTGTGCTGGCGCACAGACATCAACATGAGCGAATGCTTTAATGATCAGAAGAACTCGTGCTTAATTACCTTCCCAGAGGGTGAGCTATGAGTTGGAGGTAAAAAATGTATATCGGTCTCGGTACTGTAGTGCTCATTATTGTTCTATATCTTATATTTTTTCGTTAGAGATATTCCAAATTATTTAAGAACTGAACAAATATCATGTCGAATATGGGAGTGTTTAAGCGTGTTTACGACGGCCTGGATTTGGAGCTGAAATAACTGAAGCAGGTGATCCGTAGTATTTACTAATAAAGGAATGGCAATGTATGTTTATGGTTCATGGATGCATGGTTCAGGGATGTTAGGCATCGATCCGCTCATGTTTTTGATGTGGCTAATTCTTATCTTGTTGGTCGCTGCGCTCATTGAAATTTTGACCAAGCGACTTGGATTGGGCACCAATAAGAAAACTTACATCGGCACACTCAAGTAAAGCAATTCCCGCGGCGTTCATGACCGATAAATTGGTATCTTAATTCAGAAGAGTTAGAGTTAATGACGGCTTGGGGATGGGTTGCTCTCGAACCGATAGTACCCAAAGAGCTTAGCAGCCCCGCTAACGTGCTAAGGAGATAAAAAATGGCAACCGATCCAGTATGTAAAATGAACGTGGAACCAGCCAAGGCGGCAGCAAAGGAAAAATTCTCCGGCTAGGAATACTATTTCTGTTCGGAAACTTGCCATAAGAAATTTGTTGCTGAACCGAAGAAATATTTGATCGGCATGCCGCAAGGTGATGGACATTAGTAACGTTTTAAATTTGTCGAGCGACGCCCCTCAATCTGAACGTCGAAGTTCTGCATTTGAAAAATCGTAGTTCTGCTGTGTGTCGAAAGCACTACTCGGCGAGGTGCTGCTTTCAGTGGGTGCCTTAATGTCATCGAGCGTGCTAGCTTGGCCTGACCATCGGACAAAGGAATATCACGAGGAGTTCTCATGCGTCAGTTGAAGCTGAGCAAGGCCTTTACCCTGATGGAATCAGGACCTGTTGTCCGCGTGACGACCCATGATGGGCAGAAAGACAACATCATGACGATCTCCTGGACCATGGTGATGGATTTCACTCCGGTATTTGCCATCACCACGGGTGAATGGAATCACTCTTTCGCGGCGTTGCGAAAGAATAGGGATTGCGTCATTGCCATTCCCACGGTTGACATGCTGGATAAGGTCGTCGGTATAGGGACGTGCTCTGGAGCTGACACAGACAAGTTTGCCAAGTTCAAACTCACACCTGTTCAGGGCAAATTCGTCACGTCGCCCTTGATCAAGGAGTGCCTTGCCAACATAGAGTGCAAGGTCATAGACATCGTCAAAAAGCACAACATTGTCGTGTTAGAGGCGCTTGCCGCATACATCGATACCGCACGCAAGGAGAAGCGCACGGTTCACGCTGTTGGCGACGGAACGTTCATTGTCGACGGGCGCAAGATCGACCGGAGGAAGATGATGGCCTCAAAGCTCCCATACGGCGTTTAGCGTTCCATTGGCCAGCCACGAGGAAATCCTGGGAGCCAAAATGAAAGGTACTGCGGCGCTCCTTAATTTTACGTTGACGGTCTGCTTTTCGAAGTCTTGAATGGCCGTAATGGTCGTAAACAGAACTCGGCAAAGTACTGCTTTTGGGCAACGAAGATATCTCATGCCATAGCTTGGAACCCTGCATCGGCAGATCACCTATCAATTAATTGTAGATCCCTTCGCTTTCCTACCCGGCGCAGCTGGCGGAGTGAAGCCAGCCACTCTGCATAGTATCCCCTCAATTTTCTTACCCTTCTCAAACCTGATCGAATCACACAACACAACTTCGTTTTTAGCAGCAAGTTCTGCCAAGTAGTTACGTGTCTTTGAAAGTGAGAGACCGGCACCTTCGGCAATCTCGGCATCCAGTTTCTCGCCATGCTTCTTTAAATATTTCAGGATTTCGTTCATTTGATCGACGTTTACTCCAAAGTTAAAAAAGCCGGCTTATCACCGGCTTTATTGTTATAGCACCCTATGCTTTAGATATAGACCAGCCCAACTGGCAATTGCTACGACGGTAGCCGTCAGCATCCAGCCAAGGGCAATAGGGAACCTGTGGTCTTGAGTAAGGGCTTTGCTGCGATTTTTGACGTTCACTTTTAATCTCCTCAGCTAATTATCGTTATCCCAACGATCCGGGCAAAAGTCAGACTGTAATAGTGAGGATTGGTTCCGCACCGCTTGGGCTGCATTGAGTGACACGACGCTACTAAACAGCAAAATTAACTTCACAAAAATTTAATGCAACGGAGGCCAGGTCATTCTGCCTAATGAACGCCCACTTTGTTTGGGTAACCCAATCCACATCTTTCGTTTTGCCGATCTTAGTAGACTTTCCAATTGATATCGATATTTCCCAGAGATTTTCATCAAACGCCTGCTTCGTGGCAGCCTCGATCCGCTTGATCATAATTTCGCAAGTTTGCTCATCGGTATCAGGTAACAACAACACAAACTCATCGCCACCAAGACGAGCAGCAACATCCACTTTCCTTGAGTTGTTCCTTAGTATGGACGCTAACATCTTAAGCGCCTCATCTCCGACTTGGTGCCCATGGTTATCATTCAATGCCTTGAAATGATCAATATCGATGAACAACACGGAATAGTGCCTGCCGGTACGCTCGCTATGCGCCTGCTCGATTTCCAGCCTATCCAGTAATTCAACGCGATTTGCCAATCCTGTCAGCATGTCTGTGCGGGCATATTCCCTCTCACGCCATAACTTGATCAGCACTCGTCCAATCACAATGAAGATCACGCTACGCGTAAACGTGTTCAACGCAAATACGATCATCGGGAAGTATGGCCAAGAGATTACTACCTCAATTGCGCTCCATATCAACGCAAGTGCTATTCCGACAAAGATCGGAATATTTGTATCGTAACGGCGATTGGCTCGAATCGAAGTTAAATGCGCCGCTTCAATAATCGGCAAGCAGAACAGCACGTCCAGAGAGATATAACGGCTGAACTCGATTGGGAAATGGCTTGCAACAGCATAGTTCAAAAAGCTGATGATGAAAACTTCTGCCACGATAAGCACTATGCGGCCATAGTATGAACTTTTCTGTTTTGGCATGATTGAAATGATTTAGGAACTCAGTCCGGACGTGCTCTTGAAAACCTGGTTCAATTGAAGTGGATTTGCTGACTGTTGCTTTTTACACTTTACAATATTACCCCGCAATTAAATTAACTTTTACTTTTAGTTTTAACAACAGCAATATTGTTCTATTGTTGATTTCGAACTAGAGCAGTCCAGAGCAGTCACGACTCAATCCTCTATTCCGATGTCGGATAAATCTAGTATATTGATCACGCTTAATCCCAGAACCCACCATTTACCCCCAGCAGGAGAAATTAGTAGGTACAGGCCTTTTTCATCAGCCAACTTGATTGGTTTTGTACCAGGCTTTGCGTTCTTTATTGCTGTATCAGACAGTGCCATGGGGTAACTCTCATTCACATTGGTTTAGTTACCCCGTAAGTTACCCCTATTTACCCCCGGATGTCAAAAAGTGTTAATGGAACACCTTGGCAACAAAAAACCCGCAAAGCCAATGACTATGCGGGTTTTATGGACTTCTTGGCACATCTTCGTACCATTTATTGGTGGGCCCTCGCGGACTTGAACCGCGGACCAAAGGATTATGAGTCCTCTGCTCTAACCAACTGAGCTAAGGGCCCGAAAAAGTTTAGCTATTGCCAACCTATTTTTCGCTGTCCAAAAAGCTCTTCAGCTTTTCGGAACGCGAAGGATGACGAAGTTTGCGCAGCGCCTTGGCTTCTATCTGGCGAATACGTTCGCGGGTGACGTCAAATTGTTTGCCCACCTCTTCCAGCGTATGGTCGGTGTTCATTTCGATACCGAAGCGCATCCGCAACACCTTGGCTTCCCGTTGTGTCAGGCTGTCAAGAATATCCGAGGTTGCGCCGCGCAGACTGTCGTAAATCGCCGCATCGATAGGCACCGCGGTATGCGAGTCTTCGATGAAATCGCCCAAGTGCGAATCGTCATCATCGCCCACCGGCGTTTCCATTGAGATCGGCTCTTTGGCGATTTTGAAAATCTTGCGGATCTTGTCTTCCGGCATTTCCATCTTCAATACCAGGGTCGCAACATCCGGCTCCTGACCTGTCTCTTGCATGATTTGCCGCGAGATGCGGTTCATCTTGTTTATGGTTTCGATCATGTGCACCGGGATGCGGATGGTGCGCGCCTGATCGGCAATCGAGCGTGTGATCGCCTGGCGTATCCACCAGGTGGCATAGGTCGAGAACTTGTAGCCGCGACGATATTCAAACTTGTCCACCGCTTTCATCAGGCCGATGTTGCCTTCCTGGATCAGGTCGAGGAATTGCAGTCCGCGATTGGTGTATTTCTTTGCAATCGAAATCACCAGACGCAGGTTGGCCTCGATCATGTCGCGCTTGGCGCGGCGTGCCTTGGCTTCGCCATTGGTCATCTGCCGGTTGATTTCCTTCAGGTCTCGAATCGGGATACCGACGCGCTGCTGCAATTCCAGCAAATGTTTTTGCTGCTCCACGATGGGATGCCGGTAGCGTTCCAGCGTTTCACTATACGGTTTTTTTGTCTTCAGTTCGTTATCTACCCACTGCAGGTTATCTTCGTTTCCAGGAAAGGTCTTGATGAAATGTGCACGCGGCATCTTGCTTTTGGTCACACACATATCCTGAATTGTGCGCTCGCTGCGACGCACTTCTTCTACCAAACCGCGCATGGTGTCGCACAACGCATCCACCTGTTTCGCGGTGAAGCGGAACTTCATCAGCTCGTCAGAGATGCCCAACTGTAATTTGTCATACTGCTTGCTGCGATAACCGAACTTATCGTAAGCCTTGCCCAGCTTGGTGAACAAGTCGGCAATCACGGCGAATCGCTCCAGAGCATCCTCCCTCAATTGAGCCAGATTGGCGGCAGCCGCAGCGGCAGCCGCCTCTTCGTCCTCTTCGTCTTCTTCGCTGTCATGATCGGCAGTGCTGGTATCTTCTTCCTCGTCATCGCTGTCTTCGGTGATGACGGCCTCATCCACAACTTCCACAAAACCGTCAATCAACTCGTCGATGCGCATCTGATTGGATTCGATCTTGGCAGCTATCGCGAGAATTTCGGCTATGGTTGCCGGACATGCCGAAATCGCCTGAATCATGTGCTTCAGGCCTTCTTCGATACGCTTGGCGATCTCGATTTCTTTTTCGCGGGTGAGCAATCCGACCGTGCCCATTTCGCGCATATACATGCGCACCGGGTCGGTGGTGCGGCCGAATTCCGAGTCCACCGTGGAAAGTGCGGCTTCAGCTTCTTCCACCGCATCTTCATCCGCCGCCGCAGGGGCGACATCCGTCATGATCAGCGTTTCGGCATCCGGGGCCACATCGCACACCGAGACGCCCATTTCGTTGATCATGCTGACCACGCCTTCGATCTGCTCGACTTCGAGCATATCCGGCAAATGGTCGTTGATTTCCGCGTAAGTCAGATAGCCGCGTTCCTTGCCCAGCACGATCAGAGCCTTCAGGCGTGTGCGCCTCGCTTCGATATCCTGCAACTGATCAACGGCCGGCTGCTCAACAGCAACAGCTTGTTTCTTGATCGGCTTTTTCTTGTCTTTAAGTTTTGCCATGTTCATTCCTAAATTGCGTATGGCCTGGTTGCATTCAAATGCGTTGAGGCCGTTAATGCCGCAGAAAAGCGGCGAATTATACCTGATTACACTAACTTTTTCTTGATCTCATTTGATCCTGCAAAAACCGGTATTGTTCACGTTCATGTTCGGTCTTCAAACCAGTGGCCTCCAAGGATTGAAGCTGCTGGCGGCGCTGACCTTCGTTAAATTTGCTGACAATTCCAGAAAACTCGCCATGAACGTCAAATCCCTCGCCCCAATTCAGCATATCGGCTTCTGCCGCAGCCAAGGTTTTTTCATGCACCGTTCCTTGAAACAATTGCGTAAGGCTAGGGCTGCTCAGAGCAAAATCGGTTTCACGCAATACCATCAGCACTGCCAGAACCGCCTCGGCCTCGGCCCCGTTCCCGTGCCATTCGCTCGGCATTTGCTGTCCCAACTCGGGCTGCGCAATCAGGCATTGCAACAACAAGCGGTGTGCGGAAGGCGGGGCACGCCCGGTTTTTTGAAAAGCGATACGCGGACTGCGCGCAACCGGTTTGATCTCATACAGCGCTTCCAGTTCGGCCTGGCTGACACCCGAAAGTGCGGCAACTTCCTTGCGCAGCAGCAACGCTGTGGCCGGTGCAATGATCGCGGTCAGCAACGGTTTGGCGCGTTGCAATAATTGATTGCGCCCTTCCTGAGTGCGCAAATCAAGTTCCGTGCTGATTTCGCGCAGCAGATAGGCTGACAACGGCATGGCCTCCTGGATACGCTGTTCGAAAGCAGCCTTACCGAATTCGCGAATGAAGCTGTCCGGGTCATGTTCGACCGGCAGAAATAAAAAACTGATGCGCTTGCCGTCTTGCAGAAATGGCAATGCGTTTTCCAGAGCGCGCCAGGCCGCGCGTTGCCCCGCCTTGTCGCCGTCAAAACAGAATACGATGTGTTCGGTGAGGCGCAATAATTTTTGCACATGGTACGGAGTGGTCGCCGTACCCAGAGTCGCAACGGCATATTCCACACCGTGTTGCGCCAGCGCCACCACGTCCATGTAACCTTCGACCACCAACACCCGTTGCCCGGCTCGAATGGCTTTTTGCGCCTGATACAGACCGTACAGTTCGCGGCCTTTCTCAAACAGCGGGGTTTCTGGCGAGTTCAGGTACTTGGGCTCGCCCTTGTCCAGCACACGCCCGCCAAAGCCGATGACCTGGGCACGCACATTGATGATCGGGAACATGATGCGGTCGCGAAACCGGTCGTAGCGTTTGCCTGCACCATGACCGCGCGTAGCGCGAGCGTCTGGCGGCGGTGTCAATTCTGCATCGAGCTTGCTCGATAGCAGATTGCTTGCCTTTGGTGTCCCCCTTGCGGGGGCTTCGTCTTCCTTATCAATCACCAGGCCGGTTTCGTTCAAGGTTTCATCCTGGTAATTGGGGAACGCGGCAGCGAGGTTTTGCCAGCCGTCCGGCGCGTAGCCAATGCCGAATTTTGCCGCTATCTCGCCGCTCAGTCCGCGCTGTTTGAGATAGTCGATCGCACGCTGTGAAAGTTTCAGTTGCTCGCGGTAATAGCGCGTGGCAGTTTGCATCACTTCATACAAGTCCGGCGCGATTTTTTGGTATCCCTCACCCGCTGCCTGCCGTTCATGCGGAACTTCCAAACCGACGCCGCGCGCCAGTTCCTCGATCGCATCGACATAGCCGAGTCCGGCGTGTTCCATCACAAAACCAATTGCCGTACCATGCGCGCCGCAGCCAAAACAGTGATAGAACTGTTTGGTCTGACTTACGGTAAATGAAGGGGATTTTTCGTTATGGAACGGGCAGCAGGCCACGAAATTCGCGCCGGCTTTCTTGAGCGGCACATAACGCTCGACCACGTCCACGATGTCGAGACGATTAAGCAGATCCTGAATGAAGTTCTTTGGAATCACGCCAGCACCGCCCTCTCATCAAGTTCGACACGCCCCATCCTTCGGAATCAAGATGCGGGGTATCGCGCAGCGTGGTTTAACCGGATACTATTTCGCCAGAAACTAATTTGATAGCCGCGCCTTTATCAGGGCAGAAACCTTGCCCATATCGGCGCGTCCGGCCAGCTTGGGTTTGAGCACACCCATCACCTTGCCCATATCCTGCTGACTAACCGCAGCGGTCGCTGCAATCGCCTCGGCAACAGCCGTAGCGATTTCCGCTTCGCTGAGCTGTTGCGGCATGTAGGCGGCCAACACGCTCATCTCGAACTTTTCGACGTCCGCCAAATCCTGGCGTCCCGCCGCTTC
>DIYV01000156.1:13893-14440 GCA_002429165.1 Gallionella sp. UBA6045 | reverse complement strand
TCGCGCTGCTTCATCGCGGCGAGCAATAGACGGATTGCCCCGAGACGCGCCGTTTCCTTGGCACGCATCGCGGTTTTCATGTCTTCAGTAATTTGCTGCTTGAGACTCATATCAAAACCGACCCAACGCCCGAGACGGGCGCAGCGGGTCAATCAATAGAGTTTGGGAGGGAGAACCTGGCTCATCAGGCGCTTGTAATGGCGCTTCACGGCAGCAGCCAGCTTGCGCTTACGCTCTGCGGTTGGCTTCTCGTAAAATTCACGAGCGCGCAAATCGGTCAGCAGACCGGTCTTTTCCACGGAACGCTTGAAACGACGCATCGCCACTTCGAACGGCTCATTCTCTTTAACACGTACTGTTGTCATGAACAAACTACCTTCTACTAAAAAATTGAGGGCGCGATTCTAGCAAAAGGCCTCTCCTACCACAACCATAATCTACAGGACCGTGATTCTGGCGAATTTGCGTTTGCCGACCTGCGCCACAACCACCGCACCCGCTTTGACCACCACCGACTTGTCATTGACACGCTCGCCGTCCAGTTTGA
>DIYV01000156.1:6656-13780 GCA_002429165.1 Gallionella sp. UBA6045 | reverse complement strand
TTGAGCAGTTGCGGCACAACAATGCTGCCGCCAGGCGCGGAAACATTGACTTCAGGCATGTCGTCCGGCAGCACCCCCTGGCGGAAGCGTGCTTCGAATTCCGCCAGGGCGGCTTCTGCGGCCTGCCGATTGTGGAAACGCGCCACAATCTCCTGTGCCAGCAACACCTTGATGTCGCGCGGATTGCGCCCGGCAGCCACTTCCGACCGCCAACCGGCGATCTCATCCAGATTGCGGAACGATAGCAACTCCAGGTACTTCCACATCAAAGTATCGGAAATCGACATCAGCTTGCCGAACATTTCCTGCGGCGCATCGGTGATGCCGATGTAATTCCCCATCGACTTGGACATTTTGTTCACGCCGTCCAAACCTTCCAGCAACGGCATTGTGAGTACACACTGCGACGGTTGTCCGTAATGTTTCTGCAACTCGCGTCCCATCAGCAGGTTAAATTTTTGGTCAGTGCCGCCCAGTTCGATATCCGCCTTGAGTGCCACAGAGTCATAGCCCTGCACCAGCGGATAGATGAATTCGTGGATCGCGATGGGCTGGTTGCCCTTGTAGCGTTTGGAAAAATCATCGCGCTCCAGCATCTGCGCGACGGTGTGCGTAGCCGCCAGCTTGATCAAATCCACCGCGCTGAATTTGTCCATCCAGGTCGAGTTGAACACGATCTCGGTTTTTTCCGCATCCAGCACCTTGAATACCTGGTCGCGATAGGACTGTGCGTTTTCCATCACCTGCTCACGAGACAAGGGCGGACGCGTGGTATTTTTGCCGCTCGGGTCGCCGATCATCCCGGTGAAGTCACCGATCAGAAACAGCGCGTGATGGCCGAGATCCTGCAACTGGCGCATCTTGTTTAGCAGTACGGTATGGCCAAGATGCAGATCCGGCGCGGTCGGATCAAAGCCCGCCTTGACGCGCAGCGGGCGCCCCTGCGCGAGCTTTTGCTTTAATTCGTCTTCAAGCAACAGCTCGTGAGCGCCGCGCTTGATTTGCGCCAGTGCGTGTGCCATTTCCGTGTGCTTCATTTCTAGCTTTGTCGTTTCAGTCATAACTCATCATCAAATCAAACGCTGAAATGCCGTTAAACTGCGCATTCCCGCTCCGCCAACCATTCATCGGCCTGGTTTTGCCACCCATCAGTTCAGTTTTGAGGTGACATCTCTTTCTGGTAAAGTGCGCACCGTCCATCAACGCAACTTGTTGTCAGAACAAAGCAGAGCAACTCAAGGAGGCATGAATGTTAACCCAAAACCCGTCCAGCCAAGGACGCAAAATGCCTGAAAACAAAAAAAAGCTGCGCTGGTTCGTGGCCCTGTCCACATTGCCGTTGCTGGGCGTAGTCACCGCTTTCGGTCTGGTGCCGCAAAGCGATTTTGATTTGGCTTCGAACAAAGTTGATATCGAAAATATTGCATTACCCAAAGTCTCCGTTGACAAAACTGTTGCCGATTACTGGCGCAACGAACGCGTGCAACGCGGTGATACCGTGGATGAGCTGTTGCGCCGCCTGAGTATTGAAGATCCGGCCGCCGGTGATTATCTGCGCAAATCCGCCGAGGTCGCATCTTTCCGCAAGTTGCCGGTCGGCACGGAAGTGCAAGCCGAAACCACCGCCACCGGGGGGTTGATCGCATTGCGCTATCTCGACAAAGATAGCGCTCAGACATTGATAAATAAACAGGGGGGCGAATTCCAGACCAAAACATTGCCCGCTCAGCTGGAGACTCGCTTGTTTGTGCGCACCGGCACAATCAAAACCAACCTGTATGCAGCGACCGACGCAGCAGGCCTGCCTGATGCAGCCGCCAACCAATTGAGCGATCTATTCAGCGGCGACATCGATTTTCATCATGATTTGCGCAAAGGTGACAGGTTCACCGTGGTTTATGAAATGACTTACAGCAACGGCGCATTGCTGCATATGGGCCGCATACAGGCTGCCGAATTCATCAATCAGGACCATACCTACCGCGCCTTGTATTTCCAGAAAGATGCGCAGCACGGCGATTATTACACCCCGGAAGGCAAGAGCGTGCATAAAGCCTTTCTGCGTTCACCCATCGCGTACTCGCGGGTGAGCTCAAGCTTTTCCCTCTCCCGATTTCATCCGATACTCAAAAAATGGCGCTCCCATAAGGGTACTGATTTTGCCGCGCCCATGGGTACCAAAGTCAAAGTGACCGCTGACGGAATCGTTGCCGTAGTCGGAAGACAGGGCGGTTACGGCAACGTCATCATGGTAAACCATCAGGGTCGCTACACCACGGTCTACGGGCACTTGTCGCGCTTCGCCAAGGGCCTGCACAAGGGCCAGCATGTTGCGCAGGGCGAAGTGATTGGTTACGTGGGCATGACCGGATTGGCTACCGGGCCGCATCTGCATTATGAATTCAGGGAGAACGGCCAGCAAAAAGACGCTCTGCGTGTTGCCTTGCCCGATGCCAAACCTATCGACAGCGCGGACCTCGCCGCGTTTCAACCCGTTGCAAACGACCTGGTTGCGCGCCTGGACCTGCTGCGCAATACCAACCTCGCGCAACTCGACTGATAATTTGCCAGTGTCACAGCCTGAGCTATACATCGGGTTGATGTCAGGAACCAGCCTGGACGGAATCGACGCCGTCCTTGTAGATTTAAGCCAACCCAAACCGCAGCAACTCGCCAAATTCTATCTTCCCTTTGACGACGCACTGAAAAATGCCCTGCTGGCATTGCACCTACCAGGCCATAACGAGTTGCATCAGGCACAAGTCATTGGCAATCAACTGGCACGAATGTATGCCGCAGCAGTTGCGCCCTTGCTCGTTGAAGCCAAATCATCGAAGCAGGAAGTCAAAGCGGTCGGTTGCCACGGCCAAACCATCCGCCACTGTCCCGAGCACGGCTACTCATTGCAAATCGGCAACGCCGCACTACTCGCCGAATTGACCGGCATCACCGTGGTCAGCGATTTCCGCAGTCGCGACATCGCCGCAGGCGGACAAGGAGCGCCGCTGGTTCCCGCGTTTCACGATCATGTGCTGCGCCATCCGGACATCCATCGCGTCATCGTCAACATCGGCGGCATCAGCAACCTGACCGACTTGGCTCCGGGCAAGCCAACAACAGGCTTCGACTGTGGCCCCGGCAACCTGCTGATGGACGCCTGGTGCATGCAACATCTGGGCAAGCCCTATGACGATAATGGCGCATGGGCAGCGTCCGGCAAAGTGCTGCCCGCACTGCTGGAACGATTACTCGCTGAGCCCTACTTCTCTCTGCCGCCGCCCAAAAGCAGCGGGCGAGATCTGTTCAATATTGATTGGCTGCAAAAAAAGCTGCAAGGCAATGAAGCTGCAATAAACGTGCAGGCCACCCTGCTGGAACTGACTTGCCGCAGCATCGCGCTGGCCATCCAAACTTATTGTCCGGGTGCAACAGAAATTTATCTATGCGGCGGCGGCGCGCACAATCAGACTATGCACAATCGTTTGGCTGCTTTGCTGCCTGGTTGCAGTATAAAAACAACCGACACCCTCGGGGTGGACGGCGATTATCTTGAAGCCATCGCCTTCGCCTGGTTGGCGCAACAAGCCCTGCACGGCAAGCCAGCCAACCTGCCTCAGGTCACCGGCGCAAAACACCCCTGCATACTGGGTGCGATTTATCGCAATCTGTGACGCACAAATTTCAACCCTTCATCGCAAGCCATATTTATTCAGGAAGGAAACATCATGTCCGAACTCAATGATCCAAGAGTATTCTTTGCGGCAGAGCGAACCCTGCTCGCATGGAACCGAACCAGCCTGACGCTGATGGCTTTCGGATTCGTCATAGAACGGTTTGGGCTGTTCCTGCATTTGCTGGCGCCAAATCCAGGAATGCCTGTCGAGAGAGGGATTTCATTCTGGGTCGGCATCGCCTTTATTCTGTTGGGCGCATATTCTGCTGTGGCGGCAACCGTGCAGTACCGGATTGTGCTCAAAACCCTAAAGCCCATCGAGATCCCTGATGGCTACAGCGCCAATGGCGGCGCGATTGTTAATTTACTTGTCGCTTTGCTGGGTCTCGCTTTGGTTGCTTATCTCTTCATCGCGCAATGATGCCCAATTTGATTTTTGAATCCCCCCGATAGGCAAGTGCGGCAGTTTGTATCACCAGTCAAACCGTGCCCCACGAACGTACTGTTGTTGGCTATAGCGACTGACTGACTTTAATAATACCCTGGTCCTCTTCGCTGGTTTTGATGGTGAATCCCAGGCGGGTCATGAGTTTGATCATGTTGTGATTGTTGCTCAACACCTCGCCCTCTATCGAATTCAGACCTTTTTCACGAGCAGCTTCCATCAGCGAAACCATGAGTTTTTGCCCCAACCCTTTACCCTGAAAGGTGTCTGCCACCACCAGCGCGAATTCGCAGGATTCCCCATCCGGATTGATGGCAAATCGCGCAACGCCGATCTCGATTTCCTTCTCATGTTCAACAGTCACCGCGATCAGCGCCATCTCTGTGCTGTAATCGATCTGTGTAAAGCGCACCAGCATTGTTTCGGTGAGTTCCTGCATGCTGTTCATGAAGCGGAAGTATTTCGATTCTTCCGATAAGCCGCGCACGAATGCCTGCACAAGTTCTGCATCTTCCGGACGGATCGGGCGGATGGTGATGTCGGTGCCGTCGGCGAGTTGCCACTGGCTGACCAGTTGGGCGGGATACGGGTAGATGGCCATGTGCGCGTAGCGGTCGGCAGTCGGCTGGCGATATTCCACCACCACGCGCGCGTCGGCGGCCAGTGCACCGTTCTCGTCGAGGATCAGCGGGTTGATATCCATTTCCTTGAGCAAAGGAAGTTCGCAGGCCATTTCCGACACGCGCAACAACACATCTTCCAGCGCATCCATATTGGCCGGAGCCATGTTGCGGAACGCTCCCAGCATTTTGGCGATACGAGTTTCCTGGATCAATTCTCTCACCAGAAAGTGATTCAGCGGCGGCAGGGAAACCGCACGATCGCCCATTATTTCGACAGCCGTTCCACCCGCTCCGAACGTGATCACCGGCCCGAATACCGGATCGCTGGTCAAGCCTATCATCAACTCGCGGCCATTCGGTTTGACGATCATCGGTTCGATGGAAACGCCATCCATATGTGCCTTGGGACGGTTGAGCTGGATACTGTCGAGAATGTGCTGGTAGGCGGCACGAACTTGCTGTGCACTGTTCAAATTGAGCAGCACGCCACCGGCATCGCTCTTGTGCGAGATGTCCGGTGAATTGACTTTCATTGCCACCGGGAATCCCAACTGCTGTGCTATCAGCAAAGCTTCGTTGGGCGAGCGGGCGACCAGGGTTTTCGCGACGGGTATATGGAAAGCCGACAACAAGGCTTTTGATTCCATTTCCGTCAGCACCTTGCGGTGCTCCTGCATTGCGCCTTCGATGATCATCCGCGCGCTTTCCACATCCGGTTCGACGTGGTGCGAAAAAGGGCCGGGCATCTGCATCAACAACTTCTGGTTGCGGTAGTAAGCGGAAAGGTGGGAGAACACTTCGACCGCCGGTTCCGGCGTGCGGAAGTGAGGCTTGTGCGCCCGGGCAAAAGCCTGGCGCGCTTCGGCAACTTGCGTATCGCCCATCCAGCAGGTCAGCAGCGGTTTGCTGTGCGTGTTGGCAAGTGCGATCATCGCCTGTGCCGATTCCAGCGGTTTGGTCATCGCCTGCGGCGTGAGTATGGCCAGAACACCGTCCACGTTGTCGTCTTCCAGACAGGCTTTGACGGCATGATGGTACCGATCCGCCTGGGCATCGCCGATGATATCGACCGGATTGCCGTGCGGCCAGGTCGGCGGCAGATGCTGGTTGAGATAATCGATAGTGGCCTCCGACAATGTGGCCATCGTTACCCCCAGGTCGGCGGCGCGATCGGCCGCCATCACCCCGGGGCCGCCGCCATTGGTGACTACGGCGAGGCGATTCCCTACGGGGCGGAACCCGCACGACAATGCCTTGGCTGCGGTGAACAGTTGCGTGATGGTTTGCACCCGCACCACGCCGACACGGCTGACGGCCGCATCGAAAACATCGTCTGCGCCGACCAGCGACGCGGTATGCGACAGCGCGGCCCTGGAGCCCGCCTCATGGCGGCCAACCTTGACCAGAATTACCGGCTTGAAGCGGGCAGCGGCACGCAGCGCGCTCATGAATCTGCGTGCATTGCGTATGCCCTCGATATACATCAGGATACTGTGGGTGTTGGAATCTGACACCAGATAATCGAGAATCTCGCCGAAATCCACATCGGTTGATGAGCCCATAGACACAACACTGGAGAAGCCCACATCGTTGTGCTGCGCCCAATCCAGAATCGCGGTACACAATGCCCCGGACTGCGAAATGAAAGCGATATTGCCGGTGTTTGCGCCGCCCTTGTTGAAAGTGGCATTCAAACCGATGGACGGGCGCATGATGCCGAGGCAGTTCGGGCCGATCAGGCGGATTCCATAGCGGCGCGCAGTTTCCAGTAACGCTCTTTCCAGCGCCTCACCTTCCTGGCCGGCCTCACCGAAACCGGCAGTGATGATAACCGCCGCTTTCACGCCGTGGATGCCGCAGCTTTCGATGATACCCGGCACGGTCTGCGGCGGCGTGGCGATGACCACCAGCTCAACCGTTTCGGCTATGTCGGCGATGGAAGCATAGGCGCGCGTGCCTTGCACCTCCGGGTGTTTTGAGTTGATTGAATAAAGCGCCCCCTTAAATCCGCTTTCCAGCATGTTTTTGAACACTATCTGACCGACCGAGTCCGGCCTGTCACTCGCGCCGAATACGGCAACAGACTTCGGTGCGAACAGGGTACTGAGGTAGTGCTTACCCATGACATTTCCTTCTGTTTTAATACTTGTTAGGTATGATAGCACTGTACCAATGTCCGGCCCCTTCCATGCAAACAGCTTACATCAGCCACCCGCTCTGTCTCAAACATGACATGGGCGCACATCATCCGGAATCTCCGGCACGCATCCATGCGATCGAGGACCAGCTCATCGCGTCCGGGTTGCTGCACTATCTGCAGCACCATGAAGCGCCTGCGGCAACCCGCGAACAGTTGTCGCGTGTACATAGTGAGGCCTATATC
>DIYV01000156.1:4058-6366 GCA_002429165.1 Gallionella sp. UBA6045 | reverse complement strand
CAGGCTGCGCTGCGCGCTGCGGGAGCTGTGGTACTGGGAGTCGATCTGGTGATGGCTGGCCGGGTTGAGAATGCGTTCTGCAACGTGCGCCCACCCGGACACCATGCCGAGCGCGCCCGCGCGATGGGATTCTGCATTTTCAACAATGTCGCGGTCGGTGTGGCGCATGCACTGGCACAGCACGGTTTGCAGCGCGTGGCGATAGCGGATTTCGACGTTCATCACGGCAACGGCACGGAAACCATTTTCCACGACGACCCGCGTGTCATGTTGTGTTCCACTTTTCAGCATCCGTTTTATCCCTACTACGGAGCCAATAGCGGCAACGAACATATCATCAATGCGCCGCTTCCAGCCGGAACCGGGGGAGGCGAATTTCGTGCCGCCGTCACCCTGCATTGGCTGCCTGCACTGGAACGATTTCAGCCCGAGTTGCTGCTGATCTCGGCAGGATTCGATGCGCACCGTGACGATGATATGGCCATGCTGAACCTGACCGAATCCGACTATGCGTGGGTGACTGGCGAATTAAAAAACATCGCGGGGAAATATGCGCGGGGACGTATCGTGTCGGCGCTCGAAGGCGGTTACGAACTGCATGCGCTGGGCCGCAGCGCGCTGGCACATATCAAGGTGCTCAGCGGCCTCTAGAGTGCATTAATCTGTTTATAGTTCTGACACAAAAACTTCGGGGCGCATTGCGCCCCGAATTTTCAAGCCCAACCGAAACTTCAGGTTGTTTCTTCAGGCGGAGAAGGAAGATCCGCAACCGCAGGTGGTCGTGGCATTCGGGTTCTTGATGACGAACTGTGCGCCTTCCAGACCTTCCTGATAATCGATTTCCGCACCGACCAGATACTGGAAGCTCATCGGATCGATCAGCAATTGCACGCCGTTTTTGCTCATCACGGTATCGTCTTCGTTGGTTACTTCATCGAATGTGAATCCGTATTGAAAACCTGAGCAACCGCCGCCGCTGACAAACACGCGCAGTTTGAGGTCAACGTTACCTTCTTCCTCGATCAATTGCTTTACCTTGTTGGCCGCATTGTCGGTGAACAACAGCGGATCTTGCACTTCGGTCATTGCATTCATTTCATACTCCTTTAAAAGATTATTCACCACTACTTGCTTTAAAATCGCCGGTACTCGATTTAAACGCCACCACTTTGTCCTGTGCTGCTGTACTGCTGTGTATCAGGCGTCCTTCGACGATTGCGCCCAACTGGATTTCCAGCGTTGTGTAATGCACATCACCATTGACCTTGGCTTTGCTTTGCAGTTCCATATATTCGCTGGCAAATACTGAACCGTTGATTGCGCCATTAATTACCAAATGAGTGACGTTGACCTCGCCGTTCACCCGTGCGTGCTCGCTCAATACCAGCGTACTCGGCTTGCCCTGCGCGGCAACGACATTGCCGTTGACCTGACCGTCAATGCGCATCCCGCCGCTGAAATTCAAATCCCCGTCAATGGAGGTTCCCGCACCGATCAGTGAATCGATCTGGGTTTGTGGTTTGCTGTGCTTTTTACTGAACATGGTTTACTCCTTGATTTGTGACAGGCTTACACTTTGCCGCACCTTGGGCTCGGTTGCGCCTTGCTCGAATATACGCACTTGCACGCTTTCCAATTGCGCGTCGGCCGGCAACTGGATGCTCTGTTCGACACGGCGATAATACCTGAAGCTGAGCTTGAATTGTGCATTCCCTGACTCGTCTTGTGGGAATACATGGGTGGTACTCTGCCCGTTTTCAACTACCGTAGCGACCAATTGATAGCTTCCGCTAAACATCTTGGCGCGCTGTCCGCTTTGCACCAATAGCATGCGCAGGTTGTATTCGCCTGGCATCTTGTCCCGCTCCAGCGTTAAACGATGAACCCCCATGTCGCCTGCCTTGCCGCTCGCCGCGGTAAGATTCTGGAAAAATACCAAGTCTTCCTGAAGGCGGGCATTTTCATCCGTGATGTTTTTCAGCTGCTCGGCCGTAGCCTGATTGCTGGCCTGCTCGATCTGGATCTCGCTTTCATATTTTGCCACTTTGTCGCTGAGTCGTTCATTTTCCACCAGCAATTTGGCAAGCTGATCGTTCAATCTGGACAACTCCTGCTCGGTTTGACCGCGGTGAAAGCCGGCCAACTCCAGGCCATTGCCGTATGCCCACCACGCCAGTGCGGCAGCAGCAAACACGAACGGCAGCATCATGCCCCAGCGCAGATACCATGGAATGTGGGCTCGCACCGCCAGTTTCCGTGCGGAAATGCTGAATCTGCGATTGACCCTTCGTTCGACTCCGCGCCACAT
>DIYV01000156.1:0-3746 GCA_002429165.1 Gallionella sp. UBA6045 | reverse complement strand
GCCGGCATCACATCCACGAAAGGTTCGCTTGCATAACGCTGCTCGAACAAACCCTGCAAATCAACCTCGCGCGTCAGCCTGCCGTACAGCGTGGCATGGATACCCCGTATCATCGGCGTGAGGTGCGGCACAAAAGTCAGTCCGATCTCCTCACCCAGCACGCGCGCCAAGCCCTGTTTGATTTCCGGCAAATGGCGATGCCCCGCCACCCCGTAGGCTTTGAAATTATCCGCGGCTTCCGCAAACAAATTGGCCATTTCCGCCTTGCGCCCTGCACCGGACACACCCGATTTGGCATCGGCAATCAGGTTGTTTGTATCGATCGCGCCTGCTTCCAGTAGCGGAATGAAACCCAATTGAACCGCCGTAGGATAACAACCGGGGTTGGCCACCAGCCGGGCAGTTTTGATCTGCGCGCGATTCACCTCCGGCAGGCCATAAACCGCCTCTGCCACTAGGTCCGGACAGGTGTGGCTCATGCCATACCATTTTTCCCACGAAGCAATGTCCTGCAGACGAAAGTCCGCAGCGAGATCGATCACCTTGACACCCTCATCCAGCAACGAGCGAACTTGCTGCATCGCAATACCGTTAGGGGTGGCAAAGAACACCAGATCACATTTCTCGAGTTGCGCCTGGTCAGGATGAGTGAACGGCAGATCCACATAACCGCGCAGGCTGGGAAACATCTGACTGACCGGCGTACCGGCATCGGCACGCGAAGTAATCACTTGCAACGCTACCTGAGGGTGTGCCGCCAACAGACGCAGGAGCTCAACCCCGGTGTAACCTGTTCCGCCAACTATGCCAACTTTGATCATCGTAATTTCCATTGAAAATGCCTGTCATTCTACAACAAAACATATTGAATCCATGAACTCATCCGGCTTACCGGCAGCGTTAGCGCTGCAAATTCGCAAATACAAAAGCCGCCCGAAGGCGGCTTTTGCAATCCATCCAAAACGTCTTAACGCTTGGAGAACTGTTTCCTGCGGCGCGCCTTGCGCAGACCGACCTTCTTGCGTTCAACCTCACGCGCATCGCGAGTCACCAGACCGGCTTGCTTCAGCACAGCCTTGAACGTGGCATCGTAGTCTATCAATGCACGTGTGATGCCATGACGCACCGCACCGGCCTGGCCAGATTCGCCGCCACCGGTGACATTCACCATGATATCGAACTTGCCCAGGGTTTCGGTAAGAGTCAGCGGCTGGCGCACGACCATGCGGCCGGTTTCGCGGGAAAAGAACACATCTATCGGCTTATCGTTCACCACGATGTCGCCCTTGCCTGCCTTCATGAACACGCGCGCCACCGCACTCTTGCGACGACCGGTACCGTAGTTATAAGTTACGCTCATAATTATGCCTTCAACAAATTAACGGGTTTCGGTTGCTGCGCTTCATGCGGATGCGCCGCACCGGCATACACCTTCATCTTGCGCAACATTGCGTAGCCCAGCGGGCCCTTTGGCAGCATGCCCTTGACGGCTTTTTCCAGAACACGGCTGGGATGACGCGCCTGCATCTTGGCAAAGTTGGTGGTGTACAAACCGCCCGGATAACCGGTATGGCGGTGATACAGCTTGGCTTCCGCCTTGTTGCCGGTCACGCGCAGCTTGTCGGCATTGACCACGACGACGAAATCGCCGGTATCCACGTGCGGTGTGTAAATCGCCTTGTGCTTGCCACGCAGACGGGATGCGATCTGTGCGGCCAGACGGCCCAGCACCTGATCGGCTGCATCTACCAGAAGCCAGTCGTGCTGGACTTCCTCGGCTTTAGCGGAAAATGTTTTCATAGCCACAATTCCTAAAAATTCAATATGTAAGTAAACCTCGAAGGGCGCGCATTCTATTGCAGCCTGCCCGCCACTGTCAAACGCTATTTAAGGGCATCTCAACGCGGAGCAAGGTCCCCTTTAGTGTGCACAGTCCGCACAAGCACGTTTGCGGCTCGCCCTGCTAAACCGCGAGGCCGATCCATTCCGTGAACTATTTCCCCTGATCGTGCGGCACGGTCACAGTGGCGCTGGCGGTGGCTTTATTGCCCGAACCATCGGTGGCGGAATAGGTGACGGTGTAAATACGCCCGGCCAGATTGGTTCCCGCGCATTTGGCGGCCAGGGAAAAATTCCGGTCGTCTGTACCGAACTGGGCATTCTGGATATCATTGGCACCTAACGTTTCACTCGCGGTGATTGATTCGAGTTTGATTTCGGGCTCGGGGGCGTAATCGTCATTCACCGTGATGGTCGCAGTGATGGGCACCAGTTTGTCGTTGGGCGGCCAGAGCGTGGCAGGATTCAATGTGACCGTGAGCGTGGGCGGGGTTACGTCCACTTTGGTAAACGGAATCTCAACGTCAGTAATGATACTGCCATCTGGGTTTTTTGTATTCTCATCGAACAGCAATACCCTGCCGCTCGCGGTGAGGTAGCCGGGCGACTGATAGGCTGAGGGAACAGTCAATTCCGCCACGCTGCTGAGCGTGTCTGGATATATGAAGTGGGCAGTCGAAAAAACTTTGGGGGGCGGTGTCATGGTGTTTTCTATTCCCTCCATATCAATGTTGGTTTTCGGTTCTGGCATGTAGTCGAACTGGAATACGGCTATCGTGCAATCCATGCCGTAAAACGGCTTGCAGTGCGCCGCGTCAAGCGGAACGGGGACATCCGAATAATCTGGATTCAGCGACCAGGGTTTTCCGGGCAATTCCTTGCCCAGGGCATTTAGGCCAAGGCTCACTTGGTCAATAATACTGGCAGAGTTGTTTTCGACCTGGTAGCGATAGACGATTTGCCCGCCGTAATGGATGCCCCATGCGTTGATCTTGATCGGGACGCCCGCTCTGGCTTGTGAAGCCGAGAAAATGGCCATGAAGAATGCGCCGCCTAAAAATACCTGCCGTAAAAATTGAGTTGTCATGATATGCCTTTCAGTTATTGGACATGCCAGGGTTCGCCGGGTACTGCGGTATGCGTGACCCCGCAGTCCGCGTAAACGGGTGCCAGTTGTGCATCGGTCAGCCCGAACGGCGTGAGATCGAATGCCACGCGTTTTTCATGGGGAGACGAGCGAGGAGTGGCGACTTTTTGATTGTGCTTTAAACCATGCCCCGACGGCGGCCCCATTTCTCCCGTGATTTCGTCCATCAGCGCCTGACATTCCGGGTGCGCGCTCATGTAGCCTGGACGGCTAAGCCTAAAATCTTTCTGAACAATCTCGAACAAATGCTGCTGATATTGTTCAGGGCGATACGCGGAAGTACCCACAGAAGACCCGCCTCTCGCGGCAATTGCATCTTCAACGCATTGCAATTTGTGTTGATAGTCGGCTGTCAGGAGATCCGGCCTCCAGCGGTGGCTAACATTTTCATCAAAATCTTTTGCGACTGGATCGGTAAGCGCTGTCAGCGGTGGAATAGGGCAGATGGCATCAGGAACTTGTGCACAGCCCACATAAAAAGGGTCCGGCTGGTATTTGTCGTTGCAGGTGCAGGTGCTCCCGGTCGGTTGTGAGTTGGCTGGGCAACTGGCCATTGAACCAAGCCATGCGTATCGTCCCGCATAAGCTGCATCGCCTGGATGAGACGTAGAATACGCCCAACAAGTCCATCCTACCGCCTCTCCCCCCGGATAATAGTAGACGAAACCGAAATAAAGATCTGTACGGTTACCAAGTATTGCTACGCAAGCTTCTTCTTTTGTCGGATAAATACACGTAGATGGATAGCTCGAGTTAGTAC
>DIYV01000069.1:14702-30273 GCA_002429165.1 Gallionella sp. UBA6045 | reverse complement strand
AGATTGGGATGGTTGATGGGCATCGTTTTATCTCATCTTAAACCGGACGAGCCGGAACTAAATGCAGGTCGGGCTTAACCAGCGACTTGGCTGCCGTATTTTGACGGCCTAGTCGAATGGCTATGCAAAGCTCGCCCGACAGGGTGGGCGCAGCCCACCCTACGGTTACTGCATTTTTAAATGTTTCCATGTTTTATCCACCCAGCAAAGCCGCAGCCTGGCGATACCAGTCAGCCAGATAGCGCGGCATATACAGCCCGAGGATCAACACTATCAGCAAGTGCGCGAACACCGGGATCAGCGCCGGCTGGTGCGGCAATCGGTGCGCTGTGGTTTCGCCGAACACGATGGGCTGCACCTTGCCGAAGATCGCGGCGAACGCGATGCCCAGCGCGATCAGCAATATCGGTGTCGTCCACGGATAGTCGTGCATGGCCGTGGTGATGATCAGGAATTCACTGGCGAACACGCCGAACGGCGGCATGCCCAGGATCGCCAGCGTGCCGAGCATCAGCCCCCAGCCTACCGTGGGGCTGATCTGCAAAATACCGCGTATGTTTTCCATCTGCTGCGTGCCGGTTTTTTGCACCGCATGACCGACCGCGAAAAAGATCGCCGACTTGGTCAGCGAGTGCACGGTCATATGCAGCATCGCCGCGAACGTGGCCACCGGCCCGCCCATACCGAACGCGAAGGTGACCAGTCCCATGTGTTCGATCGAGGAATAGGCGAACATGCGCTTGATGTCCTTCTGCCGCGACAGGAACAAGGCACCAACCATCACCGACAACAGGCCGAATCCCATCATCAGGTTGCCGGCAAAATGCGTGCCCAGCGAGCCGTCCACCAGCACCTTGCTGCGCATCACCGCACATAGCGCGACATTCAGCAGCAGGCCGGACAGCACCGCGGAGACCGGCGTGGGTCCTTCCGCGTGGGCGTCCGGCAGCCAGCTGTGCAGCGGCACCAGGCCGATCTTGGTGCCGTAGCCGACCAGCAGGAACACGAACGCCAGCTTGAGCACCGTGGGTTCCAGCCCGCCTTTGACCTGGTTCAAATGCGTCCACAGCAGCGCCGTGCCGCCCTCGCCGAGCACGCGCTCGGCGGCGAAATACAACAGGATGGTGCCGAACAGCGCGAGCGCGATGCCCACCCCGCACAGGATGAAATACTTCCACGCCGCTTCGATGCTGGCCGGAGTACGATACAAGCTGACCAGCAGCACGGTGGTAAGCGTGGCCGCTTCCATCGCCACCCAGATGATGCCCATGTTGTTGGAAGTCAGCGCCACCAGCATGGCCAACGTGAACATCTGGTACATGCTGTAGTACAGATGCAACATCTGCGTGGTGAGCTTGCCGTGATGCTGCTCGATGCGCATGTAGGGGCGCGAGAACAGCGAAGTGGTGAACGCGACGAACGCGGTCAGCGCGACCAGGAACACGTTGAACTGGTCGATGAAAAATTCCTCGCTGAACGCGACCTGCGGCCCCGAGTCGATCACGCGCATGGTCAACACCACGGCCGCGACAAAGGTGCAGAAACTCATCACAGAATTCAGCTCCGCCGCCCAGCTGCGCGAGCCGAACACGGCCAGCAGCAGACCGCCCGTCAACGGAGTAAGCAACAGCGCCATGAGTTGTAGATCAATCATCCTTGAGTTTTTCCATGTTGGTGATGTCGAGACTGTCGAAGGTCTCGCGTATCTGGAAGAAAAAGATGCCGAAAATAAATGTCGCCACCAGCACGTCCAGCGCGATGCCCAACTCCACCACCAGCGGCATCCCGTGCGTGGCGCTGGTCGCGGCGAAGAACAACCCGTTTTCCATAGCCAGAAAACCGACCACTTGCGGAACGGCCTTGCGCCGCGTCAGCATCATCAGCAACGACAGTAGCACGCTGGCCAGCGCGATGCCGATCAGCCCGCGCGTGATGCTCTCGGAAAGTTGCGAGATCGGCGCGGCCAGGTTGAAGGAAAAAATCACCAGCGCGATGCCGACCAGCATCGTGGTCGGAATGTTGATCAGTGTTTCCACGTCCCATTTCACGTTCAGCTTGCGTATCAGGCGATGCAGCAGCCACGGCAGCACCATCACCTTGAGCAGCAGCGTCAGCCCTGCGGAGTAATACAAATGGTGCTGGTCCGTCGAGTACGCCACCACAAAGGTGCTGAGCGACAACACCAGCCCCTGCCAGGCGAACAGATTGATCAGGGACAGGATGCGCCGTTGCGATAGCATCGCAAACGCGATCAGCAGCAGCATGGAAGCGAGCAGATTGATAAGTTGAATGCTGTAGCTTATCGGCATATCACGCGCCCAATAAAAAGTGGATCAACAAGCCCAGCACCGCCAGCAAAAACGCGGTGCCTAAAAACTCAGGCGCGCGGAAGATGCGCATCTTGGCGAGCAGCGTTTCCAGCAAAGCCAGTGCGGCGCCGGCCAGTATCAGCTTGACCAGCAGCGCGATGATGGCCAGCGGCAGCGCACGCCAATCCCCTGCCTCGGCAATGCCATAGGGAAAGAACAGCGCGATGCCAATGGAAATATAGGCGAACAACTTGAGGCTGCTCGCCCACTCCACCAGCGCCAAATGGCGCGCCGAATATTCCAGGATCATCGCCTCGTGGATCATGGTCAATTCCAGGTGCGTGCTGGGATTGTCCACCGGGATGCGCGCGTTCTCGGCCAGCAGCACGATCACGAAAGCCAATCCGGCAAAGGCGAGGCTGGGATACAAGATGAACTGGTGATGGGCCAGCGCGTCCACGATGCGCGGAAGCTGCGTCGAGTGGCTGATCAGCGAAGCGGTGAAGAACACCATCAGCAATGCCGGTTCGGCGAGAAACGACACCAGCATCTCGCGACGCGCACCCAGCGTGCCGAATGCGGTGCCGATATCCATCGCGGCAAGCGCAATGAACACCCGTGCCAGCGCAAATACACCGACCAGCGCGATCACGTCGGCAGCGGGAGAAAATGGCAAGCCCACCGCGATGATCGGAATGATGGCCGCCGCCAGCCACATGCAACCGAACAAGATATAGGGTGTGGTACGAAATAGCGGCGAAGCGTTATAGGCCATCACCGCATCCTTGTGAAACAGCTTGCGCAGCGTGCGGTAAGGTTGCAACACGCCCGGACCGGTGCGGTTTTGCAGCCAGGCGCGACACTGGTTCACCCAGCCGGTCAGCAGCGGTGCGAGCAGCACGACCAGCAGCGACTGGTAAATTTGAAACAGGATGCCGAGGGCCTGATTCGTGCTCATCATACAAAAGCCAGCAGCACGATCAGCGTGACAAAGGTATAGGTCAGATACAAGTGGATGCGTCCGTGCTGCAACAGCGATACCCATGACGAGAGTTTTTCGCTGATGCGCTTGATCGGCACATACAGCGCGAACCAGAGACGATCTTCACTGCGGCCGTGATAGCGCGGATGCGTATCGAACGCGCTCGGCAACTCGCTTTCGATACGGAAAAACGGCTCGAAGATACGGCGGATCGGCTGGCCGAACCCTTCGGCAGTATCCTGCATGCGCGAAGTTTGCGCCGGGAACCCGCAGTCCCAGGCGGGGCCGCGCCGTGTCCGTCCGTGATAGAAATAATGCACCACCAATGCTGTCACCAGCATCACGCCCAGCACGGCCAGCAGGAAAAACACCGGGCTGTAGCTGGCACGGTCGATGTCGACCGGGGCGAGGAACAACCACCCGGCGGCGGCATTGCCCAGCCCTCTTCCAACCAATAGCTGTGTCACCAGATCGAGTTGATGCACCACAAACACCGGTGCCAATCCCAGCACCACACAGACCAGCGCGAGCCAGCTTAATCCGATGCGTTCAAACATGCCGGCATCGTGGGCAGGTTCACGTGCCTCCCCGCGCGGCTGTCCGAGGAAAATGATGCCGTAGAATTTCACCATCACATAGGCTGCCAATGCGGCGGCCAGCGCGATCACCGCAGCCGCCACCGGTATCAGCATATTGATGTAATTGTTGGGCAAGCCCGGCGACAGCAGGAACGCCTGCAACAGCAGCCATTCCGAAACGAAACCATTGAAGGGCGGCAGGCCGGATATGGACAGCACGCCGACCAGCATCAGCCCGGCGACCCACGGCATGTGATGGATAAGTCCGCCCATCCGCCCCATGTTGCGTTCGCCGGTAGCATGCAGGATCGAGCCTGTGCCGACGAACAGCAAACTCTTGAAGAACGCGTGGTTCAGGCTGTGGTACAGCGTCGCGGTCAACGACAATGCGGCCAGCGCGTCCTTGCCATAGACATGGAAGATGATGGCCAGGCCGATGCCCACCAGCAGCAGGCCGATGTTCTCGATAGAAGAATAAGCCAGCAGCCGCTTCATGTCGGCTTGTACGGCGGCGAACATCACGCCGTAGATCGCGGTGATCAGACCCAACGCCAACGCCAGCATACCCCACCACCATTGTTGCGCACCCAGCAGGTCGAAGGTAACGCGCAGGATGCCGTAGATCGCCGTTTTCAGCATGATGCCGCTCATCAATGCGGAAACCGGCGAGGGTGCCGCCGGATGGGCTTCGGGCAGCCAGACGTGCAGCGGCAGCAAACCCGCTTTCGCGCCGAAGCCGAACAACGCCAGCAAAAACACCACAGACGACCAGAATACCGACAGATGCGCCGCGCGCATCGCCGCAAAGGTGTAAGCGCCAATGCCATGCCCGCCCTGCATCACGCCGAAGCTGAGCAGGATCGCGATCGCCCCGACATGCGCGATCAGCAGATACAAAAAGCCCGCCTTGCGGATGTCGGGAACATTGTGGTCGGTGGTGACCAGAAAATAGGAAGACAGGGCCATCGTCTCCCACGCCACCATGAACATGTACGCGTCGTCAGCCAGCAACACCAGCGCCATGCCGGCGAGGAACAGGTGATATTCCAGGCACAGCAAGCCGAGCGTGTTGCCCTGCATGGATTTGAAATAACCGGCGCTGAACAGCGACACGCCCAACGATGCTCCGCCCAGCAGGATCAGGAAAAACGCGGAGAGCGGATCGAGACCAAGATGCAGCGGCAGACCAGGCAGGCCCAGCGGCAATACGGCATAGCTGGCATGCTCACCGATCGCCCACAAACCGGCAGCGGCAAGCACCAGCGAAACGATCGCGCCGAGCGGAAAAATGACATTGGTGATGAGATGCGGGCGGCGCTGCAGTGCCAGCCCCAGCAAACCCAGCGCCATCCACAGCACGACGGCCAAACCGGCAACGTCCAACGGCAATACACCTGCAATGTCCATCCCGATTATTTTTCCTCTGCCGTGCTGATTGGCCAGACTGCGCAAGTGGGCAATTCTACTCCCTGATAGAACAACTAGCCATCCGACTAGGCTGCCAAAAGACAGCAGCCAAGTCGTTGGTTATCTGCCGCACTGACCTCAACAACAGTTATGGAACCATCCATTTGATGAATTGGAATACCCATCAGCTGATGGTTGGAGGGATGGCGTTTATCGCATGCCTTCGAAGACGGTCACAAAAACTGAACAGCATTACGCAGTACCGCAAAACGCTGCATAATTCGCCCGGTTTGGTTCTGGTAATTTTCCGGCACCACGGGTAAAAGGTAACAGCGCATGGCAATCAAGAAATCCGAACTTTATTCCTCCCTCTGGTCTAGCTGCGACGAACTGCGCGGCGGCATGGATGCCAGCCAGTACAAGGATTACGTGCTGGTGATGTTGTTCATCAAATACGTTAGCGACAAATATGCCGACGTGCCTTACGCACCGATCACGATACCGAAAGGCGCCAGTTTCAAGGACATGGTCGCGCTCAAGGGCAAGTCCGACATCGGCGACCAGATCAACAAGAAAATCATCGCGCCGCTGGCGAATGCCAACAAGCTGTCCGACATGCCGGACTTCAATGACCCGGGCAAGCTGGGCAGCGGCCAGGAAATTGTCGAGCGTCTCACCAATCTCATCGGCATCTTTGAAAACAAGGCGCTCGATTTCAGCAAGAACCGCGCGGAGGGCGATGACATCCTCGGTGACGCTTACGAATACCTGATGCGCCACTTCGCAACAGAATCAGGCAAGTCCAAAGGCCAGTTCTATACCCCCGCCGAAGTCAGCCGCGTCATGGCGCAGATCATCGGCATCCGCGATGCGCACACCACAAACAACACCACCGTGTATGACCCAACATGCGGATCGGGATCGCTGCTGCTGAAAGTGGGCGACGAGGCAAAGGCGGAGGTCACGCTCTACGGTCAGGAAAAAGACACCGCCACTTCCGGCCTTGCGCGGATGAACATGATCCTGCACAACAAACCCACGGCGCTGATCAAAGGCGGGCACAGCACCTTGGCGAATCCGCAGTACACCACTGACGACGGCAATCTCAAAACTTTCGACTACGTGGTCGCCAATCCGCCCTTTTCCGACAAGCGCTGGAGCACCGGCATCGACCCGCTCAACGATCCGCACGAACGCTTTCAGCATTACGGCACACCGCCCGCCAAGCAGGGCGATTACGCCTACCTGCTGCACATCGTTCGCTCGCTCAAGAGTACGGGTAAAGGCGCATGCATTTTGCCGCACGGTGTTTTGTTTCGCGGCAATGCCGAGGCTGATATTCGCAAAAACCTGATCCGCAAAGGCTACATCAAGGGCATCATCGGCCTGCCCGCCAACCTGTTCTACGGCACCGGTATTCCCGCCTGCATCGTCGTCATCGACAAAGAAAACGCCCACACCCGCAAAGGCCTTTTCATGATCGACGCCAGCAGCGGCTATCTCAAAGACGGCAACAAAAACCGCCTGCGCGATTGCGACATCCACAAGATCGTGGACGTGTTCAACCGCCGCGACGATAGCGACCCGAGCTACGCGCGCATGGTGGGCGTAGAGGAAATCGAGAAGAACGAATTCAACCTTAACATCCCGCGCTACATCGACAGTCAGCAAGCCGAGGACATCCAGGACATCGAAGGACATCTGCAGGGCGGTATTCCCAAGGCTGACGTGGATGCGCTGCATGCGTATTGGGACGTATGCCCGCGACTGCGCAAGACCTTATTCAAAGCCAACCGCCCCGGCTACCTCGATCTGGCCGTCCCCAAACAAGCCATCAAACCCACCATTTACGAGCATCCCGAGTTCGTCACCTTCATCGAAAGCATGAACGCACTCTTCGCGTCCTGGCAAGGACAGACTGCCGTTGCGCTCAAGACATCGCAAGCGGGCGGCTTCCATCCCAAAGACCTCATCGGCCAGATGTCGGAAAGCCTGCTCGCCTTCTACACCGGCAAACCGCTCATCGACAAATACGATGTGTATCAACACCTGATGGACTACTGGGCAGCGACCATGCAGGACGACTGCTACTTGATTGCCGCCGATGGCTGGGCAGCAACGACCTACCGCATTATTGAGGTAAAGAAAAACAAGGAAGGCAAAACGATCAAGGAAGTGGACAAAGGCTGGGCGTGCGACCTCGTGCCCAAGCAACTTATCGTAAATCGTTACTTCGCTGCGCAACAGGCAAACATCCGCGAACTCGAAGCCACGCTGGAAAGCGTCACTGCCCGGATGACCGAGCTGGAAGAAGAACACAGCGGCGAAGACGGCGCATACGCCGAACTCGATAAAGTGAACAAGGCCAACGTCGCCGCGCGGCTGAAAGAACTCAAAGGCGACAAGGAAGCCAAAGAAGAAATCGCCGCGCTCGAAGCGTGGCTGCAACTCAGCACGCAGGAAGCCGACCTCAAAAAATCCCTCAAGGATGCCGAGGCCGAACTCGACCTGCTGGCATTAGCGAAATATCCCAAGCTCTCTGAGGCCGAAATCAAAACGCTGGTGGTGGAAGACAAATGGCTTGCCGTGCTGGACAAGGACATCCATGGCGAGATGGATCGCATCAGCCAGGCGCTCACCCAGCGCGTGAAAGAGCTGGCCGAACGCTACGAGACACCGCTGCCCGTGCTGGCCGATAACGTGGCAAACCTGAGCGTGAAAGTAGAAGTACACCTGCGCAAGATGGGATTTCAGGCATGAGCGAACCGCTGGCAGTGCGGGAAGCGCCGGCCAAATATCAGGTCGTGCTGGATGCGCAACGCGTCAAGCCGGGTTTCAAGCAGACCGAGGTGGGGGTGATACCGGTGGATTGGGATGTGCATCAACTCGGTGAGTTATTAGCCAACGCGCCTTCATATGGCATCGGTGCGCCAGCAATTCCTTTTGATTCACGCTACCCCACATATTTACGCATTACCGATATTTCTGAAGATGGTCGATTCATTGATGAGTCGAAGGCTTCAGTGAAGCATCCGCTTGCCACTGGTTATATGCTAAGCGAAGGCGACCTCGTCCTTGCTCGAACGGGTGCTAGCGTAGGCAAATCATATTTGTACGACCAACGGGATGGCGAGTTGGTTTTTGCCGGATTCCTCATTCGTGCTCGGCCAGATACGAAGAAATTAGAGCCAAGGTATCTGCAATACTTTACTCATAGCAGACCCTACTGGAATTGGATCAAAGTAAACTCGATGCGTAGTGGGCAACCTGGAATCAACGGTCGTGAGTATGCATCACTCCTTATTCCGCTCCCACCCACCAAAGCCGAACAAGAAGCCATCGCCGAGGCGTTGAGTGATGCGGATGCGCTCACCGAAGCGCTGGAGCAACTCATCGCCAAAAAGCGCCACCTCAAACAAGGCGCGATGCAGGAATTGCTCACCGGCAAAAAGCGCCTGCCGGGGTTCAGTGGGGAGTGGGAAGTGAAGCGCTGGGGTGACGTTATTATTCATTGTTCGAGTGGTGCGACGCCATATCGTGGTAGACCAGATTTTTATAAAGGCGACATCAAGTGGATTTCCAGCGGGGAGCTGAACTACAACGTCATCACGGATACTCTCGAACATATCTCAAAGATTGCTGTTGAAAAAACAAACCTCCGACTTCATCCTGCGGGTACGTTCCTTATGGCAATAACAGGCCTTGAGGCGGCTGGAACAAGAGGTGCGTGTGGGATTGTCGGTAGTCCCGCCACGACCAACCAGTCTTGCATGGCTGTCTACCCAACGTCTGAACTTCTTACTGAATATCTCTACCACTACTACGTTTATCGTGGCGATGAGTTAGCTCTGGAATACTGTCAGGGCACCAAGCAGCAAAGCTATACCGCCCAACTGATTCGAATATTGCCGATCCATCTGCCACCAACAGTTGAGGAACAATCCGCCATCGCCATTATCCTCTCCGACATGGACACCGAGATCGCCGCGCTCGAAACCCGGCTCGCCAAGACCCGTGAACTCAAGCAGGGCATGATGCATAACCTGCTGACCGGGAAGATACGGCTGGTGTAGATGTAGGGTGGATAAGCGATAGCGCATCCACCAAATCAGACATCAAGGTGGATGCGCTGCGCTTATCCACCCTACCTTGCTTGGTGGCGCGCAAGCGCGCCAGTTTTTTGTTTTGCTGGATTCCTGGTCTGTCCATTTTCATGCGGTATTACCGCATAGAAAATTGCGTACCTTTGGTGCAAGCCCGGAATGACGCGGCCTCTAAATTAACGCCCTGCGCTATTTTAGTTTTTGCCAAAAATCTAAAATAGCGCCCGGATCCTGCTTTACGTTTCAGGCGTCAATGCTTTACAATTAAGCCGTTTCCTCTTTACGTTTATTGCCCCTGACCTTTACATATGACCGCCGACCTGCGCCGCACCATACTCGACGCCATTGCCCATGACGGGGGTAATGTCGCTGCCCGGCTGGCGCAGCAGCATAGCGTATCGCGCCAGTCCGCCAGCGCCTGGCTGGCGAAGCTGAAGCGGGAAGGCGTTGTCACTTCTACCGGCGTGGGGCGCGGCGTGCGCTATCTGTTGGCGGTGCAGGCCGATGCGCGGCAGGTATACAAGCGTGCCGGGCTGAATGAAGACCGGGTGTGGCGCGAGCTGGTTGCGCCGCATCTGGCGGACTTGCCGCTCAATGTACGCGACATCTGGCATTACGCCGTGACGGAGATGGTGAACAATGCGATAGACCATTCCGGTTCGGCAAAGGTGATGGTGGGGCTGGTGCGCGATGCGCTGAATACTTCGGTGTATGTCGCCGACGAGGGCGAGGGCATTTTTCTCAAGATTCAGCGCGCGATGAATTTGTATGATCCACGCGAGGCGATCCTGGAGCTGGCCAAGGGCAAGCTGACCACCGATCCGGTGAACCACACGGGCGAGGGGATTTTCTTTTCGTCCAAGGTGATGGATGCTTATGACATCCGTTCCGGCAAGCTGCATTTCGTGCATGACGATTGGGGCACGGACGTGCTGCTGGAGCGCGCTGCCGATGCCCCAGGCACCGTGGTATTGATGCGCCTGGCCAACGACAGCACGCGCAACCTGAAAGAGGTGTTCGACCAGTTCGCCGCGCCGGAGGAATATACTTTCTCCAGGACCATCGTGCCGGTGAAACTGGCGCAGCATGAGGGGGAGAAACTGGTTTCGCGCTCGCAGGCCAAGCGCCTCACCCTGCGTTTTGAACGGTTCCTGACCGTTGTGCTCGACTTCGCCGGCGTGGAAGAGATCGGCCAGGCATTTGCCGATGAAGTGTTTCGCGTTTTCCAGCAAGCCCATCCGGGGACGAAGCTGTTGCCGATCAACCTGACAGCGGAGGTCGGGAACATGGTGAAGCGGGCGACGGGGCGGCTTGAGTAGTTGTCATTCATAGGGGTGAAGCGGGATGAGTGTGATCGGACAAGCAGAACGTGCAACACAAAACCGCGTCATCGCCTTGTTCCGCGATGAGTTGAAGTACGAGTATCTCGGCGACTGGACTGACCGATCCGGGTTCGATGGCAATGGCAACAGCAACATCGAGCAAGGCTTGCTCACGGCCTATCTCACCAAGTGCGGTTACAGCGCGGCGCAGATCAGCCGCGCGCTCGACCGTTTGCGCACCGAAGCGAACAATCCCAACCGCAGTCTCTACGACAACAACAAGGCGGTGTACAGCCTGTTGCGCTACGGCGTGCAGGTGCAGGCGGCAGCGGGCGAAAACAACGAGGACGTCAAGTTAATCAACTGGGACAACGCAACGCAAAATGATTTCGCGATTGCCGAGGAAGTGACGCTGCACGGCAACCACGAACGGCGGCCCGATCTGGTGCTGTACGTGAATGGCATCGCGGTGGGAGTGCTGGAGTTGAAGAACAGCCGCATCTCGATTGGCGACGGCATACGCCAGAATATTTCCAACCAGCAGCCGGAATTCAACGAGTGGTTTTTCAGTACAGTGCAGTTCATCTTCGCGGGCAATGACTCCGAGGGGCTGCAATTCGGCACGATCAAGACCGAGGAAAAATATTTCCTGAAGTGGAAAGAGGACGAGTCGGACAACAGCCGCTTCAAGCTGGATAAATATCTGCTCAAGATGTCCAACAAGCAGCGGCTGATCGAATTGATGCACGACTTCGTGCTGTTCGATGGCGGCGTGAAGAAGCTGCCGCGCGTACACCAGTATTTCGGCATCAAGGCGGCGCAGGATCATGTGCATAGACGCGAGGGCGGCATCATCTGGCACACGCAGGGAAGCGGCAAGAGCATCGTGATGGTGCTGCTGGCGAAATGGATACTGGAGAACAAGCCGGATGCGCGCGTGGTGATTATCACCGACCGCGACGAGCTCGATAAGCAGATCAAGGATGTGTTCACCGATGCCGGACATCCGATGACCCGCGCGACCAGCGGGCGCGACCTGATGTCCAAGCTGGGACAGGCGACGCCGCGACTGCTGTGCTCGCTCGTGCACAAGTTTGGCAAGAAGAATGTGGAAGACTTCGAGCAGTTCATCGAGGAACTGAAAGCCCAGCCCAGCCCGACCGTGGGCGAGATTTTCGTGTTCGTGGACGAGTGCCACCGCACCCAGAGCGGCAAGCTGCACCGCACGATGAAGGCGCTGATGCCGAATGCAGTGTTCATCGGCTTCACCGGAACACCGCTGTTGAAGAAGGACAAGCAGACCAGCATGGAAGTGTTCGGCGGCTACATCCACACCTACAAATTCAGCGAGGCGGTGGAGGATGAGGTGGTGCTCGACCTCGTGTATGAAGCGCGTGACATCGACCAGAGCCTGGGTTCCGAAGACAAGATCGACGCGTGGTTCGAGGCCAAGACCCGTGCACTGAACGACTGGCAAAAGGCCGCACTGCGCGAGCAGTGGGGCACGATGCAGAAGGTGCTGAGTTCGCGATCGCGCATGGAGCGCGTGGTGGAAGACATCATTTTCGACTTCAGCGTGAAGCCGCGGCTGAGCAACGAGCGCGGCAACGCCATTCTCGTTGCCTCCAGCATCTACGAGGCGTGCAAGTATTTCGATCTGTTCCAGAAGACGGTGTTCAAGAGCAAATGCGCGGTAGTCACTTCCTACAATCCGCAGACAAGAGATGCCACGCTGGAAGATACCGGCGCGAACACCGAGACGGACAAACTGTACATCTACAACACCTACACCGCACTGCTCAAAGACAAGGGTATGGCGAATACCGAGGCTTACGAGGATTACGCCAAGAAGATGTTCAGGGAGCAGCCCGCCAACATGAAGCTGCTGGTGGTGGTGGACAAGCTGCTTACGGGCTTCGACGCGCCAAGCTGCACTTATCTCTACATCGACAAATCGATGCAGGACCACGGCTTGTTTCAGGCGATCTGCCGCACCAACCGGCTGGACGGCGACGACAAGGATTTCGGCTACATCGTGGACTATAAGGATTTGTTCAAGAAACTGGTCAACGAGCAAGGCACCGGCGCGCTGCAAGTCTATACCTCCGAACTGGATCACAGCGCTGGCGGTGCCGATCCCGAAATTCTGCTGCAAGAACGTTTGAGCAAGGGTCGCGAGCGGCTGGACAATGCGCTGAACACCGTTGAGATGCTATGCGAGCCGGTAAAGCCGCCGCAAGGCGAACTGGAGCACATCCATTATTTCTGCGGCAATACCGAGATTGCGGAGGATTTGACGGAGCATGAGCCGCAGCGAGTTGCGCTCTACAAGGGGACGGTGGCGCTGGTGCGCGCCTACGCCAACATTGCGGACGAGTTGGGAAGAGCGGGTTACAGCGCTACCGAAATACAGCGCATCAAGCAGTCGCTGGATCGCTACCTCAAGCTGCGCGAGATCATCCGCAACGCCAGCGGAGAAAGCCTCGACCTGAAAGCCTACGAGGCGGACATGCGGCACCTGATCGATACCTATATCGAAGCCGATGAGCCGAGACCGATTTCACCGTTCGACGACATGCCGCTGCTGGAGCTGATCGTGAAGACCGGCATTGCGAATGCGATCAACAGCCGGCTTGGCGGGCTGAAGGGTAACAAGGATGCGATTGCCGAAAGCATCGAGAACAACGTCCGCAAGAAGATCATCAAGGAACACCTGAGCGACCCGGCGTTTTACGACAAGATGTCCACGCTGCTGGATGAGATTATCGCCGCGCGTAAAGCGAAAGCAATCGAGTATGAGGCATACCTGAATCGGATCGCCGAGCTGGTGAAAAGGGTGGAGGCGGGTCAGGCCGAGGATACGCCTGTGCAACTGAATACACCGGGACGGCGTGCGCTCTATAACATGCTCATGCAAGGGCTGTCTTCCGGTGGCACGTTCCGTGTAGCGGAACCGTCCGCATCGTATGAAACTACCATGAAGGATGGAACGCTTGAGCTGGCAATCAGAATCGATGAGACGGTTAAACACGTTAGACCGAATGACTGGCGTGGAGTGCAACCAAAAGAGAATGTCATCAAGGCAGCCTTGCTCGCAATTTTGAAAAATGTGGAGGATGTTGAACGCATCTTCCTCATCATCCGTCAGCAGAAGGAATACTGATGGTCACGCAGATCAATCTGGGCGAGATCGCGGTGGACGTGGTGCAGAAGGATATCAAAAACATTCACCTGAGCGTTTATCCACCAGCAGGAAGGGTGCGCATCTCCGCGCCGTTACGGATGGATCTCGATACCATCCGCGTGTTTGCCATCACCAAGCTCGGCTGGATCAAGAGTCAGCAGAAAAAGCTGCGCGAGCAGGAACGTGAAACGCCGCGCGAATACCTGGACCGCGAAAGCCATTACCTTTGGGGGAAACGCTACCTGCTCAAAATAGAAGAACAGGATGCTGCGCCTGAAGTTGAGCTCAAGCACAGCAAGATGATCCTGCGCATACGCCCCGCAACGAGCCACGAGAAAAAACAGGAAATCCTCGAAGCGTGGTATCGCGAGCAACTCAAAACAGCGCTCCCGCTGTTGATCGCAAAATGGGAATCGCTGATGGGTGTGAAAGTTGGGCGCTGTTTCGTGCAGAAGATGAAAACGAAGTGGGGAAGCTGTAGCCACGACTCCAAGAACATCCGCCTCAATACAGACTTGGCCAAGAAACCACCGGAGTGTCTTGAGTACATCGTCGTGCATGAGTTGGCTCACTTGCTGGAGCCGACGCATAACCAACGTTTCACGACCTTGATGGATCAGTTCATGCCGAAATGGAAGTTCTATAAAGATCAGTTGAACAGGCTGCCGGTCAGGCATGAGGATTGGGGTTATTGATCTCGCGTTTTGACAGGTCGCTTGGTCGGAACCGGCCAAGCGCCCAAAGTCATTCCACTTGTTTCAACACCGCGCATAAATTTCAACCGTAAACCACCTTCACGTTTTCCGCCTGCAACAGGTCGCGCAGATCGTGCAGCAGGTCTTCGTGCAAGGTCACTTGCCAGGCCTCGCCCAGACGCAGCTGGCAGCTTGCGTTATCGTTGTGGTAGTGAATTTGCACCGGGCACTTGCCCTCGCGATACGGGGTAAATAATTTTTTGAGCTGCCCGATGCTGGCGTTGCCGTTGCAGCGCAGGGCCAGTTGTTGCGCGAAGTGGGAACGTGCCGTTGCGAAGTCGAACAGCTCTTCACCGCTCACGCGCACGTTGCCGGAATATTCATCCAGCTTGGCCGTGCCGCGCACTACCAGCAATTCATCCTCGCGTATCCACGGGCGGTTGGCCTCGTAGATTTCATTGAACAGGGTCAGCTCGACCTGCGCGCTGCCGTCATCGAGCGTGACGATCGCCATGCGTCCGCGCCGGGTTTGCTGGATGCGCAGCCCGGCCACGATACCGGCCAGCACCACCGGTACGCCGCGCCGCGAGCCATATCCGGAACCATGCCCCGAACCGCCTGCGGAGCCGTTGGATTGCCCGACAAATTGCGGTGTCAGGTCGGCCAGCTTCACCCTGATGAAGTTGGCCAGCTCATCGGCATATTCCTGGTACGGATGACCGCCCAGATAGATTCCCAGGCTGGCTTTTTCATGGGCAAGCTGTTCGCGCAATCGCCAGCGCGGCACATCGGCATATTTCACGATCAGCGCGACATCGCCCTCGTCGTGCCCGAACAGGCTGTTCTGGTTCGCCGCGCGCGCCTGCTGGTCGGCGCTCGCCAAAGCCGCATCCACGCTGGCCATCAGGCTGGCGCGATGGTCGTTGAGGCTGTCGAACGCACCCGCGCGGATCAAGGCTTCAACCGTGCGCCGGTTGACGATGCGCTTGTC
>DIYV01000069.1:12898-14613 GCA_002429165.1 Gallionella sp. UBA6045 | reverse complement strand
TTGACGATGCTGGCAATGGCCGCCTCGCCCGTTCCCTTGATCGCCCCCAGTCCGTATGCGATGGTCTGCTCGTCCACCGGTGAAAACACATAGCCCGAACTGTTCACGTCCGGCGGCAACACGCGCAGATTCTGCTGCAGCGTATCGGCGTAGAACGTGCGCACCTTGTCGGTATTGTCCAGATCGCCCGACAGCGTTGCGGCCATGAACGCGGCCGGATGATGCGCCTTGAGATAGGCGGTCTGGTAGGCGACCAGCGCATAGGCTGCGGCGTGTGATTTGTTGAAACCATAGCCGGCGAACTTTTCCATCAGGTCGAACAGATGGCCCGCCTGCTCCTTCGATGTGCCGCCCTTGAGCGCGCCCGCGACGAAGATTTCGCGCTGCTGCGCCATCTCTTCGACATTTTTCTTGCCCATCGCGCGGCGCAGCAGGTCGGCGCCGCCCAGGCTATAGCCGCCGACCAGCTGCGCCATCTGCATAACCTGCTCCTGGTAGACCATGATGCCGTGAGTCTCGCGCAGCACCGGCTCTACCGCCGGATGCGGATAGTCGAATTTCTCGCCATGCTTGCGCCGCACGAAATCCGGTATCAGGTCCATCGGGCCGGGACGGTATAGCGCGACCAGCGCGATGATGTCCTCGAAGCAATCCGGTCTGGCGCTCTTCAGCATGTCCTTCATGCCGCGCGATTCCAGCTGGAATATGGCCGTGGTGTTGCATGCCTTCAGCAGCTCGTAAGTCGCGGCATCGTCCAGCGGCAGGGTTTCCAGCGAGAACGGCGAGGTACCACCGTTGAGCCGCGTGACATGGCGCATCGCCCAATCGAGTATGGTCAGCGTGCGCAGGCCGAGAAAGTCGAACTTCACCAGGCCGATCGATTCGACATCGTCCTTGTCGAACTGGCTGATCACGCTGGCACTGCTGTCGGCGCAATACAACGGGCAGAAGTCGGTGAGCTGTCCGGGCGCGATCAGCACGCCGCCCGCGTGCATGCCGACGTTGCGCGTCAGATCTTCCAGGCGGCTGGCCAGCTCCAGCAGCTCGGGCACGCCTTCTTCGCTCTCGGCGATGCTGTTGATCTCGGGCTCCATCTCGCGTGCCTTTTTCAGCGAAACCGGTTTCACGCCTTCCAGCGGAATCGCTTTCGACAATCGATCGCACAGGCCATAGGGAAAATCCATCACCCGCCCGACATCGCGGATCACTGCCTTGGAAGCCATGGTGCCGAAGGTGGCGATCTGCGCCACGCTGGCCGCGCCATATTTCTGTTTCACATAGTCGATGACGCGCTCGCGCCCGTCCTGGCAGAAATCCACGTCGAAGTCGGGCATCGACACGCGCTCCGGATTCAGGAAACGCTCGAACAGCAAGGCATAACGCAAGGGGTCAAGGTCGGTGATGCCGAGGCTGTATGCCACCAGCGAACCCGCGCCCGAACCGCGCCCGGGGCCGACCGGCACGCCGTTTTCCTTGGCCCAGCGGATGAAATCCGACACGATCAGAAAGTAGCCGGGGAATCCCATCGCAATGATGGTATTGATCTCGAAATCCAGCCGCGCCTGATATTCCGACTGCTTGGCGGCCCGCTCAGCCGCATCGGGATAAAGCATGGTCATGCGCTGTTGCAGACCGTTTTCTGCCTGCTCGCGCAAATAATCGTCCAGCCCCTGACCGTTTGGCGTCGGGAAATCCGGCAGGCGCGGCTTGCCGAG
>DIYV01000069.1:0-12787 GCA_002429165.1 Gallionella sp. UBA6045 | reverse complement strand
GCGATCTCCACGCTGTTTTGCAACGCTTCCGGCAGGTCGGCGAACAGCTCCGCCATTTCAGCCTGTGTCTTGAAATATTGTTGTGCGGTAAATTGTTTTGCGCGGCGTTTGTCGTTGAGCACATAACCTTCGGCGATGCACACGCGCGCTTCGTGCGCCTTGAAATCATCGGCAGCAAGGAATTGCACTGGATGGGTGGCGACCACCGGCAGCCCGAGTTCGGCGGCAAGCTGGATCGCCGCATGGATGTGATGCTCCTCGTCCGCAAACCCGGCGCGCTGGACCTCGAGATAATAGCGGTTGTTGAACAGGCTGGCCCATTCCTGTGCGAACTGCCTGGCCTGTGCCGCATTGCCTGACAACAGCGCGCTGCCGGTATCGCCGAGATGCGCGCCGGACAGTGCGATCAACCCCCCGGTGCCCTGATGGAACCACTCGCGACGCAGCTCGGCGCGTCCGCGATGCTGGTTCTCCAGATAGGCGCGGCTGAGCAAACGGCACAACAGCAAATAACCCGTTACCGACTGGCACAGCAACAGCAGGCGATATGGGCGCTCGCGATCGGCATCGTTGGTGATGAACACATCGCACCCGGCGACAGGCTTGAGTCCGGCGCCGCGCGCCGCCTTGTAAAACTTTATCAGGCCGAAGAAATTGTTCAGGTCGGTCAGCGCCAGTGCCGGCATCGCATCCCGCTTTGCGGCCGCAACTGCTTCGTCCACGCGCACCATGCCATCCGAAATTGAATATTCGCTGTGCAAACGGAGATGGACAAAAGAGGGTTGCGGCATGATGGAATGCAAAAAATACGAGCCGCAATTTTAGCACTGCCGGAAGCGCAATTTTTTCTTATCGACACTGTTAGAATGCTTCCCTTGAAATCAATGCCTTCGAACATGCATCCCACGCTGACCCCGCAACGCGAGCGCTATTTATTGCTCACTCTTGCCGGAATCCAGTTCAGCCACATCCTCGACTTCATGATCATGATGCCGCTGGGCCCGGTCCTGATAAAAGCATTCGGTATCAGTACCCATGAATTCGGCCTGCTGGTCGCGTCTTACAGCTTCAGCGCAGCTTTTTCCGGATTGCTGGCTGCAACGTTCATCGACCGTTTCGAACGCAAGCGTTTGCTGCTGACCATTTTCGGACTGTTCGGACTGGCGACGCTGGCATGCGGGATGGCGCCCGGCTATGCCACGCTGCTCATCGCGCGCGGAATGGCAGGGGCTTTCGGCGGGGTGATGGGTGCGATGGTGCAGACCATCATCGGTGACGTGATTCCTTTTTCACGCCGCGCAAAGGCCAGCGGCATCGTTGCCACCGCATTTTCCCTTTCCACGGTCGCAGGGGTGCCACTGTCCCTCTGGCTGGCCAATCATTTTCAATGGCGCGCGCCGTTCATCCTGATCGCGGCCCTGTCCGTGCTGTTCATCCTTGTCGGCGCGCGCATCCTGCCGGAACTGCGCTACCACATCAGCGACAAGAAACGCGCGCACCCGCTCTCGGCGATGTTCGAAGTGCTGCGCGAACCCAATCATCTGAACGCTTTATTGTTCTCCGGGCTGCTGGTTTTTTCCGGCTTCACGGTAATCCCCTACATCACTATTTACGCGGTGGGCAACGTCGGCATCTCGCTGCATGACATCCCATACATCTATCTCGCGGGCGGTGCGGCAACACTGTTCACCGCACGGCTGATCGGCCACTGGGCCGACCTGCGCGGCAAGATCAAAATTTACCGGGTGGTCGCCGTCGCGGCACTGCTGCCCCTGCTGGTGGTGACCCATATCGGTGCCGCACCGCTGTGGCTGTGGCTGGTCTGCACCACGGCATTTTTCGTGCTGGTCTCGGGACGCATGATCCCGGCGATGGCCATCATCACTTCGGCGGCGCGTCCGAAATTGCGCGGCACCTTCATGTCGCTGAATGCCACCATGCAGTCGCTCTCCATGGGTTTGGCCACGACGCTGGCCGGATTCATCATCACGCAAAACGATGCGGGCCAGATTGTTGACTATGGTCTGGTGGGAATCGTCGCGATCACTGGAAATGTGCTGGCGATCCTGTTCGTCCCGCGCATCGTGATGCACGATTTGCACGCGGATGTGCCGGATGTTGCGCTGAAATGAACTGGAGCGGGTGAACGGGATCGAACCGTCGTATGCAGCTTGGGAAGCTGCCGTTCTACCATTGAACTACACCCGCGTGATAGCATCTCATTCTACCGTAACCAAACGAAAGATTGAAAGTGATTACCGTCAGCATTAACGGCACATCTCGCCAACTTCCCGACCCCACCGGCGTTGCCGCACTCATAGAAGAAATGGGCCTGACCGGCAAGCGCGTTGCATTGGAGCGCAACGGCGAAATCGTGCCGCGCAGTTTATTTGCCACGCAGCAATTGGCGGATGGGGATAAACTGGAAGTGGTCGTGGCTGTGGGTGGTGGCTAACCAGCCGCTTGGCAACCGTCTTGTGGTTGCCTAGTGGAATGGCTATGCGAAGCTAACCAGCCTGCGTGTATTGTTGGTGCTTCAGCCCCTTACAATCACGGCGTATCCCTTGCGGGTGTACTTGGCTGGCGTTAACCAATGACTTAGTTGTCGTAGTTTGCCAACATAGTCGATGGCTATGCAAAGCTAACTGATTTATTAGTATTGATACAGGAAACGAACATGAACGACAAATTAGTCATCGCAGGCAAGAGCTACACATCCCGGCTGCTGGTAGGAACCGGCAAATACAAGGATTTTGCCGAAACCAAAGCGGCCGTTGAAGCCAGCGGTGCCGGGATCATCACCATCGCGATCCGGCGCAGCAATATAGGCCAGAATCCCGGCGAACCCAGCCTGCTGGAGATCCTGCCACCGTCGAAATACACGCTGCTGCCCAACACTGCCGGTTGCTACTCTGCCGAAGATGCGGTGCGAACCCTGCGTCTTGCGCGCGAACTTCTCGACGGACACAGCCTGGTCAAACTGGAAGTGCTGGGCGACCCGCAATCGCTGTATCCCAATGTGATCGAAACCATCGCCGCGGCGAAGACTCTGGTGGCGGAAGGATTTCAGGTGATGGTGTATACCTCGGACGACCCGATCATCGCCAAGCAGCTGGAAGACATCGGCTGCGTCGCGATCATGCCGCTGGCCTCGCTGATCGGTTCCGGCATGGGCATCCTCAACCCGTGGAATCTGCAACTGATCATGGAACGCGTGCAAGTCCCGGTGATCGTCGATGCGGGTGTCGGCACCGCTTCCGATGCCGCGATCGCTATGGAACTGGGCTGCGACGGCGTGCTGATGAATACCGCGATCGCCGGGGCCCGGAAACCGGTGCTGATGGCATCAGCGATGAAGCAGGCTGTGGAAGCCGGCCGGTCCGCCTATCTGGCCGGGCGCATGCCGAAAAAACTTTACAGCGCAAGCCCCAGTTCGCCAACGTCAGGCATCATCAATCCTTCACGTTCCTGACCCAAACCCTCACCGTCACCTCTAGCATTTATGTAAAAGGGGATGGTGGGAGGGCCATTCAATACCGCAACCACATGACCGAAATTCCCGATCTGTCCAAACGCCACATCCGCAGCTACGTGCTGCGCCAGGGCCGCGTTTCGCCCGCGCAACAGCGCGCGTGTGAAACGCTGCTGCCGCGCTTTGGTATCGCCTACGCCGCGCAAGCACTCGATCTCGAGCAGGCCTTCGGACGCAGTGCGCCCAAGATCCTTGAGATCGGTTTCGGCATGGGCGACAGCACCGCGACCATTGCACTCGCACATCCGGAAAATGATTATCTGGCACTGGAAGTGCACACGCCCGGAGTGGGCAATCTGCTCAAGCTGATCGACTCGCAACAGATATCCAACATCCGCATCATCCAGCACGACGCAGTGGAAGTGCTGCGCGACATGATCGCGGCGAACACGCTGGAAGGCGTGCACATCTTTTTCCCCGACCCGTGGCACAAGGCGCGCCACAACAAGCGCCGTTTGATCCAGGCTCCGTTCATCGCGCAGCTGGCGACGAAACTCAAGCCCGGCGGATATATCCATGTCGCCACCGATTGGCAGGATTACGCCGAACAGGTGCTGGCGGTATTGGCTGCGGAACCGTTACTGGAAAATACGGCGGCGGGTTACGCACCTCGCCCGGACTATCGCCCGTTCACCAAGTTCGAGCAGCGCGGTATCCGCCTGGGGCACGGGGTGTGGGATATGGTGTTCCGTCGCAGGAAATAACCTAAGGAACCTCTGATGCGTTAACGCGAATCAAACGCCGTCGAATTCCAGATTGGGCGTGCGATTAAGCAGTGTCGTAACCACTTCTGCGGCAGGCACATGCTCGTAGAGGATGCGATAGACAGCTTCACAGATCGGCATTGCGACGCCCAAGCGCTGGGCAAGATGATGCACTTCACGCACCGTGTAAACGCCCTCGGCAACATGCCCGAGTCTGCGCAATATTTCCGGCAAATCGTGCTTCTGCACCAACAACAACCCAACCTGGCGATTGCGCGATAAATCGCCGGTGCAGGTGAGAATCAAATCGCCAACACCGGAAAGACCGCTCAGGGTTTCCGGACGCCCGCCGAGTTTCAAGCCAAGCCTGGTGATCTCGGCCAAACCGCGAGTCAGCAGTGCTGCACGCGCGTTAAGGCCGAGCCCCATACCGTCGCAAATGCCGGCTGCGATCGCCATCACATTTTTCACCGCCCCGCCGACTTCGACCCCCACCATGTCATTGCTTGCATAGACGCGCAGGTATGCATGATGCAGCGCCTGCGCGGTACTGCGCGCAAATTCCTCGTCAGCAGACGCAAGCGTCAACGCGGTTGGGAATCCGCGCGCGACTTCCTGTGCGAAACTGGGTCCGGACAATACGCCGTACTTAGATCCTTCAGGCAACACTTCGGCAACAACCTGATGCGGTAATTTTGCGGTCTCCGCCTCAAATCCCTTGCACAGCCAGACCAGGTTGAAATGCCGCGGCAATTGCACAAGCTGATGCAAAACCGGGCGCAATGCGGCTGTCGGCACGGCGATGATCACCAACTCCGCAGCCGCCAATGCGGCGGGGAAATCAGAACTTAAGTCGATTTCGGCGGGCAGCAAAATCCCGGGAAGGTAATGCTGGTTATAACGCGTGTCTTGCATTGCTGCGATTTGATCGGCATTGCGTGCCCACAGCGTAACGCGATGACTGGCCGACAGGCTGATGGCAAGCGCGGTTCCCCATGCTCCCGCGCCGATGATCGTGATTTTCATCTCAACCTCATTTCAAGCATGTCGTGAGATTGCCGAAGCGGCCTGTCCCGAAACTCGTGAAATATCCGGGGGCGGGCCGGTTTATCTTTTCGGTTCCCGTGGCATGAGTATATTCCGGATTCATGGTTCAGCCGCCCCAAACCTCGGCACGCCGCACATACCCGATATTTCCGTCTTGATGGCGCACCCTGATCCAGCCGGTACCGGTTGATTCAATAAATTCCAAAGCAACTTGCTGGCGTACTTGAAACAATCTCGGCGAAGCAAAATCGGGGGCCGCGCGAACATCTACCAGCGGCAACAGCGCAAACACATAGCGCTTGTTGCTCAACGCGCGCTTTTCCACCCAATACAGTCCGCCGGAACGGTCACGCACCTTGACCCAGCTTTCCAGCGTGACGACTGGCTCGAAAGGCATATAGCGGTTCACCACGAACAGCTTTTTTGCCATGGTCGAGGGAGCGTCATAGAGTATTGCGCTGCTCTCGCTGACCGACACATATTCCACTGCCCGGGCCGCACCGGCAGCAAAAATCAGCACCAACAGAACGGCCAAACGGGGGGAATAAAACAGTTTCATCAGTGAGTGGTAACCGGTGCGGCGGCCTGTGCCAATTGCTGCTGTTTCTGCTGCTGGTAAATCGCATCGAAATTTATCGGGTTCAGCAGCACCGGTGCGAAACCGCCACGCACCACCACATCAGAGACAGCCTCGCGCAAATACGGAAACAGAATGTTCGGGCACATCACCGCCAGAATCGGCTCCAGTTCATCGGCCGGCACATTGCGTATCTGGAAAATTCCCGCCTGCTCGACCTCGACCAGAAACATGACCTTTTCGCCGATCCTGGCAGTGACCGTAGCCTTCACCATCACCTCGAACTGCCCTTCTTCTATAGAACCGGCTTGGGTATGCAACTGAATATCGACCTGCGGATTGTCTCGTGACAAAAATATTTTCGGTGCGTGGGGGATTTCCAGCGATATATCCTTGACATAGATTTTGTCCAGATTGAATATGGGCTGGTTATTCTCTTCAACTGCTGCGGTCATGTTGATTCCCTAGAAAGAAATATTATTACTAAAATCAGGACTTCGCCAAAAGCTCGACCAGTCCGCCAGCTTGATCAAGTGCAGCAAGATCATCATAGCCGCCAACATACACACCGTTGATGTAAATTTGCGGCACGGTGCGCCGTCCGGTTTTTTCCATCATCTCTACGCGCAATTCAGGTTGCAGGTCGACACGGACCTTCTCGATCTGCTGTACACCTTTGCGCTTCAGCAACTGCTCGGCACGAACGCAATAGGGACACACGGCGGTGGTATACATTAATACGTTTGTCATGTTTATTTTTCCAGCGGCAATTGGCTTTTTTGCCAGGCCTGAACGCCGCCGGCCAAATTGTAAGCTTGTGCAAACCCTTGCTTGGCCAACAAAAAGCAAGCCGTCCCGGAACGATTACCGCTTCGGCATACCACCACGATGGGACGATCCTTGTACTTTTCCAGCTCTCCCATGCGTTCTTTAAGCTTGCCCAATGGAATGAATTTTGAATTCAGTACATGACCGGCGTCGTATTCGCTCCGCTCGCGCACATCCAGAATGACTGCATCCTTGTGATTGATGAGTTGCAACGCAGCAGAGGTATCCACCTCCTTGATTCCGCGAAAACGGTTTCCGAACAATGACCACATCAGCATGATTCCGCTGAAGAATGCGATCGAAATTGGAAGGATATTACTGATGACGAACTGCACGGGCATGCTCCTTTTCTTTTTGGACCGCAAATTCTAACAGAGCCGAAAAATGTGCGGGGTCTTTCTCCGCCAAACCAACCAGCAATAGATGCGCTTCGCCATTACCCGGATATGACCAGATAGCCTGTTCCAACAGCTGTTCAGCCTGCGCCAGCTGGCCGTCCTGGGCCAGAAAAAACGCTTGACGGTAAACCACTGGGGCAATTGGCAGAAAATGCATCACATTGGAGCCCAGTGCGAGCTTCTGCTTGATATGATCGGCATTCACCTCGGTATAGGAAAGCATATACATTTCGGCATATGGCGCCAACAGCGGCTGGTCATGCGCGGCAACCAGCCCGGCGCGTATAAGCGGGTAAACTGCAGCGACTTCACTGCCGGAAACTGAACCAACCGCCAGTGTGTTCTTCAGCTGCTGAAATCCGCTGTTCAACTGTATCAGTGTCACCAGTCCCAACAGCAGGATGGCCAGCATGGAAACCCGTCCTATTTGATGCAATTCCAGGCGGTAGCGAGTCTCATCGAACGCGCCCAGCAGAATTGCCGCCACTGCCACGAAGTAGGCGTACCACAACGGGTACTCGAGCAGGCTGTGTATGGCCAACACGCCCAACAGGGAGTAACCCCACCAATGTGACGCAGTCAGCGTCACCCGTCTTATGCCATACAACCAGATTCCCATTGAAACAAACAACGCCAGCAATCCCGGAATGCCGGCTTCTGCAGCCAGTTGAAAAACCAGGTTATGCGCGTTGTTGTAAAGCCCCGAAATATTGCTCGCCTGAAGCAGCGGCAACATCTGAAAGTGATGCCAGGCGAATTGCCCGAAGCCCACCCCCAGCCAGGGAGATTGGGTAAACATCAGCCACGCTTCGTGCCACAGGTAAAGACGTATGCTGCCGCCGGTATCGCCACCCCCGTTATAGGTCAGCAAGCGCTGTACGGTATTTGTGCCGTGACCCGGACCCGCCATGAAGTGCATTTGCACCAGCACATGCATCAGTCCGAACCCGACCACCAGCAGCGCGCTATAACGCAGCAATGGTTTCATCGTTGCTTCGCGCCGCGCCATCGACCACGCCATGAAAATCATCAGTGACATATACAGCCACGAACTGCGCGAACCGCTCAGCGTCATCGCAAATAACAGCGGGAGGGCCAGCAGAATCACATACCCCGGCTTGAGGATTCGTTGCTGGAACAGCAATCCCAACGAGACCAAACCCAGTGCAATGTAATCGGCATAATGATTTGGCTGGGCGAGATTCCCGTATATGCCACCGGAAAGATCCCGTGCAATGACCGCATCAAAAAAGGTATGCCATTGGAAATGCTGCAATACACCGATCAAGGCATTCAGTTCAGCGCCGATCAACAGAAAAATCGCCAGCACCTGCGCAAGTTTTGCCAGCCCGATGCAATCGCGCAACCTGGCACCAAGCACCATCAGCAAAGTTGCAAACAGAAAATACAGGGCATACAACAATGCCTGGTTAAAATAGGCGACCTTGCCCAGCATCAGTTGCAGCAGCAGCACGACGATCAGCGCGGCGGGGAATTGCGCAATACGGGGAATCTCGGGTCGCTGCCAGAATTCACGGGCAAGCAACAAAGTAAGGGCAAGCACGCCCAGCATGGCGCTCCACCACTCCTGATCGAACGTAGTCAGCGGATTTTCATGGCGATAGTGCAAAAAGGGGAAAGCGAACATCAGCCCGACGAGGGCCAAACTGATGTGGGCAAGCTTGAAATTTGCCAACCTGATCGACTGGGGTGTTTTGCTTAGCACGAACCGCTTTTTATACCGAACTTGGCGAGGATATTGTTCAGCGGACAGATCCTGGTGAAACCACTTTGGAACAGATTCAGCCCAACGAAGGCGGTGAACAATATAAAGTATTTGCTAACGAATATCGGGCTGGCTTCTATGCCCAGCGCCAGTGAAAGCAATATAAAAGAACCGGCGACGATACGAACAATGCGTTCTGAATTCATTATTTGAAACTCCTATTTGTAATTAATCGGATTTTACTGGAATTTTTTGTTCAGGGTGGGGTAATACAGCACTGGTATGACCACTAGCCTCAGCACGGTGGAAACAAAGTTTCCGAATAACATAGACAAAAAACACCAAATCTATTCAATACTAACGATCCCACCGGCAAATTACATATATAAGTATATGTTAATGTTACAAGAGGTACAAACCTCGCCTTAAACTCATTTCGTCTGTTTCAATGGGTTAGACCTATCCGCTTGCTGCTGGGAAGCCCCAATGACTCGCCGGTCTTGCACCAGATACTCGGGATAGCGATCTGGGGCAGGCTCAGATAGCGCGGATTGCCGCGCAACTCTCAGTTACCAGTGCCGGGCCACGATAGATCAAACCGCTGTATACCTGCACCAACGATGCGCCAGCCATGATTTTTTCTACAGCATCCGCGCCGCTCAGTATGCCGCCCACACCGATGATGGGCAGAGCGCCTTGCAACTCAGCGGCAAGCTGACGGATCACGGCAGTAGATTTGTCGCGCACCGGAGCGCCGCTCAAACCGCCCGATTCCGTACCATGCGGCAGGCTTTCCACCCCCTCGCGCGACAGCGTGGTGTTGGTGGCGATCACGCCGTCGATATGATGGTGCATCAACAGCCGGGCGATTTGCGCGACTTGCCCGGTCTCCATGTCCGGCGCGATCTTCAGCGCGACAGGTACATATTTGCCGTGTTTGTCGGCAAGCAGTTGCTGCTCGGCCTTGAGCTTTGCCAGCAAATCATTCAACGCATCTTCCCCCTGCAGCTGGCGCAGATTTTTGGTGTTGGGAGAGGAGATATTGACGGTGATATAGCTGGCATGGGCGTACACTTTACGCAGACAGATCAGATAATCTTCCGATGCCTTTTCAATCGGCGTGGCGGCGTTTTTGCCGATGTTGATGCCCAATATACCGCGATAATCAGCACGCCTGACGTTCTCAACCAGTTTGTCCACACCATCGTTGTTGAAGCCCATGCGGTTGATGATGGCGTCGGCCTGAGGCAGGCGGAACAGCCGCGGCTTTGGGTTGCCGGATTGTGGCAGCGGGGTGACCGTACCGATTTCGATGAAGCCAAAACCGAGTGCCGCCAGCCCGTCTATACAGTCGCCATTCTTGTCCAGTCCGGCAGCGAGACCGACCGGATTGGGGAAAGCCAGTCCCATCAGGGTATGCGGAATGTCTGGCGGATGCCGCGTGACGATACTACTCAAACCCGATGAATATAAAAAATTCAGGCTTTTGAGGGTGAGATGGTGAGCAGTTTCCGGGTCAAGGCGGAACAGCGCGGAACGCAACAATCGGTACATTATCAGTCCCTTTTAGTGCCGACTGGCCTGACGATCACGGGGATCGGAAATTTCTTCTTTTGCTGAAACGGGCCGGTGCGCTTTTTGCCGCGCCAATTTTCTGCGATCACATCGCCGAGTTGCAGGCACAACAAACCGAACAACATATACCCGAGTTGTGCGGGCATGTTGTGCGGTGTGCTGGTCTGGTTGCCGCCTCCGGCGTGATAGCTGATTGAGACCAGATTGCCCACGATCGTTCCGGCCAGCGCAGCACAGATCACCCGCCCCCAGTCACCGGATTTGAGCCCGGAAAAAATCGTGCTTTCGTTCCACAGCAATTGCAATGCGGTCAACAGCAACAGCGGGGAGAGCCACATCAGCCAGTTCATCTGCGCGGGCCAGGCCCCGCCACCCAGCAGGCCAAGCACGGCGACAGACACGAGGAATATGCCGATCGATTCACCGCCGTGAACAGGCAATACTAGGCCGTGCGCCAGCAATTTGAGCAGACCCGAAAACGAGCCGAGCAGGGCACGGGTGATGAGCACAGCAGGAGCCAACAATGCGAACAAGGGCGTGTAGAGCAATAGCCGCATGGCCGGATTGTCCCGGCCAGCCAGCCAGCCGTCCGTGAATAAATTCAGATAGACAAGCAGCCAGCAGAGTACCGCACTCGCTGCGGCCATCCATATGTAATAGTTGCGTTGAATATTCAACAGACTGTTTCCGGAGATTCGCCTGATCAAGTAATTGACCAGCAGGATACCGGCAAACAACATCAGCGTGGCCCACAATATCGCGCCATTATGTTCAGGCCCGGCCGGAACGCCGGCCAGCAACCCATCCCATTCCTTGCCGCTCAGGAGCAATCCACCCAGCGGCAATAAAGCCAGAGAAATTGCAAATATGCCCAAACGAGTTTTCATGCTAAAACGCCTGCGTCCCGTTTGACACAAGCGTATCCATTGGTCGCCAGACACCTTCCAGCAGTCCCTGCGCAGGTTGATATTGCGTTTTATATGCCATCTTGCGGCTGTGTTCGATCCAGTAACCCAGATAAATGAAATCCAGATCGAGTTTACGGCACAGCTCGATCTGCCACAACACGTTGTAAATCCCGAAACAGGCGCGCGGCAAATCCGGCTCGTAGAAGGTATACACCGAAGACAAACCGTCGCTGAGCAGGTCGATCACACTGACCATGCGCAGCACACCCTGTTCGCGGAATTCCACCAGCAGTGAATCTACATGGCTTAGCAGCAGGAAGTTTTGATACGACTCACGGTCATCGTTGTCCATGCCGCCGTCTTTGTGCCGTGCACGCTGATAGCGTTGATAGAGGTCGTAATATTCGACGTTATCCTGCAGCGGATGCAGCGTAGCCTCGAGATGCGCGTGTTGCTTCCAGGAACGCCGCTGTGACCGGTTTGTCTTGAATTGTTTTGCCACTATGCGCAGCGGGACACAAGCATGACAATTATCGCAATATGGGCGGTAGGTATAGGATCCGCTGCGGCGGAATCCGCGTTGCACCAGCTCGGAATATACCGGTGTGCTGATCAATAGTGCGGGGGTGGCGACCTGCGAGCGCGCCTGCATATCGGGCAGATAGCTGCACGGATAGGGCGCGGTCAGATAGTAATGCAGCGCAGATAGCGGGATGTCGTTTAGCAGGCTCATGTAAAAAGATCGCGGTCAAATTGCCAGTCAGACGGGTGCCCGGGGGAAAGTTTTTCGTCTGTCGGTGCACAGTGTATCAATTCTTTCAGACTTGCAATAAATTCCCTGCGCGGAATTTCGCGGGCGCCGAGTGAGACAAGGTGGGGCGTGTTCATCTGGCAATCGATCATGCCGAACTGCCAGCGTTCAAGTTGCCTGGCGAGATGCGCCAGCGCGATCTTCGAAGCGTTGCTGACGTCGCTGAACATCGATTCGCCGTAGAACATCCGCCCGATGCCGACACCATACAATCCACCCACCAGCTTCCCATCCACCCAGGTTTCCACGGAATGCGCATAACCCAGTTGGTGCAGCGCGCAATACGCCGCAATCATGTCTTCGCCTATCCATGTGCCGGATTGCGCGGCACGCGGGGCTGCGCATCCACGCATCACCTGTTCAAAAACAGTATCGCAGCGCACTTCATAGCCGCTGTTGCGCAACGTTCTGGCGAACGAGCGCGATATCCTGAATTCTCCGGGGATCAACACCATGCGCGGATCCGGACTCCACCACAGTATGGGCTCGCCGGGATTGAACCACGGGAATATTCCATTGCGGTAGGCTGCCAGCAGACGCGCCACACTTAAATCGCCACCCGCGGCCAGCAATCCATTGGGTACACCAAGAGCGCGCTCGACTGGCGGAAAAGGTGTGTCATTGGCAAGCCATGGAATCAATTTATGCCCTTTAGCATCAGTATTTTCCAATCTGGAAATG
>DIYV01000117.1:1301-28783 GCA_002429165.1 Gallionella sp. UBA6045 | reverse complement strand
GAATTCGAGCAAGCCCTTGCACAACTAGCGGTCAAACAGGAGGTGCGCCATGTCACATCTAATCTACAACCTGCAACGGATCCAAACCTGGGATGAAACATGGTGTTTGCGCTTCAACCGCGCAATCGTCAATCCTTCGATACGCCAGGCTTTCCGCCTGATCAGCCGGCTGGGCGACGGTATATTCTGGTACTGCCTGATGCTGTGGCTGCTGGTGGAATATCAGGCTGCCGCGCTGCTGCCCGTGTTTCACATGGTTGCAGCCGGCTTGGTTTGCACCGTCCTGTACAAATGGCTGAAGCACAAGACACATCGGCCTCGCCCATACAATCTGAATCTCGGGATCAGCTGCGGCATCGCTCCGCTGGACCAGTTCAGCTTTCCTTCAGGCCACACCCTGCATGCCGTGGCCTTCAGTGTCGTGGCGCTGGCCTACTATCCGGCCCTAGCCTGGCTGCTGCTGCCTTTCACCGCGCTGGTTGCCGTATCGCGTCTGGTGCTCGGACTGCACTACCCCAGCGATGTGCTGGCAGGGATAGTGATAGGCGCGACCATTTCCGGACTGTCACTAAGTTTCTAGAAATCCTCTCAAAATCCTCGCGTTTCCAGCCCGCAATACTGCAGTAACAAAACTGAAACAATTTGCAATTATTCTGCTGCGCCATGATACCCACTGGAAAACCTCGATGAAATCGCTGCAGGACATACTCGACAAACGCGACCTTTCGGCACTTTTCCAACCGGTCATTGATTTATCCGGAGGCACGATCCTGGGTTTTGAGGGGCTGATACGCGGCCCCGCCGACAACCCGCTGCACTCGCCCGCCAACCTGTTCGGTGCAGCCAGGGAACACGGGCTTACCTTCGAAATCGAAATGCTGTGCCGCCAGATCGTAATGAAGTCATTCGCCGCCCAGGATCTGCCGGGAAAATTATTCCTGAATGTCAGCCCGGATGTTTTGAAGCACCCCAGTTTCAAAAACGAACAAACCCTCGCCTACCTCAAGAATCTCGGCATCGACCCGGAGCGGGTCATCATCGAAGTCACCGAGAATCAGCCCACCTTCGATTTCACCGGCATGCGCAATGCGCTGCTGTACTACCGCAGCAAGGGCTTCAAGATCGCGCTGGATGATTTGGGCGAGGGCTTTTCCAGCTTGCGCTTATGGTCAGAGTTGCGCCCGAAATTCGTGAAGGTGGACATGCATTTTGTGCAGGGAGTCAATACCGACCCGCTCAAACAACAATTCCTGAAATCGATTCAAAGCATCGCTCTCAGTTCGGGCACACAGGTTATCGCGGAGGGTATCGAAACGGCCGCTGAATTCAGAACCGTACGAGATATCGGAATCGCCGGCGGGCAGGGCTATTTCATCGCCCGCCCAAGCCACACTCCGTCAATCCACCCTTCTGCTGCGGTCGGCAGCCTGATCGACTCCAGCAATCCCGCTAAACAGCCCTATAGAAACGCCCGCAGCATCACGATCGAGATGATCCTGAATTATGTCGAACCCGCGCATCCGGATACGGGGATAGAAAAAATATTCTTTCGTTTTTCCGAACAGAAGAACCTGCGCGCGATACCGGTCGTAAAGAACGGACGTCCGGTCGGCCTGATCAACCGTCACGAATTCGTCGACAGTCTTGCACAACCTTACCGGCGCGAACTGCTCAGCAAAAAAACCTGTGCAAGCATGATGAATACAGCGCCGTTGCTGGTGGAAAAATCAACGCCTATCCATGAACTGAGCGGGTTTTTGAGTGAATCCGAAATCCGGCATTTTACCGACGGCTTCATCATCACCGAGCAAGGCCGCTACCTCGGGATCGGCACCGGGCAGGACCTGCTGCGCGAAATCACCAAGGCGCAGATCGAAACCGCGCGCTATGCCAACCCGCTGACATTATTGCCCGGCAATGTTCCCATCAATGAACACATCGAGCATTTGCTGCAATCCGGGAAATCATTTTCCGTTTGTTATGGCGACCTCGACAACTTCAAGCCATTCAACGATGTATGCGGCTATCGCAAAGGCGATGAACTGATCCAGTTCACCGCCAGGCTGCTCGGCACAATCTGCGATCCCATGCATGATTTTATCGGTCATATCGGCGGCGACGATTTTATCCTTGTCATGCAAAGCGCGGATTGGGAGCATCGTTGCCATCGCGCGCTCTCTGCATTTGCGCAAACTTCCCAGGCACTGTTCGATCTGGATCATCGCTCTGCCGGCGGTTATCTGAGCGGCGATCGCCAGGGCCGCATCGTTCATCATCCGCTGCCCACACTATCGATCGGCGTGGCCTGGATCAACCCGGAATTATTCAATTCCCACCATGAAGTGGCAGAAGCCGCCACAGCCGCAAAAAAAATGGCCAAGGAAAAGTCCGGTAACAGCCTGTTCATTGAACGTCGCCGCCTGCACCAGCATGAAGTGAACGAGGAACAGGAGCAGCAAGAGAGTGCGGTTGCCAATTTTGGATAAGCATCCGACAGATATTCCGGTAAGCGTATTCAGGGGCAGCCGCGTCTGTTTGCACCTAGTGTACGGATTGTTGCTGGCAGTCATATACCCGCACCTCAATCAAGCCAGGCAAAACCGCACGCTGAAAAACTGGAACAGGCAACTGCTGGCCATACTCAACATCGGCATACTGATCGAAGGGGAACAACCCGCGCACGGCAAAGGCGGATGTCTGATCGTCGCCAACCATGTCTCCTGGCTGGACATTATCGTGCTGAATGCGATCCATCCCTCGCGTTTCATAGCCAAATCCGAAGTGCGCGATTGGCCCGTCATAGGCTGGTTATGCCGGCGCTGCGGTACTGTTTTCATTGAGCGCGCCTCACGCCAGAATACCTCGACTGTCAACCGGCGCATCAGCCTGTTGCTCGGGCAGGATGTGTCGATAGGACTTTTCCCGGAAGGCACGACCACGGATGGCAAACATGTCGGCCCCTTTTACTCGGCGCTCATCCAACCCGCAATCGATGCCGGGATACCTCTGCTCCCGATGGCCTTGCGTTATCAGCACAAGAACGGGGAACCGGAATTCGCCGCCGTTTTTGTTGGCGACATGACGCTGGCGCGATCAATCTGGAATATTCTGCGTTGCACACAGCAAAATGCTTTGGTTGTATTCACTCCGGCGCTGATGCCTGAAAACGCAAATCGCCGCGTATTGGCACGTACCGCGCATGAGGCCATTTCACAAGCGCTGCACACCATGGGTACCGGACCTCAAGCTGTCCTGCAGCCCGATGAATCCGACATTCCGAATTCCCGGCTCTCACCCCTGTCGGCTTATGAATTGCTTGTCGATCCGCTGTTGAATCAGCTCCCCGTTGAGAATTCATAGATTCGTCATATTCCCTTCATCGCCCTGCAACATGGCGCTCCTATTCTGTACGCATCTTCAATCAATCCAAGGGAAAGACGATGCTGGAGCTCAACCGACAACCGCAACCCGCTGCCCAGCGGCATTTAATAACCTCCTTCGCCCGCACCGAAGCGGAAACAATAGAGGCGCAACGACTGCGCTATAAAGTATTCGCCGAAGAAATGGGCGCAAATCTGCCCAGCGCCAGGGAAGAAATCGATCGCGACATCTTCGACAGCTATTGCGAGCATTTGCTGGTGCGCGAGAGTGCCGAGAATAAAGTTATCGGAACTTATCGCATACTCTCGCCCGGCCAGGCGGAAAAAATCGGCGGCTATTACTCCGAAACAGAATTCGACCTGACACGCCTGCTGCATCTCAGCGACCGGATGGTGGAAGTCGGGCGCTCCTGCGTGCATCGGGATTTTCGCGATGGTGCAACCATCACCCAACTGTGGGGAGGGCTGGCCCAATACATGCTGCAACACGGCCATGAATACCTGATCGGCTGCGCCAGCATCAGCATGGGCGATGGCGGCCACGTCGCTGCGAGCATCTATCGCAAGCTGCACCGTTTACATGCGGCCCCTGTCGAATACAGCGTGTTCCCGCGTTGTCCGTTGCCGCTGCAGGCGCTGAATCAATATCTCGATGCACCGATTCCGCCGTTGCTGAAAGGTTATTTGCGGCTGGGTGCTTACATCTGCGGCGAACCGGCCTGGGATCCGGAATTCAATACTGCCGATCTGTTCATCCTGCTGCCGATGTCGCGCATGAGCAGCCGCTATGCAAAACATTTTCTGAAACCGTAAACAATTTCTGAAAAGCAGTCACGAAGGTTGATTCGCGACTGCGCAACGCCACCGAACAATGTCTAACGTGTCTCATCAGAGACCCGTCTGGCATTGTCCGGAATTAATTGTTGAAACAATAATGCGAAAGCCTGCCTGAAAACTGAAAGTAAACCACAACACCCGATACAAAAAACGGTGATACCAGCGTAAATAACGGTATAACCAAAAGCATCAATAATTCTAAAGTACAGACCTGAACAACGTCATGTCCACCCTCCCCGAATTAAGCGAACTGGAACGTATACTCGAGTTTGGCCGCGACCATCTGGAAGCTCATGTTGCGTGTGAAGTCAGCGCAGGCGATCAACGTTTCCCGGTATACCGGCTGACCATGGGCAACCCCGATCCCAAGTTGCCCGCCATCGGATTTTTTGGCGGCATCCATGGCCTGGAGCGCATCGGCACGCAGGTATTGCTGTACTTCTTGCGCAGTCTGCTCACCCGCATGAAGTGGGACAAGAGCCTGCATCACATGCTTCAGGAAGTGCGGCTGGTATTCATGCCTTTGATCAATCCGGGCGGCATGTGGCAGTCGACGCGCTGCAATCCGCAAGGCGTGGACCTGATGCGCAACGCGCCGATAGAAGCCGATGGCAGCGTTCCTTTCCTGCTCGGCGGACACCGGATCAGCCCCCGCTTGCCCTGGTATCGCGGCCCGGCCGGAGCCGAGATGGAGATAGAGAATCAGGCGTTGTACCGTACCGTCCAGGAAGCATTGCTGACACGGTCTTTCAGCATCGCCGTGGATTGCCATTCAGGCTTCGGCTTGCGCGATCGGGTATGGTTTCCCCATGCGCATACCGTCAATCCGATCGATCAGCTGGCAGACATCCTGACGCTGGAAGAATTGTTTCACGAATCCCATCCCAACACCCGATACCTGTTTGAACCGCAAAGCCTGCAATACCGCACTCACGGCGACGTGTGGGATCATCTGTATCTGCAAGCGCAACAGGACAAGAGCAAAATCTTTTTGCCTTTGACGCTGGAAATGGGTTCATGGCTGTGGGTGAAAAAAAATCCCCGCCAACTGTTTTCCCGCCACGGCTTGTTCAATCCTTCGGTCGAACATCGCTTGCACAGGGTTCTGCGCAGACATACTGTCTGGCTGGATTTTCTGATGCGTGCCACTTGCAGCCATGACAATTGGCTGGCCAAAGGACCCAACCGCAACCGTTTGCAGGAGCGTGCCGTGGCACGCTGGTATAGGCCATGACCACCTGGGTGCTGTTGCGCGGCTTGATGCGCGAAGCACGCCATTGGGGTGAGTTTCCCATGCTGTTTCAGAATACCCTGGGTGCGCAAAATATAGTCGCCCTGGATTTTCCCGGCAATGGCAGATTGCATACGCAGGCCAGCCCCAACAGCGTGGCGGAGATGGCCAACTATTGCCATACACGACTCATGCAACTGGGTTACACGCCGCCATACAATGTGCTGGCCTTGTCGTTGGGGGCGATGGTAGCGGTGGCATGGAGTGAGCTGTACCCGTCCGAGCTGGAGAGAATGGTATTGATCAATACCAGCCTGCCGCCCTACAACCCTTTTTATCACCGGCTGCGTCCGGCAAATTATCCCGCCCTGATCCGTCACCTGCTGTTTGGCTCGGCAGTTCAGCGCGAAAGCCTGATCCTGAAACTCACCAGTTCACTGACAGGCAATGCAGAACGCAAACAGGCGATATTGCAACAGTGGACAGCCTATGCACGGGAATGTCCGATCACCCGCGCCAATATCCTGCGCCAACTGCATGCCGCTGTCAGTTATCGTGCCGCACCGGTAGCACCATCTGTACCGGTGTTGTTACTGGCTGGGCAGCAAGACCGGCTGGTTGATGTAAAGTGCTCGCACACGCTGGCGCATCATTGGGGTTGCGCGATCAGACTGCATCCGACTGCCGGACATGACTTGCCGCTGGACGATGGCGTATGGGTATCGCAACAAGTCAAGGATTGGTTGAATTTGTAATTTTGAAGCAGCGTCGATTTGCCTGGAGCGGCAGTCTTATCTGCACGTGTAGCGAGGGGAACAAACAACTTATCTACTCGGTGATACTCTTGTCACTGCGGATTTTAAATAATCCGCAGTTATACCGAATTGTAGCGGTAGTCTGATATTTAGCCGGTTCGACCTTAACCCCCTGCAGGCGCTTTAACCGCTGAGTGCACCTTTGCCTTTGCTTTAGCTGGGGCTTTAGCCGGAGCTTTTGCTTTGGCGGGAGCTTTCGCTTTAGCCGGTGTCTTTGCCTTGGCTGGTGCTTTTGCCCTGGCCTTCTCTTCTTTCTTGGCTTCCTTTTCTGCTTCTTTTTTCTTCAGGCTATGCATGACCTTGCGCCATTCCTGGAGTTGCTCATCTTCCAACTCCAACTGTTTAGCCAAAGCTTCTTGCTGGCTCAACTTGCCCTTCTCCAGTCTGCGGTCCAGTTTTCCGCCCATTCTTGACAACAATCGTTCGGTTTCAACCTTGGATAATTGCTTAGCCATGGTTAAATAATTTGGTTTGCTGATTTTAGTCATTATTAATTCCTTCCCTGATTATTGAAATTCTGATCCGGTTTATTCAAACCGCATATGACTGTTGATATTCTTCTGTTGCTTTGCACCCATTCTTCATTGTAAAGATTAGCTTTTTTGAGTATCAAGTGCAATTGAAATATTTACCCGGGTTAGTCGGATAATTACTCCCGAAATAAAAATGAAAGACTCTTTTCATGAAAACGTCACACTCCCCGACTATTCTGATGAAGTGAAAGTCCGTTCAATATTCCTATCCGATATCCATCTGGGCACACGAGGTTGCCAGGCAGACCGGCTGCTTGACTTCCTTCGCGAATTTGAAAGTGATCACCTGTTTCTGCTGGGCGACATTATCGATTTCTGGTCCATGGGACGCAGCATACAGTGGTCGCCTGTGCAGAACACGGTCGTGCAGAAAATTCTGCGCCGTGCGCGGCATGGGGAAAAAGTGGTCTTCATCCCCGGCAATCACGACGAAGTATTGCGGGAATACTGCGGCACCTTATTCGGGGATATTCTGATTTCGTATGAATGGCTGCATGAAACAGCCGACGGTAAACGCTTCCTGCTCACCCACGGCGACCAGTTCGACCAGGTAACCCGGCACCACCGTTGGCTGGCTGTTTTGGGCGATGTCGGATACGACCTGCTGGTGCGCCTTAACGGATGGCTGTCCTGGTGGCGCCGCACGCTGCGTATCAACGGCTACTGGTCGCTGGCCGGATATGCCAAGCGCAAGGTCAAGTCAGCGGTCTCATTCGTGTTCGATTTCGAGGATTCCGTGATCCATTCAGTACGGGATCGCGGGCTGAATGGTGTGATCTGCGGACACATCCACAGCGCCGTCATCAGGGAGGTCGACGATCTTCTGTATGTCAATTGCGGAGACTGGGTGGATAGTTGCACTGCGATTGTTGAGCATCTTGATGGCCGGCTGGAACTCATCGAGTGGCGGGGTAGCGCAAGCCCGTTAACGGAAAATGGCCGCAAACTGCAAACAGCCTGAATTGTCCTGCCCCACGGAAAACGAACCCCACTGAAAAACGAGTCTGGGCGTTTCATTATTTTGGCATTCCCCGTTACGGCATCTCTCAGTTTATGCAACTGTTCGACAGTTTTTCCTTGCGCTGTTCGGCGAGCTGCGCAATCGCATCGAACTTGTCTATGAGGCCATTCTTGGCGAAGTGATCGATGATAAAAAAAGGAATCAGGGAATCCGGTTCCCAGAGGCCCCTGAACCTGAGCGTACTGCCTTGCTGGTTCGGAACGATTTCCCAGCTCCCCTGAAACGCTTTCGAGTCACCCGACAGTTGTGTGAACGCGATGCGGTCGAAAGGGTTTTCCGTGTACTCCATCAGCGAGTGGAGACGGACATTGAAGAACAGGATATGTTCGTCGGCGATACGGTCAACCTTTACCTTGTTTGTGGATTCACGGTAAGCGATCGACTTGATCACGCCCGGCAAATCCTTGGCGCCGTCATAATCGGTCAGGTAATGGTAGGCCGCACATTTCGTTAACGAAGTGTCGAAGCTGACGATCAGGGTATATAAATCTCCCTTCCTGCTTACATCCACAAGCAATTCATGATGGGGGTCATACGGCCAGGCAGCATTGCTGAGTATGAATATCATCAGAAACAGGATCAGCTTCGTCATAAATATCCGTTATAGGGAATATTTATGACGCTGTGATTACATCTGCAACATTAACCGTGATTTGCAGCAAGCAGTACTTCGCGTTTCGCCGGCGCTTTACCCGCCCGTTAACGGGCGGCTGTTCAACTGACGGGCTTGCCTCGCACGTACCATTGTTGCGAGGCATTGGCGATCTTTACCACCAGCAACATCACCGGCACTTCGACCAGCACGCCGACCACAGTGGCCAGCGCCGCGCCGGACTGAAAACCGAACAGACTGATGGCTGTGGCCACCGCCAGCTCGAAGAAGTTGCTCGCGCCTATCAGCGCTGATGGCGCGGCAACGCAGTGCGCCACGCCCAGGCGCCGGTTCAGCCAATAGGCCAGGCCGGAATTGAACACTACCTGGATCAGGATAGGCACGGCCAGCATCGCGATGATGAGCGGCTGCGCGACAATGGCGTTGCCCTGCAAGGCGAACAGCAGCACCAGCGTCACCAGCAGCGCACCCATCGACAAGGGCGCGATTATTTCCATCGCATATTTGAATGCCGCTTCGCCCTTCGCCAGCAATCTGCGGCGCAACAGTTGCGCGATGATGACCGGGATCACGATGTAAAAAAACACCGAGACGAACAGCGTGTCCCAGGGCACGGCAATGCTGGCGACACCGAGCAGCAACGCCACCAGCGGTGCGAAGGCGAAGATCATGATGGTGTCGTTGAGCGCCACCTGCGACAGCGTGAAATACGGGTCGCCTTTCACCAGATTGCTCCACACGAACACCATCGCGGTGCAGGGCGCGGCGGCCAGCAGGATCAGCCCGGCGATGTAACTGTCCAGCTGGTCCTGCGGCAGATAGGCGGCGAACACATGGCGGATGAACAGCCAGCCGAGAAAGGCCATCGAGAATGGTTTCACAGCCCAGTTGACGAACAAGGTGACGCCGATGCCGCGGCTGTGCGCCCTGACCTGATGCAGTGCGCCGAAGTCGATCTTCAGCAGCATCGGAATGATCATCACCCACACCAGCACGCCGACCGGAATGTTGACTTTGGCGATCTCCAGGCTGGAAATCGCATAGAATACGCTGGGCAGGAATTGGCCAAGCAGCACGCCGATGATGATGCACAGCCCGACCCAGACGGTCAGGTAACGCTCGAACAGGTTCATTTTCTCAGTCCCTGATACGGCCGATCTCGGCGAGTTTTTCTTTCAGCGTAAGCTTGTCCAGTTTGTCGATGGGCAAACTCAGGAACAACTGGATGCGCCGCGCCAACTGTTCGGCAGCTTTCTTGAACGCTGCACGCCGCGCCTCATCACCCTCGACATGCGCCGGATCGGGGATGCCCCAATGCGCCGTGGCGGGCTTGCCCAACCAGAGTGGACACGCTTCACCGGCAGCGTTGTCGCACACAGTAAAAATAAAATCGAACTCCGGCGCGCCGGGTGTGGCGAACTCATCCCAGCTTTTGCTGCGCAGACCTTCAGTGGCGAATCCCTGCTGTTTCAGCAATTCCAGTGCGAACGGATTTACTTGTCCGGCCGGCTTGCTGCCCGCGCTGTGCGCGATGAATCTTCCTTTGCCCAGCTCATTGAACAACGCCTCGCCCAGGATGCTGCGGGCTGAGTTGCCGGTACATAACACCAGCACGTGGTAGGTTCTTTCTTGCTGCATTTGATTCTCCTGTTAAAAAATTACGTATGGTTGGACAAGGCACATTGTCGGGCGGAAACTTCAATCTGAATGGTGGCATGTTCGATGGCGAAGTCATGGTGCAATTCCTCAGCCACGTGGTTAAGAAAATCATCTCCAGGATGCCCGTTGCACATGACCAGATGCACGGTCAGTGCGGTTTCGGACGTGCTCATCGCCCACACATGCAGGTCATGTACTTCGCTGACATCGGGTAGCGCGGACAGGAAACTTTTAACCGTATCCAATTCGATCGAGGCGGGTACGCCGTCCAGAGTAAGGTGCAAAGACTGACGCAGTAGCCCCCATGTGCCCAGCAAGACCAGCACAGCGATGACCAGGCTGATTGCCGGATCAAGCCATACCCATCCGGTCCAGATAAACAATGCGCCGGCAATGACCACGCCGAGCGAAACCAGCGCATCGGCCGCCATGTGCAGAAAAGCACCGCGCAGATTGAGATCATCCTTGTTGCCCGACATGAACATCCATGCGGTGATGCCGTTGATGACGACACCCACAGCGGCAACCAGCATCACGACGCCGCCCTGAATCGGTACCGGGTGCGAAAATCTGGAGATAGCCTCCCACACGATGCCGCCTATTGCGATGAGCAAAATCAGCGCATTGAACAATGCCGCCAGTATGGTCGCGCGACCCCAGCCGTAAGTATGTTTTCGATTGGGGCGCAACCGTGCCAGATAAAATCCTCCCCATGCCATCAGCAATCCCAGCACGTCGCTCAGGTTGTGTCCCGCATCGGAAAGCAGCGCGAGCGAATCGGCCTGCCAGCCGTAGAATGCCTCGACCAGCACGAACGCCACATTCAGCGCAATCCCGATAACAAAAGCGCGGTTGTAGCTCGCGGCATGGGCACGCGAGTGATGTGCGCTCATGAGGCACCCTTGCAGCGAGCGACGCTGTGATGTGCATCGATACGCGCCGACTCAACCTGAAATATCATTTTTATTCTGTGTTCGCCCATTGCTCACTCAGTGTGAAAAAAGTTGCCACCAATGCCTGCGGTTACTGGGAGTCGGGATGTCGCTCTCGATGGACGCCGGCTGGGCGGTGCTGAGTATCCAGCCGGGCGGAGTGGGTGTGGCGTTATGGCTGCAGGAAGAGCCCAGGGTGTTGGGATCATAGACTTTGATCAAGGTGGGCACCTCCACATTATCGACATAGACGATGCCGCAGTAGTGGTAGTCGTGGTCATGCCGCAGCAGCGTGTTCAGCGCATCGATGCGCACGGCGAGTTCGTCACCGCCCAGCGATTTTTGCGGCAGCTCCTCGCCCACCTGGTAGAAGAACCACGGGCCGGTTTTGACGCGCGCCCACAGTTCATCCAGTTGTTGCCATTGCAGGATACCCTGGAAGGTTCCCTTCAGGCGCGCATGAAAAGCTTCTGCTGCTGCGCTATCCATTGCGATTACAGCCAGCCCGCGATCTTGTCGCGGCTTGGCACACCGCCCGCATGCACCACCTTGCCGTCCACCACCACGCCGGGTGTGGCCATCACGCCGTAGGACATGATGGCCTGGATGTCTTCGACTTTCTCAAGCTCGACAGTCACGCCCTTTTCTTTGGCGGCAGTCTCGATCAGTTTCAGCGTGGTCTTGCAGTTGGCACAACCCGTGCCGAGGACTTTGATGTTTTTCATTTCGTGCTCTCCATGATGATCAGCAGCAGGATTTACCGTCTTTGGCAGGCGTACAGCACTTGCTCTTGTCATAGCCGAACCAGCCCAGAATCTTCACCAGCGGGCAAAAGCCGGTAAAGCCCATTTGAAACAGGTTGAAGCCGACGAACAGGGTCAGCCACAGCCAACTCATATGCGACAGGTCGACCTGCCCCATCCAGTGCGCCAGGCCCAGACTCAGCATGACCATGAAACCGGCGAAAATACTGACGATGCGATTAATTTCCATTTTACTGTTCCTCTTGCCAACTGCGCGCCGCCAAAGTCCGGGCGGCGCAAACGGATATTCAAACCAGATTTTCCAACCAGACTTCGATTTCCTCGGTGCGATGCAGCCCGCTGAAAATCACCTTGCCGTCGTGCAGCACGGCGGGCGTTTGCTGATGGGCGAGACCCAACGCATCGGCGTCTTTGCGAATCTCAATGTTCAACCGGATCCCCAAACCCGCCGCCGCGCAGGACAGGCGTTTCTCCATACGCAGCAGCGGCTCTCCCGATCCCGCCAGCGTGATGCTGACGACGGGTGCATTCGCTGGCGGTGTGGCGCAAGACGACACGCTCACACCATCGCATTGAACACATAACCGACCAGCATGATGCCGCTCGCCACGACGCCAACGAATGTCGCGATCAGTCTTGGTTTCAGCACCTTGCGCAATATCACCATCTCCGGCAAGGACAGCGCAATCACGCTCATCATGAAGGCCAGCACGGTGCCGAGTGATGCGCCCTTCGCCAGCAGCGCCTCGACGATGGGGATGATGCCTGCTGCATTGGTGTACATCGGCACACCGATCAATACCGAGGCCGGCACCGACCACCAGGGTGCATCCTTGCCCATCAGTCCGGCCATGAAATCCTGCGGCACATAACCGTGGATCGCTGCACCGATGGCGATACCGGCCAGCACATAAGGCCACACCTTGCCGACGATTTCGCGCACGCTGGCAAACCCGGCGGAAATGCGATCAGTCAATGTCAGTTCATCTACACCCACAGTCGCCTGCACATGAGCCATGTTGCGCACCCAGTCTTCCAGATGCGCTTCCATTTTGAGACGGCCGATGATGTATCCGGATACGATAGCGATGGACAGTCCCAGAACCAGGTACAGCGCGGCAATCTTCCAGCCGAACAGCGCGAACAGCAGTGCGAGAGCGATTTCGTTGACCATGGGTGCGGAAATCAGAAAGGAGAAGGTCACGCCCAACGGCACACCCGCCTGCACGAAGCCGATGAACAGAGGCACCGCGGAACAGGAACAGAACGGCGTGACAATACCAAGCAGGGCGGCCATGATGTTGCCGACACCTTCATGGCGCCCGGAAAGCAGGGCGCGTGTCCGTTCCGGGGTGAAGTAGGAATTGACCATGCCCATCACCATTACCACGCCGGCCAACAGCAATAGCACCTTGGGCGTGTCATACAGGAAGAATTGCAGCGCGTCGTAGGCATGACTGCCCGGCTCAAGCTGCAGCGCATTCACCAGGGTGTGCGAAAGCGGCTCCAGTATTTTGTAGATACCGAACCAGATCACGGCAGCGACGGCCAGAAAGGAACGCGGCTGGCGGTTCAAAATAGCATTCATGCGGTTTCCTTATAACTTCCCGGACTGTTACCTTGCCGGCTTGCAGGCATCAGGATCCCCTCCGCAGCAGTTTTCCGTAAGGTATGCCAACATGTCATTCATCACCATGTAATTCGCGGCGTAATAAATGAAACGCCCCTCCTGCCTGCTCTCGATCAGCCCTGCGTGACTGAGCGTCCTGAAATGAAACGACAGGGTCGCCGGGGACACCTTCAGCTTTTCGGACACTTGCCCCGCCGCCATCCCGTCCGGACCGCGTGCCACCAATAAGCGGTACAACGCCAGGCGCGTGGGCTGCGCCAGGGCAGATAATGCTTTGACAACCTGTGCCGGTTTCATCATTTTATATTTCCACTGTTAAACAACTATCGAAATGATAAACGCGATTAGAACACAAAAATCCCGAATACGCGAGTTGGCCTGGAATAATTTAATTGGAAGGCGGAATACTGCATTGGCAACGGACATTTTTGTAACATAATTGTCATACCGCAAGGTTACTATCGCCCGTTTATCCGAACCCGGCAGGAAGGTATCAGATGGCCAACAGTGAACACACCATGAAACAGTATGACGTCGAGCTTGAATCTGTGCGTGCCCGGGTTATGCAAATGGGCGAACTGGTGAAAAACCAGGTCCGGCTTGCCATTGAGTCGCTGACCAATGGAGATGTGACATCGATGGATCGCATCATCTCCGATGACCACCGCGTCAATGCACTGGAAGTGGATATAGACGAAAGCTGCACCCAAATCATCGCCCGCCGACAACCGACGGCAGTCGACTTGCGTATGGTGATCATGGTGATCAAGACAATAACCGATCTCGAACGCATCGGCGATGAGGCGAAAAATATCGCAATCACGGCGAAGCAATTAGCGCAGAAAAACAACCTGACCTTGCCGCGTTTTGAAAAGATAAAGAATGTTTCAATTCTGACGCTTAACATGCTGGAAAAGTCGCTGGACGCTTTTTCCAAGATGGATATTTCCGCTGTCGGAGAGGTCGTGCGCCAGGATGAGCAGGTGGACGAGGAATTCCGCGTCATTTTGCGTTATATCGTCTCCTTCATGATGGAAGACCCGCGTGCCATTTCCAGCGCACTGGAGATCCTGTTTATCGCCAAAGCCCTTGAGCGCATAGGCGACCATGCCAAGAACATGTCCGAATATGTGGTCTACATGGTCAAAGGACATGATGTGCGCCATACAACTATTGAAGAGATCGAGCGCGAAGTGGGCGAAAACCTGCAATAGTCACGCTCATGGCTGCAGAGGGGTGAAATGCACTCGAAACCGCCCGTGACACAACAGACTCCCAAATATCCTGTCGGCAACGATTTACTGTAATATTCCTGTAACAATATCTCCCTAACATGGGCTCCGCAACAAAGTGTTGCTGTTTTAATCAGCTATCAACAATAGCGGCAAGCACCATACTCAATTCAACTGGAGACATTAATGAATAGCAAACTGAAGCAACTCTTTATCGGCATCGCGGCGACCGCTGCAATCGCCTACGCCGGAGTGAGCCAGGCAACCGACATCACCGGTGCAGGCGCCACTTTCCCGTACCCTGTCTATTCCAAGTGGGCTGATGCCTACAAGAAAAATACCGGTATCGGCCTGAACTACCAGTCCATCGGCTCCGGCGGCGGCATCAAGCAAATCGAAGCCAAGACTGTGGACTTTGGCGCATCCGATATGCCCCTCGAGCCTGATGTTCTGGAAAAAAATGGCCTGATGCAATTCCCGACCGTCATCGGCGGTGTGGTTCCTGTCGTCAATCTGGAAGGTGTTACTTCCGGTACGCTGAAACTGGACGGCGCGACTCTGGCCGACATCTACCTGGGCAAGATCACCAAGTGGAATGACCCCGCTATCGTCGCATTGAACAAGGATATCAAGCTGCCTGACCAGGATATCACTGTCGTGCACCGTTCCGATGGTTCGGGTACCAGCTTCATTTTCACCAACTACCTGTCCAAGGTCAGCCCGGAATGGACCTCCAGCGTAGGCGTGGGGACATCTCCTGCATGGAAAGTCGGTACCGGCGGCAAGGGTAACGAAGGTGTTGCTTCTTACGTACAACGCATCAAGGGTTCCATCGGCTATGTGGAATATGCATATGCACTGCAGAACCACATGAACCACGTTTCCATGAAGAATCACGACGGCCATTACGTTCAGCCGGAAGCATCCGCATTCCAGGCAGCAGCAGCCGGAGCAGACTGGAACAAGGCTCCTGGCTTCTATCTGCTGTTGACCGATCAAGCCGGCAAAAAGAGCTGGCCTATCGCCGGCGCGACCTTCATCCTGATGTACAAGGTTCAGGACAAGCCTGCAACTGCCAAGGAAGTGCTGAAGTTCTTTGCATGGTCCTACGCACACGGCAGCAAAATGGCCTCGGACCTGGATTACGTTCCGTTGCCTGCAAGCCTGGTTAAATTGATCCATAAAGAATGGAAATCACAGATCAAGACTGCAGCTGGCAAGTCTGTCTGGAAATAAATGTGGGGCGTGGCTGACACAGCACATCCATAAGCTATAATCGCGGGGGCTTGATGCCCCCGTTATTTTTTAACCAAGAATTACGCCACCATGCCGATTTTTTCACAGCACGCGAAACTTAAACGACAAGCAATCTTCGACTTGTCATTCCGGAGCCTGACGCGAGTCTGCGCATTCGGTGTATTGACGCTGTTGGCTGCTATTATCGCTTCACTCGTTGTAGGCAGCATGCCTGCCATCCACGCTTTTGGTTTCGGCTTTCTGACCAGTTCCGAATGGGACCCGGTCAATGAAAAATTTGGCGCGCTGATACCTGTTTTCGGCACGCTTGTCACTTCCGGCATCGCGCTGCTCATTGCGATACCGGTCAGTTTTGGCATTGCCATTTTTCTCACCGAACTCTCGCCGCGCATTTTGCGCCGGCCGCTCGGCATCGCGATCGAATTGCTCGCCGGCATCCCCAGCATCATCTATGGCATGTGGGGTCTGTTCATTTTTGCACCGATGTTCGCCGATACGGTAGAGCCGTGGCTGAACAAGCATATCGGCACGCTGCCCTACATCGGCCCGTTCTTTTCCGGCCCTCCGATGGGTATCGGCCTGCTGACTGCAGGGATCATTCTCGCCATCATGGTCATCCCGTTCATTGCTTCGGTGATGCGCGACGTTTTCGATGTGGTGCCCCCCATGCTCAAGGAATCCGCTTATGCAGTCGGCGCGACCACTTGGGAAGTGATGTGGCAGGTCGTATTGCCCTACACCAAGGTGGGTGTGGCCGGCGGCATCATGCTGGGACTCGGGCGCGCACTGGGCGAAACCATGGCTGTCACCTTCGTGATCGGTAATTCACATGACTTGAGCAAGTCCCTGCTGATGCCGGGCAACAGCATTTCCTCGGCACTGGCCAACGAATTCAACGAGGCATTCGGCGATCTCTACACATCTTCGCTGATCGAGCTTGGCCTGATCCTGTTCTTCATTACATTCGTGGTGCTGTCCATCGCGCGCTACATGCTATACAAACTCGGTAAACGGGAAGGACAAGCCTCATGAACATTTTGCCGAGTCTGTATACTCGCCGCCGCCTCATCAACGCGGTGGGACTTTCGGTTTCGGTGCTGGCCATGATGTTTGGCTTGTTCTGGCTGTGCTGGATCCTGTTTACATTGCTGGATCACGGGCTGCCATCGCTGGTCCCTGCGGTGTTTACTCAGATGACCCCGCCCCCGGGAGATTCGGGCGGCCTGCTTAATGCCATCGCGGGCAGCCTGATGATGACCGTGGTCGGCACCCTGATCGGCACGCCGATCGGCATCCTGGCCGGCACCTATCTGGCTGAATTCGGACATCGCGGCTGGATGGCGCCGGTCACCCGCTTCATCAACGACGTGCTGCTCTCCGCACCGTCCATCGTGATCGGCCTGTTCGTCTATGAGATTTATGTGATCAAGGTCAAGCACTTTTCCGGCTGGGCGGGTGCACTAGCCTTGGCCATCCTGGTGATCCCGGTCGTCATTCGCACCACCGAAAACATGTTGCGCCTGGTACCCAGCACACTGCGCGAGGCAGCAGCGGCACTCGGCGCACCGCAATGGAAAGTCGTCAATTTCGTCACGCTGCGCGCCGCGCGCGCAGGCATCATCACCGGGGTATTGCTGGCAGTGGCGCGTATCAGCGGCGAAACCGCGCCGCTGCTGTTTACCGCGCTTAACAACCAGTTCTGGAGCAGCAACATGAATCAGCCGATGGCCAATTTGCCGGTGGTGATCTTCCAGTTCGCGATGAGCCCCTATGATGACTGGCAACATCTGGCCTGGGCCGGCGCGCTGCTGATCACCCTCAGTGTGCTGACACTCAACATTTTGGCGCGCGTGCTGTTCCGGCAAAGCGCCACCACCCATTAACCGGTTATTAACAAGGCAAGCCCATGGACATCGAAATAGTCGCCAATCCGAAGATGATCATCAAAAACCTGAATTTTTATTACGGGAATTACCGCGCGCTCAATGATATCAACCTGAGCATCGCGGAAAAGATGGTGACCGCGTTCATCGGACCGTCCGGATGCGGCAAGTCCACCCTGCTGCGCACCTTCAACCGCATGTATCAGCTCTATCCGAAACAAAAAGCCACCGGGGAGATCCTGCTCGATGGCGCGAATATTCTCGACCCCAAACAAGACCTGAACATGTTGCGCGCCAAGATCGGGATGGTGTTCCAGAAGCCCACGCCGTTCCCGATGTCCATCTACGACAACATCGCATTCGGGGTAAAGCTGTACGAAAACCTCAGCAAGCATGACATGGAAGCCCGCGTGGAATGGGCGTTGCGCAAGGCCGCGCTGTGGGGCGAGGTGAAAGACAAGCTCAAACAAAGCGGCACCGGGCTTTCCGGCGGCCAGCAGCAGCGCCTGTGCATCGCCCGTGCCATTGCGGTCAAACCCCAAATACTGCTGCTGGACGAGCCCACCTCCGCGCTGGACCCGATCTCCACTGCCCATATCGAGAAACTGATCGACGAGCTGAAGGAAGACTTCACCATCGTGATCGTCACGCACAACATGCAGCAAGCCGCGCGTATCTCCGACTACACCGCCTACATGTACCTTGGCGACCTGATCGAGCTCGGCGAAACCAGCTCTGTATTCACCAACCCGAAGCGCAAAGAGACCGAGGATTACATCACTGGCAGATTTGGTTGATCAGACACAGAGTCAAACCAGCAATGCCGCCGGAGAAGTTTTGAGCCGGCCTTATCCGCTGCGACTGCAGCGATATATTAAAGCCAGGCTTTAAAATGTAGTCTCGAAGCGCATGCCCAGCCACCAGTTTTTATCCTGGGCAGGGTCGCTGCTGTGGTTGATCAGGTACTGGACCTCCGGCTGCAATACCAGCCCCGGCATCGCCCGATAGCGATAGGATAATTCCAGTGATTTTTCGAAAACAACAGGGTTGCCAGAGTAGACACGCCATTTTTCACCGTTGCGTTCCTGTGCATAGGCGATACCCAATTGATCCCGGTCACGTCCGGCAAACAGGCCTGAAAATACCAGCCCGGTGCTCCAGGACATATCGAATTGAAAAGTGTCGCCGTCGGCCTTTCCGGCTCGCACGAAACCGTTGATGCTTTCTTCATTGCTGCCGGGTTTGTAACGCAGCACTTTTTCCAGCATGGCATAGTAGCCATGGCTGACTCTCTTGACCGGATTGCCGTTGCTGTCCACATCGATCAAATCGTCGAAGCGGGCGGTATAACGCCACGCCCCCAGTGCCAACTTGTTGTCATGCGCATTCTCCGCCGCGCTCAGCGGCATGGCGCCTTCGATCACATTCAGCGCGCCATCCCCCCTGTTGAATTGCACATGCGTGCCATGGGGATTATTGGGATCGCCCGATACGCCGTCCAGAGTGGCAGCCTGCAAATAGTAACCGGCCGCTTCTGCCTTGACGCGCAAGGCCGGTGAGGTCGTGGGGAAGATGGACGGACCGTTTTGTCCGGTGCCGGCCATCTCCGCGCCAATACCGTAAACGGGCTGGATGAACAGGGATGCCGACTCGGTTACATAAAACTCTGAGTTTAAATCATACAATCCGGCCAGTATCGACAACCGCTCGTCCAGAAAGGTTTGCTGTATCCATGCCTGGTACAGCTTGGTGGTATTGCCCCCTGCGGGTGTTTCGATGTTGTCCAGACCGGCTGAGTGATCGCCCTGCGCTACCGGCTTGCCGCCACGGTTGCTCAGGACATACAGCAAGCCGCTGCTGCCCTTGAGACCGGCAATCTTTTCACCATCCAGCGCAAGTTTGATATCCAGGTTATCCAGACCGTAAGTCTTTCGGCCAGGCGGGGAGACTTTACAGAGCAGATCGAGCTTGTAGACGATCTCCCAGTCATATCCCGCATCACTCATAACTTTGCGTCTGCCACCCCAGTCACCGAGCAAAGTATCTCTGTAATCGGGTAAAGAACCGATATCGGCAGTTGCATCCGGAACATTCTCGGCCGCACTTGGACTGGTGCTGCAAATGCAACCAAGCAATAGAAATATAAGCGGTCGCCTCGTCATGCAAAATTCCCACCAGAATATTTTTTATTCAATGACCGAACCTGCGGGGTGAAGGTAGCACAAAAGATTGTCGACAGCATCCAAACAGGGTATGGCTTCCCTGCCGATGTTCAGCCACCGGGGTCGAACTGTTTTTGGATGAACGGATCTACGAAGCGGAACGATTGCTCACAAGACGCCGGATGAATTCGCTGATTGCGGGCAATATCGAGATCACGATGATGCCGAGGATGATCAGGGTGAGGTTGTCTTTCACCACGGGGATGTTGCCGAACAGGTAGCCCGCCACAGACAGGCTGGTTATCCACGCCACACTGCCCAGCGCACTGAACAGCACGAACTTCCGGTAGTCCATCACGCCTATGCCGGCCACAAACGGCGCGAAGGTGCGAATGATGGGCAGGAAACGCGCGAGCACGACAGTCTTGCCGCCGTGTTTTTCATAGAAAGCATGGGTCTTGTCTATGTGCTCGCGCCTGATGAGTCTGCCGCCGGCGAGTTTGAGCAGCCGCATCCCGACCAGTCGACCGATCCAGTAGTTGGTGTTGTCGCCGCCGAATGCCGCCAGCACCAGCAACGGCACCAGCCAGCCCAGTTGCAGCGCACCCATTCCGCACAGCGCGCCCGCCACAAACAGCAGCGAATCGCCGGGCAGAAATGGGGCGATCACCAGACCCGTTTCGCTGTAAATGATCAGGAACAGAATCGCATACACCCACACGCCGTATTGCTCGGTAAGCGCAAGCAGATGCGCATCCAGATGCAGGATGATGTCTAGTAATGCAGCAAGCATTAAGGCAGTATTTCCTGGGTCTCGGTCTTTTCCGGCTTGATGAAATCTTCGCGCGATACGCCAAACATCATCAGCAGCGGACTCGCAACCAGAACCGAGGAGTAGATACTGAACAGGATACCGATGGTCAGGGCCATCGCGAAATAGTGCAGCGTCTCGCCGCCCAGGAATAGCATTGCGCCGACCATCATCTGCGTGCAACCGTGGGTGATGATCGTGCGTGACATGGTCCGGGTGATTGCGTTGTCGATGATGTGCGAGACCTCAGCCTTGCGCATGGTGCGAAAATTTTCGCGGATACGATCGAACACAACCACAGATTCGTTGACCGAATAACCCAATACCGCCAGCACGGCGGCCAGCACGGAAAGCGAGAATTCCCATTGGAAGAACGCAAAGAAGCCGAGGATGATCACCACGTCATGCAGGTTGGCGATGATCGCGGCCAAACCGAACTTCCACTCGAAGCGCAGCCACAGATATCCGACGATACCCATCGACACCAGCAGCAACGCCAGCTCGCCGTTGTTTATCAGGTCCTTGCCGACTTGCGGGCCGACGAACTCCACGCGGCGCATTTCCACACTGTTATCCTGCTTGCGCAGGCTTGCCAGCACCTGGTCACTGAGCTTCGAACCGGAGGCATTCTGCTTGGCCGGTACCTGTATCAGCACGTCATAGCTGGAACCGAAATTCTGCACCATTGCATCCGGCAAACCCGTCTCGGCGAGCTGCGCGCGCACCTTGGGGAGATCGGCCGACTGGGCGTAATGCATTTCCATCACCGTGCCGCCGGTAAAATCCACCCCGAAATTCAGCCCTTTGGTGGCCAGAAAGAAAACCGCGAACAGAAATGTCACCAGCGAAATCGAGGTGGTATAGCGTCCATAACTCATGAACGGAATGTCGTGCTTGATCCTGAAGAATTCCATGTCTTTTTCCTTAACCTATGGCCACTTTGGCAAGCCTTGCCTTGCGGCCGTACATCAAATTCACGATTGCGCGCGAAATCAGCACCGCGCTGAACATCGAAGTCATGATGCCCAGACACAGCACCACCGCGAATCCCTTGATCGAACCGGAGCCGAACATGAACAGCGCGATCCCGGCAATAAAGGTGGTCACGTTGGAGTCGAGGATGGTCGCGAAGGCCCGGTCGTAACCGGCATGTATCGCGGCTTGCGGCGTGACACCGTTGCGCAGCTCCTCGCGGACACGCTCGTTGATCAGCACGTTCGCATCGATCGCCATACCCAGCGTCAGCGCGATACCTGCCATACCCGGCAGGGTAAGCGTGGCCTGCAACATCGACAGCAGCGCGATCAGCAACAGCAGATTCGCCGCCAGCGCAAGCACTGAAATCACGCCGAACATCAGGTAATAAGCCATCATGAACGCCGCGACCATGATGAAACCGATCTTCGTGGAATTGAAGCCGCGCGTGATATTGTCCGCACCCAGGCTGGGTCCGACGGTGCGCTCTTCGATGATCTCCATGGGTGCCGCCAGCGCGCCGGCACGAAGCAGCAGCGATGTATCCTGTGCTTCTGCGCTGCTCATGCTGCCGCTGATCTGTACACGGCCGCCGCCGATCTCTTCGCGAATGACCGGGGCCGTCACGATTTCCCCCTTGCCCTTCTCGAACAGGATGATCGCCATACGCTTGCCGACATTCACGCGCGTCGCATCCTTGAACAGTCTTGCGCCGACACCGTCCAGACTGATGTTGACCGTCGGTTCGTTGGTGCGATTATCGAAGCCGGGCTGCGCATCGTTGATCCGATCGCCAGTCAGTATCACCCGCTTCTTCACAAACAGCATCTTGCCGTCTTTATCCTTGAACATGTCGTCGCCGAACGGCACGGTTGCACCCGGAGCGGCCTGATGTTCTTCATCCACCATGCGCACTTCCAGTGTGGCGGTACGCCCCAGAATTTCCTTGGCACGCGCCGTATCCTGCACGCCGGGCAGTTGCACCACCACGCGGTCTGCGCCTTCCTGCTGGATCACCGGTTCGGCCACACCCAGTTCATTCACCCGGTTGCGCAAGGTGAGCAGGTTCTGCTGCACTGCGGATTCCTGAATGCGCTTTGCCGCTTCAGGCCTGAGCGTAACGAGCAGATGAAATTCCTTGCCTTGAACACTGTCATCCAGGGCGTAGTCGGTATAACGCTGCTTGATTTCGGCTTCGCCCTTGCTGCGTGCATCGGCATCGCGGAACTTCACCACCAGCGCATCGCCCTCGCGGTCCACACCGGTATACGGGATATCCTTTTCGCGCAGTGAACTGCGTATATCTTCGGTGGCCGAATCCAGCGATTTGGTCAGCGCAGCCTTCATGTCCACCTGCAACAGAAAATGCACGCCGCCGCGCAAGTCCAGGCCCAGATACATCGGCAGCGCATGCAGATCGGTCAGCCACCGCGGCGAGCGCGGCAGCAGATTGAGCGCAACCACGTAATCCTCGCCCAACTGCGCAGCCAGCACATCCTTGGCCTTCAGCTGGCTGTCGGTAATGGCAAAACGGGCCTTGACGCTGTTGTCTTCCAGCATCACCAATTCCGGATCAAGATTGGCCGCCTTGAGGATGCTCCCGACCCGATCCTGCAATGCGGCATCCGCTTTCAGGCTGGTGCGCAGCGGTGACACCTGCACTGCAGGAGATTCACCGTACAAATTCGGCAGGGTATAAATCAGCCCGGCCAGCAACGATGCCAGGATCAGCAGATATTTCCATAACGGATATTGGTTCATGACAGCCTCTTCATTACCGCGTTCGTGTCAGACCGGCACACGAACCCGCAAAATTAAATTCGGGCATCTCTAAAAATTCAGAGTTCGCCCAAATGCAAGGCATGGGAAAAATTTTGCCGCGCACATATGGTTAATATGTAAGCAAGAAATTTTTTTCATAACACAGCAGTTGGGATGAAATCTGGGTTTTTAGAGGTGCCTGTTATTTGATTGCCTTGATCGTTCCCTTCGGCAACACGCTCTGAATCGCGCTCTTTTGCACCTTCACTTCGATGTTCTCGGCGAGTTCCACGCTGAGGTATTGATCGAACACTTTGCTGACGGTCCCGACTTCCCCGCCGACTGTCACAACCTCATCACCGCGTTGCAGTGCCGAAATCATGGCTTTCTGTTCCTTGGCGCGTTTGCTCTGCGGGCGCAATATCAGGAAATAAAATACCGCAACCAATGCGATCAGCGGCAAAAAACTCATGATGCTGTTTTCCGGCGCGGCTGCGGCGGCTTCTGCGTAGGCATTACTGATAAACATATTTCTCTCCACGATAGATCAAAAAGGGGCGCATTCTAACACGAAGCCGCGCCCGCCCACGCATCCGCGGCACATAACGCATCAACCCCGCTGCCCGAACCGGGATTTGAATTAGAATACACCGGCATAGCACGACCCGTGTTAAACATTACTATTTGTTACCTGCCGATCACATGAACCTTGTCATCCAGTCCGCCCATCCCATTGCCGCAACGCATCTCGACCATCTCGCCAGACTGGCGCAAAGCAGGCAGCGCGAGCAGATCGCCGAGCACGCCTGGCGCCTGACCGCAGCGCAGGCGCACGACGGGATCGCGCCCTACTGCATGGCGAACCGGCTCGATTACGGTTTCGTGCCACACGACCGAAAACCGGGAGATTTCGGCCTCCTGGTGATGGACATGGATTCAACGCTGATCTCCATCGAATGTATCGACGAGATCGCCGACATGCACGGGCTGAAACCTCGGGTCGCGGCAATCACCGAGGCGGCGATGCGCGGCGATATCGACTTCGCCGAAAGTCTGCGCCGCCGTGTCGCACTGCTGGAAGGACTGGACGAACACGCCCTGCAGCGCGTTTATGATGAACGCCTGAAACTCAATCCCGGTGCCGGGATCATGCTGGCCAAATTGAAGGAACTCGGCATCAAGACGCTGCTGGTGTCGGGCGGCTTCGTATTCTTCACCGATCGTCTCAAGGCCACACTGGGGCTGGACTACACTCACGCCAACAAACTGGAGATCGCCAACGGCAAACTCACCGGCAAAGTGGTGGGGACAGTCTTCGATGCCCAAGGCAAGGCTGACTGGCTGGTGAAAATACGCGAGGAATTGAATCTCAGGCCCGAACAGGTCATCGCGATGGGTGACGGCGCGAACGATTTGAAAATGATGGCCAAGGCCGGCATCAGCATCGCCTACCACGCCAAACCGGTGGTGCGCGAGCAGGCCAGTTATGCGCTGAATTTTATCGGCCTGGATGGGCTGGTGAATCTGCTGGCGAATTAGTAGTTATTTTGAATGGCAATGCGAACAAGCTTCACACTCACCGGGAATAATTGCCATGAACGACAGGATACGCCAGCTCATTAAACAGATCGGCAGCCTCGAAGCTGAATTGAACACGGCCATCGAGGAGCAGGAAAGCCGCATACGCTACAAGATCGAGGGCAAGCGCGTGGTGTTCGAAAATGCGATCAAGGAGGCGCACCGCAAACTCAAGCCCAAGATGAACTTCTTGATCTGGTTTTTTACCGTGCGTCCGCAGAATTTTCTCACCATGCCGATCATTTACGGCATGCTCGTTCCGCTGGCCCTGCTCGACCTGTGCATCAGCCTCTATCAGCTGGCCTGCTTCCCGATATACGGCATCACCAGGGTCAAGCGCGCCAACTACATCCTGATCGATCGTCAATACCTGGCCTACCTCAACATCATCGAAAAACTGGACTGCATGTACTGCGGGTATGCCGTAGGGATGATCGGTTACGCGGGAGAAATCCTTGCGCGCACCGAGCAATATTTCTGCCCGATCAAGCACGCCCGCAAGATCCTCGGCGCGCATGCGCGTTATGCGCATTTTCTGGGCTACGGCGAGGCAGACGACTTCCATGGCAAACTCGAAAAGTTTCGCAGCGAACTTGCCAGGGAGGCTGATGTGACCATGCCAGCCATGCATTAGGTGGGGCAGTTTGGTTGAACTGCGCAATTTGCCGCTCAGACAGCAAATTGCGTGCCTTCCTGTTTATTTATGCAGCTAAGTTATTGTTGATCCAAGCCAAAAATTATTGACCTAAATTATTGCTTGCAAAAACCCCCTTGCACCCTACAATTAGTCCAAATATATCGAGTTGCCACTACCTATAGTGGTTTTTTGTTTTTCGGGACATAAGCATCCCGCGCATTAATGGGAGAGTAATAACATGATTGAAATTAAAAGCGTTCCCCACTCGTCATCCACCAGCAGCGATTCCGAAAAACCGGTATCCGCCCGGCAAATAATCAGCGATCTCTCCAATAAAAAGGCGGACAATATCGCCATCCAAGGAGCTGCGGCGATGACCCAAGAGATCAGCACTGAAGTGTTGCTGGAAAAATACGCCGAGCCGGGCGAACACTCGGTTCAGGATGTGCGCCGCCGTGTGGCGCGCGGCCTGGCCAAGGCGGAAAATACGGAACAGTGCGCCCATTGGGAGGAGGTTTTCTTCCGCGCGCAGGAGGACGGTTTCGTGCCTGCCGGCCGCATCAACTCCGCAGCCGGATTGAAAAACCAGGCCACCCTGATCAACTGTTTCGTGCAACCGGTGGGAGATTCAATCTCCGGAATCCATGACGGCAAGCCCGGTATCTATGATGCGCTGCAGCAGGCCGCCGAAACCATGCGGCGCGGCGGCGGTGTCGGCTACGATTTTTCGTCCATCCGCCCCGAGGGCGCCCAGGTCAAGGGCACCAATTCCCGTGCGAGCGGGCCGATCTCCTACATGCGCGTGTTCGACCGCTCCTGCGAGACCGTGGAATCTGCCGGCGCGCGGCGCGGTGCGCAGATGGGTGTGTTGCGCTGCGACCATCCCGACATCGAGCGCTTCATCCATGCCAAGGACCAGGGCGACCTGAAAAATTTCAACATCTCGGTCGGCGTGACCGATGCTTTGATGCAGGCATTGGAAAACAACCAGCCGTTCGAACTGGTGCACAAAGCAGAACCCTCCGAAACGCTCAAGGCACAAGGCGCTGTCCAACGCGCCGACGGCAAGTGGGTGTATCGCAAGGTGCAGGCCGCCGATCTGTGGAAGCAGATCATGGAGAGCACTTACGACCACGCCGAACCGGGTGTGCTGTTCATCGACCTGATGAACCGGGACAACAACCTGTCCTATTGCGAGGTGATCGAGGCCACCAACCCATGCGCTGAGCAACCCCTCCCCCCCTACGGCTGCTGCTGTCTGGGCTCGATCGACCTGACGCGCATGGTGAAAGACCCGTTCTCGGCGCATGCCATCTTCGACCACGAACCGTTCAAGCAACTGGTGCGCACCGCGGTGCGCATGCTGGACAACGTGCTGGATGTCACCGCATGGCCGTTGCCCGAACAGCAGCAGGAAGCACGGAACAAGCGCCGCATCGGGCTGGGCTATACCGGGCTGGGCGACGCCCTGGCGATGCTGGGCCTGCGCTACGACACCGACGAGGCGCGCGCGTTTGCCAGAGATATCACGCGCATCATGCGCGACGAGTCGTATCTCGCCTCCGTCGATCTGGCCATCGAGCGCGGCGCATTCCCGCTGCTGGATGCCGACCAGTATCTGGCCGCACCGCGCTTCGCCTCGCGTCTGCCCGACCCGATCAAGGACAGGATCCGCGAGCATGGCATCCGCAACAGCCACCTGTTGTCGATCGCGCCGACCGGAACCATCTCGCTCGCGTTCGCCGACAACGCCTCGAACGGCATCGAGCCG
>DIYV01000117.1:0-1023 GCA_002429165.1 Gallionella sp. UBA6045 | reverse complement strand
CAAGCTGCCGCCCGCGTTCGTCACCGCGCTGGAAATCTCCGCGCTCGATCACATGAAGATGGTGGCAGCCGTCGCGCCGTTCATCGACACCTCGATCAGCAAGACAGTCAACGTCCCCGCCGACTATCCCTATGAAGATTTCAAGCATCTCTATACCGAAGCGTGGAAGGCCGGACTGAAAGGCCTGGCGACTTATCGCCCGAACAATGTGCTGGGCTCGGTGTTATCCGTCACGCCTGAAACGAAGCCGGAGAAGATCGAAGAACAACCACAGGATTTCATATTCGACCAGGATAGGCGTATCGAACTGGAAGCAACACCGAAACCCGCACTCGCTTCGCTGCGCTGGCCGGGTCGTCCAAAACTGCCGAATGGCAGCGAGGGTTGGGTCTCGCAGGTGGTGAAGCATCCGCTCGGTACCTTTGTCATCTTCGTTTCACATACTACCAACGGGCACAACCATCCGTTCGAGGTCTGGGTGAACGGCGCAGAGCAACCGCGCGGCCTCGGCGCGCTGGCGAAATCCCTGTCGATGGACATGCGCACGGAGGATCCGGTGTGGGTGCGCATGAAACTGGAAATGCTGATGAAGACCGCCGGCGACGATGCGTTCGACATGCCGATGCCGCCCGACGGCGAGATCAAGCGCATGCCCAGCCTGGTTTCCGCGTTCGCGCATCTGCTGAAATATCGCATCGAAGTATTGGGCGCACTGGAAGCGAGCGCGGACGAATCGACGCCGATGATGGACGCGCTGTTCTCGAAGAAGGAACCCAAGACCGGCACCGACGGCACGATGAGCTGGACGGTGGACATCGCGAATGCCGGTACCGGCGATGACTTCGTGCTGGGACTGAAGGAACTGGTGCTGCCGGACGGGCAACGCCGTCCCTACTCGATGTGGCTGTCGGGCGTCTATCCGCGCGCGCTCGACGGGCTGTGCAAGGTATTGAGCCTGGACATGCGCGTGATCGATCCGGCCTGGATAGGCATGAAGCTGCGCAAGCTGCTCAACTTCGGCGA
>DIYV01000158.1 GCA_002429165.1 Gallionella sp. UBA6045 | reverse complement strand
GGTTCCGCCGGCGAGCGCTGCATGGCGATCTCCACGGTGGTCGCGGTGGGTGATGTGGCCGATGCGCTGGTTGCCAAGCTGAAGGAAAGAGCCGAGAAACTGGTGGTCGGTCCCGGCGACAAGAAAGGCGTCGATATGGGCCCGGTGATCTCGGCCCCGCATCGCGACAAGATCGTCGGTTACATAGCCAGCGGCGTTCAGCAAGGTGCGAAGCTGGTTACGGACGGGCGCGGCATCAAGGTGGCGGGTCACGAAAAAGGATTCTTCGTCGGGCCGACGTTGTTCGACAAAGTTTCCACTGACATGACGATTTACAAGGAAGAGATATTCGGCCCCGTGCTGATCGTGCTGCGCGTCGCCAGCCTCGACGCGGCGATCAAGATGATCAACAGCAATCCCTACGCCAACGGCACCGCGATCTTTACCGGTTCGGGCGCGGCCGCGCGGCGCTTCCAGAACGAGATCGAAGTCGGCATGGTCGGCATCAACGTGCCGATTCCGGTGCCGATGGCGTTCTTCTCGTTCGGCGGCTGGAAATCCTCGCTGTTCGGCGACCTGCATATGCATGGCATGGAAGGCGTCTATTTTTATACCCGCACCAAGGCGATCACGACAAGATGGCCCGAGGTGACGGACAAAAAAGTGTCCTCACTGGTGATGCCGACGCTGGGTTAATCGGGCAGGCCATGCCGGGGTAAAAGCACCATGAATCTGCATCAACTGTTGCAGCTGATGATAGAAGTCATGCTGCCGATTTCCATACTGGTTGGCGCGGGCGCGTTGTGGCCGGTCTATTACAAGGAAGTGTCGGGCAAGACGTTGCGCATCCAGCTTAACAGGCTGGTGCTGAATCTGTTTTTCCCGGCGATTCTGTTTGCCATTGCCGCCACCACGCCGATTACACCGGAGCTGCTGTCGGTGCCGTTGCTGGTGGGAATAGGTTCGTTGCTGTCGGGCGTATTGTTGTATCTGCTGCTGTACCGTTCGCCATTGGGGCGCGGCATGCACAATGGCACGCGTGCGGCGCTGATGGTGAGCGGCATGTTTGGCAATACGTTCTATGTGGGCGTGCCGGTGCTGACGTTTCTCTATGGACCCGATGCATCGCGTTACGCCGCGTTCAACGACATGCTGATGACGATGCCGTTGGTGTGGAGTCTGGGTGTATGGATATGCACCCGGCTGGGACCGCCCGAATCCGCCAGTCTGCATCCGCCGATCTGGCGCCTGATGCTGGGTATTGCGCCGATCTGGGCATTTATCGCCGGGGCTCTGCTGCATATGAGCGGCATTGTGTTCGAGCCGCTGATCCATGCGGCACGCATGATAGGGCAGGCGACCATACCGGTGATGATGTTTGTGCTCGGCTTGTCTATTCCATGGCGCGATCTGAAACCGCGTGTTGCGATTCTGGGTGTGACCGCGGTGAAAATCGTGCTGATGCCGGTGGCTGTCGCGGCTGTCGCATCGCTGTTGTACGTGCATAATACGGAACCGCAACATGCGGCGGTGATTGAAGCGGGAATGCCGACCATGATGTCCGCGCTGATCTTGTCTGACCGGTTCCATCTGGATACCGAAGCGGCAGCATTGCTGATCGGTTGGACCACCGTACTGTATTGGTTTTCCTTGCCCGTCACAGTGTGGCTGATGCATTAATGGTTTAACCCCTAACACTCAGGAGACTCTTATGACTATCAACGTTGGATTTATCGGCCCCGGCATCATGGGCGGTCCCATGGCGCACAATTTGATGAAGGGCGGGCACAAACTGTGGATTTATGCGCGCCGTCCCGAAGCGATGAAGGCGCTGGTCGCTGCGGGCGCTACAGCCTGCGCATCGGCGGCGGAAGTGGGTCAACATGCCGACGTGATCTTCCTCATCGTGTCCGACACGCCTGATGTCGAAAGCGTGATCTTCGGCGAGAACGGCATCGCTAAAGGAGCGCGCAAAGGCAGCGTGATCGTCGACATGAGCACCATCTCGCCGACCGCGACCAAGGTATTTGCCGAGCGGCTGGCGAAGCAGGGTGTGGAGATGCTGGATGCGCCCGTTTCCGGCGGGGAGGGCGGCGCGATTAGCGGCACGCTGTCCATCATGGTGGGCGGAAAAGCCAAGATATTCGAGCAGGTCAAACCGCTGTTCGAATGTATGGGAAAAAACATCGTCCATGTCGGTGACAACGGCGCAGGCCAGGTTGCCAAGGCGTGCAACCAGATCGTGGTGGCGGTGACGATAGAAGCGGTGGCCGAAGCGCTGACCTTCGCCCGCAAGAACGGTGCCGATGCGGCCAAGGTGCGCGACGCTTTGATGGGTGGATTCGCCGGCAGCAAGGTCATGGAAGTGCATGGCAAGCGCATGCTGGATAACGATTTCAAACCCGGCTTCAAAGTCGGACTGCACCAGAAGGACATGCGCATCGTGATGGAAACCGCGCACCAGTTGGGCGTGGCGCTGCCCGCTGCCGCATTGGTCACGCAGCATCTCAACGCGCTGATGGGCACCGGCGACACCGATCTGGATTCCGCGGCGGTGGTCAAGGTGCTGGAACGCATGTCAGGGATGGGTAAAACCTAAAAACTTATTAGCGCAAAAACACCTCGCAGGAGCGCAATTTACCTCGAAGAGGTTCTTGTACCCTGTGGGTATTGCGCGATAGATAGTTTGTTCAGAGAATTTGTAGGAGCGCAATTAATTGCGCGATAGTTTTTTGTTAATCATATCGCCAGACAAGTCTGGCTCCTACGGTGTGATGATCGAACATGAAATGTTAATGAATTATTCTGGTTAAATAGAATGCAAAAAATTGTTTTTCTCGATGCCGCCAGCATCATCGCCGAAGTACGCCGCCCGGCGTTTGCGCACCATTGGGAAGCATATCCGGCCACAGCGGCCGGGCAGACCGTGGAACGGCTCAGGGATGCCACCATCGCGATCACCAACAAGGTGTTGCTGAGCCGGGAAGTCCTGGAGCAATTGCCCAAGCTGAAGATGGTCGCCGTCGCCGCCACCGGCGTAAACAATGTCGATATCGATTGCTGCAGAGAGCGCGGCATCCTGGTTTCCAATATCCGCAACTATTCGGTGCACACCGTGCCCGAGCATGTGTTCATGCTGATGCTGGCGTTGCGCCGCAACCTGCTGGCGTTCCGCGCCGAGGTGCTCAGCGGCGCATGGCAAAAATCCGAACAGTTCTGCCTGTTCACCGAACCGGTGCGCGATCTGCACGGCAGTACGCTGGGTCTCATCGGCCATGGTGCGATCGGCAAGGCGGTGGAACAAATTGCGCTGGCGTTCGGCATGAAAGTGCTGGTCGCCGAGCACAAGGGAGTCGGCGAGATCAGAGCGGGCTACACCGCGTTCGACACGGTGCTGCAAAACAGTGATGTGATCAGTTTGCACCTGCCGCTCAACGAGCAGACCCGCCATCTGATCGGTACGGCGGAATTCAACCGCATGAAACCCGGTGCGCTGCTGATCAACACCGCCCGCGGCGGTCTGGTGGACGAAGCGGCACTGCTGGAGGCACTGCAAAGCGGGCGTATCGGCGGCGCCGGGTTTGATGTGCTGGAGAAGGAACCGCCAACGGCAGGACATCCGCTGCTGGATATGGATATGCCCAACTTCATCCTGACCCCGCACATCGCCTGGTCGGGGAGGGAGGCGATGCAAATACTGGCAGACCAGCTCATCGCCAACATCGAAGCCTGGGCAGCAGGAACACCGCAGAACCGTGTCGCATGATGTTTGATTTTTGCTTTATTCCAATTCGCAATAGAAACAAGATTAATATAGGGTGAAATGTTTTTGCAGGATGATGCGATTTTTTACGAGGAGACGATCATGATATATCCCGCAGGCATCAACATCAGCGTTGCAGTTACGCCGGAGCAATCCGCCATCCTGACCCCGGAGGCGCTGGGTTTCATCGCGGGACTGGCGCGCAAGTTCGAGTCCGAACGCCTGTCCCTACTGAACAAACGAGTCAAACGTCAGACCGAACTTGAGACCGGCAGGCTGTTCGATTTTCCGGCCGGGACGGCCGCGGTGCGCAACGGCGACTGGCGCATCGCGCCGGTGCCGGCAGAACTGCTGGACAGGCGCGTGGAAATCACCGGCCCGGCGGAGCGCAAGATGCTGATCAACGGACTCAATGCCGGTGCCAGTGTGTATATGGCCGACCTGGAAGATTCCATGACGCCCACTTGGCACAATGTGATCGAAGGCCAGATTAATTTGCGCGATGCGGTGTCCCGCACCATCACTCATGTCAATCCAGACGGCAAGACCTACCGGTTGAATGAAAAAACCTCGGTGCTGTTCGTCCGCCCGCGCGGTTTGCACATGGTGGAAAAGCACATGACGGTGGACGGCAAGCCGGTATCTGCCAGCCTGTTCGACTTCGGCCTGTACCTCTTCCACAATGCGAAGGCCTTGCTGGCCCGCGGCAGTGCTCCCTATTTTTATCTGCCCAAGATGGAAAGCCATCTCGAGGCACGGCT
>DIYV01000097.1 GCA_002429165.1 Gallionella sp. UBA6045 | reverse complement strand
CAACGGGGTTTTGAGGGGAGACCACAGGGACGGAGCCCAGTTATTTTCACAACATTAATTGGGCTCCGTCCCTGTGAATTTGGGAGTTGACAGAAGAGGCGATGGGAGAACTGGGAAAGCAAAAGGCGAAAATATAATGCGATGCTGAAAATCATCTAGCCTACCTCCCACCGCCGGTGGCGATGGGGTTAAAGTGAGTTTGCGAACTTGCGATAACCACAGGAGGCCGACATCATGAAGTATAGCGGAATTGATTTGCATTCGAACAACAGCGTGGTGACAGTGACGGATGAAGAGGATCGCGTGATTGCCGAGAAGCGACTACCGAACGACCTTGCGAAGATCGTCGGATTTCTACAACCATGGCGTGATGAGTTGGCTGCGGTTGTGGTCGAGTCAACCTACAACTGGTACTGGCTGGTTGATGGGCTGCAGGAGGCGGGGTTTGTGGTGAAGCTGGCCAACACCGGTGCCATCAAGGAATACGACGGCCTCAAGCACAGTGGTGACGAGGCCGATGCACGGCAACTGGCGCATCTGTTGCGGCTGTGCAAAGAAAAAGGTACCGGAGTCGATTTCTTTTCATCTGAGTTATCAATTCTCATAAAATAATTCGACTCCGGTACCTTTTTTAGTTTGCGCGGTTGAGATTTTCTGGAGTAATCGGGCTCCGTCCCCGGCCTCTCGTAGTGTAGAACGTCAAGTCATGCTACAGACCGAGATCCGACAGGCCTGGGTGATTATCCGGACGTCGGCCCAGCGGCCAATGGTACTTACGGTCCGCTTCCTTGATCGGCAGGTCGTTGATGCTGGCGAGACGGCGGGGCATCAGGCCATGCTCGTCAAATTCCCAATTCTCGTTGCCATAGGCACGAAACCAGTTGCCCGAATCGTCGTGCCACTCATACGCGAATCGCACCGCTATACGTGCCTCATCAAAAGCCCACAGCTCTTTGATGAGGCGGTAGTCGAGCTCCTTCGCCCATTTCCGCCGGAGGAACTGCACGATCGCTTCACGCCCCGACAGGAACTCGGTACGGTTTCGCCAAGTGCTGTCTATGGTGTAGGCGAGTGAGACCCGTTCGGGTTCGCGTGTATTCCATGCGTCCTCGGCCATGCGCACTTTCTGGGCCGCCGTTTCCCGTGTGAAGGGCGGTAAAGGAGGACGGCTATTCGGGTTTGCGGTCATTTTATTCTCCTGGATTGATGGGATTGCAGGGGGAAAGTGCGAATCGTTTTTCTGCTTCTGAATTGTATAAACCTTGGCCTTTTGGGTTCGTGCTTGAAATATTTCCGGATTATTTGATTGGTTCAAAAATCTGTTTGCCGGAAACTGCTATCCTGTTCCAGGAATTAATAATGATCACTTGCATGATAATTTGCGCCAGGGCATTTTCACCATAAAGTTTTAAAACTTTATCGTAGGTTTCATCGCTGACACCGTCTTCCGAAATAAGGGTTATCTCTTCGGTCAACTGCAGCACTGCTCTTTCTTCAGCAGTAAATAACGGTGATTCTTGCCATGCGGACAACGCAAACATTCTCCGTGAGGTTTCACCGATCTTCAGCGCTTCCTGCGTATGCATGTCTATACAATAAGCGCAGCGATTAATTTGCGAAGCCCTTATTTTTATCATTTCCCGAAGCAGCGCCGGAAGCTGAGAGTTCTTGATGTATTGCTCCATCCCAAGCATGGCTTTGTAAGCATTGGGTTCAATGTCTTTGATCGATTTTCGTTGCATCGTATTTATTTTCCGGAAAGTAAATTATTGATAACGACAGCCTCGTTGTGTTCCTCATCTTTGGCGGCATACAGCAGAGTTACCGTTTTGTTCTGCCTTACGATTTTCTTGAGCGCGGCAACAGCTTCCTCGTTGTTGGCAAGCTCGATTTTGTATTTCTTTTGAAATCCAATCCATTTCTTTGGGTCGTGGCCGAACCACTCACGCAACCCGGTGCTCGGGGCTATGTCTTTGAGCCACAGATCAAGCTTCGCTCTTTCCTTTGACACCCCGCGCGGCCACAAGCGATCAACCAGAATTCTCGCGCCGTCACTTGGCACCGGCTCCTCATAAATTCTTTTGATGACAATTCTCATGTGTGCGTTTAATAGTTCTTGTCGTCATAGCCCGGGAATCTATCCTGTTTGACTGTGATGCCGCGTTCATGCAACTTTGAGCCAATACTCTCAACCATTGGCTCTGGTCCGGACAGATAGAGTATTTGTTTTCTCGCTTGGGGCGCAAGCTCAAGAATTTTATCTGCGGCGATATGTTCACCAATGACGATACGCGATGAAATGGCGACAGAGCCCCATTCTTTTCACCAACCATGCTTCGTTCGTTATTATTCTGCCCATGCTCATTTCGCTCTCTCCTCAAACCGTATACTTTCCTGCTCACCGTTTAGTTCGCCAGCCGTTTTCTTGCGCCCTGCCTGCCCGGGCCGAAATCAATTGGACGCCGACCCTATTTCATTCCCTGTGTAATTGGTCCCTGTGTAATTGCAGGTTACGCGATCTTATTACATCCAATGCCATTCGGCCGATATTCATAAGCTGGACAATATATCACAATGTGATATATTTATCTGGCTGTGATTTAAATTAAAGAGCTGCTGTACGCAGGCCACATAAATCATTTGGAGGTTCTATCATATTGATTACATGGATTGGCGCATTGTTTGTCTTTACACCATTTTTCATATTGGCGTTGATGATAATTTTTACAGGTAAGTCCGATAAATAGATAAGCATCGGCTAGCTCCCACTGGCCGTAATATCAAAAGTGGCGGACCGCCGTCGGGGCATTTATTTCGCGGCACTATGTGCTGTTGAGGATAATGTTTCGACGGGCGCGCCTGGAAATGGATGGTGGTGCAGCAGGTAGGGTGGATATCCCCGCGAGGGGGAGGCTGGGGGTACCCGGCGGCTTTGCCGCCACCCTTCCGCTCAGCGCAGCGCATCCACCACTTGTCTGCGCGACCAGCACCGGCCAAACCAGATGTATGACCAGGCGGATGAGTTGTGAGGTGGAGGAAGCGTAGCGATCCATATCAATATTCTACGGGAATGCTGATATGGATTTTGTTCGTGGCTTCAATCTGCCGCAACGAGGCTCACGAAGAAGTGCGGGAAATGGCAGAAGAGGCGATGGAAGAACTGAAAAAGCTAAATGCAAAAATGCAATGCGAAACCGCCCCATTAATCCATGCAGATGGAATGCCGGGTTAGGGACTCCGATAGGAATGCTGCACTTAACCCTGTAATTGACCAGTTATTCAGATGCGAAAGGACTCACATGAACTGGCGCCCCCAGAACATCTGGCGTTCCAATTTAGACAGCCTTGCTTCATCGCAAACATTTTCCCAATTTTTTTCGATGAGATCGATTTGACGTTCAATGATTTCCTTCGCTTCTTTGGCGCTCAGCTTGAAGCTAACTGCAGCAGTTAGACAAACCCTAGGGGTCAGAGTGAATTGTTTCAGCCCACTGATATTTGCGGAACGCCATGCTACGCCGCCATCTCCTCGACTTCACGCTCGATGCGATCTTTCAATTCCGCTTCGGCAATCTTCAAATCGTAGCTCAGTTGCAGATTCAGCCAGGACTGCGCATCCGTGCCGAAGTAGCGTGCCAGCCGCAGTGCGGTATCGGGTGTGATCGAGCGGCGCTCCTTGACGATCTCGTGCAGCCGCGTGGCGGGCACGCGCAATGCCTGCGACAGCGCATGGACGCTCATGCCCATAGGCACGATGTATTCCTCGCGTAAAATTTCTCCCGGATGTATCGGGCGCATTTTATTTTTTACCATGTTGCTCTCCTTTTAATGGTAATCGACGATCTCGACATCGAATACGTCGCCATTCATGAACTTGAAACAAATACGCCATTGGTCGTTCACCCGGATGCTCCATTGCCCCTTGCGATCACCCCGCAAGGCCTCCAGGCGATTACCCGGTGGCGCACGAAGAAAATCCAGCGTGGCTGCGGCATCCAGTTGCGTCAGTTTGCGTTCGACCACTGCCTGAATCGCCCGGAAGCGTCGCGGATTGTTCCCTTCAAACAGCGCCTGGGTATCCTTGCAGGAAAACGACTTGATCATGACGCTCAGGGTATTACGCCATGCGTTATATGTCAACCGATTTAAAGGGGTCAGCATCATATTTTTTTAAACGTAATGCGATGCTGCCCCCCTTTAATTTCTGACCCCATTGGCTGTCTAGCGAGTTGGCTGGCGAGGCTGTGTCCTTTTTACCACCCTCACCCCAACGTCCGGCCCACCACCTCCTGCACATCCTTGGACAAGCCTTTGGCCGCTGCTACTTTCTGCAACGCAGCCTGCATCTGTTCTTTCAGCGCGGGCTGGTACTTTTTCCAGTGATCCAGCGTGCGTACCAAACGTGCGGCCACCTGCGGATTGAGCTTGTTCAGCGCGATCACCTGTTCCGCCCAGAACCCATAGCCGCTGCCACCCGCTGCATGGAACTGTGACGGATTGCCGTTGCAGAAACTGAAGATCAGGCTGCGTGCGCGGTTGGGATTTTTCAGCGTGAACGCGGGATGGGTCATCAGCTTGCGCACCGCGTTGACATCGGTATGCATCGCCACCGCCTGCAGGCTGAACCATTTGTCCACCACCAGCGCCTCGTTCTTGAAATCCTGATAGAAGTCATGCAATGGCTGTTGTGCCGTCTTGCTGCCGGTGTTGACCAAGCACATCAGCGCGGCAAGGCGGTCGGTCATGTTGTCGGCGGAGGCTATCTGCGCGTGAGCCAGTTGCAGCGTGGATTCATCTTGCCAGCCTGAAAGATATGACAGGCACAGATTCTTCAGGCCGCGCTTGCCGGCTGATCTTGCATCGGGGCTGTATTTGCCGGGTGTCTGGTTGGCGGCATAGACTGCAATGAAATCGGCCTTGAGTCGCTCAGACAACGTCTTGCGCATGTA
>DIYV01000088.1 GCA_002429165.1 Gallionella sp. UBA6045 | reverse complement strand
CCTGGGCGGCTTTTATATACGCATGAGCCTGATCGACATACCCTGAGATCATCCCGCCGTTATAGAGCGGAATCTGCAACTCCAGGCGTGTGTTGTAATTGGTCACAGGGTCCGGGTAATTGAGCGCTGTGGGTGCAACGTTTCCAATTCCCTGATACTGACTTATACCGAAGTCATTGAAGGTGGCATTACGCTGCGAAAGTTTGAGACCAAAGGCATTCAGCGCATCATTGGTGCGTGTGCCGGTCACCGAAGCGGTGAGTTTGGGCAAGCGCTGGCCCTGAGCCTGGCTCAATGCCGATTCCGCCTGCGCCAATTGTGACTGGCTGGCCAGAATATCGGGGTTCTGCTTGAGTGCAATGTTTACACATTGTTGCAGGTCTGCACCAAATGCAAGGCCTGCCGTACACCACAAGAGTATCCCGCCTGCCAGACTGCCTAAGCGCGCCTTACTCAATAAATCCATATAAACATCTCCAATCCGTCTAGCGATTCGTGATTTGACCATCAATGCAACGATTATATAATGAAATGCTAATATACTACCAGCAGTTTTCGATTTACTTGTAATTTCCCGCAGTCTTGCTGCGGGGGGCAGCTCCTGTCCGAGAATCAGGGAGCAGAGTAGGGTGGATAAGCGCAGCGCATCCACCTTTCGCCTGGTGGATGCGCTGTGCTTATCCACCCTACAAACTGTCCCAGTTTTTTGATACCCCGCGCTCTTGGCGCGGGGTAGTTCATTTACACTTTCCCAATTATAAATACAGTATTAGAGTGGCTTCCTGATTAATTTATTTTGGTTTCGACTTGAAATCTGTTTACTCATATTCCGGTTCGAGTAACTTCTAATATCTGCTCTGCAGCATCAGGGGCGCGATTGGCCTGGCAGCGTCGATTGGTAAACGAACGAAAACCCTACCATCCACAGCGCCATCACCCAGTAGCCAAATGCTGAAGTGAACTGCGCCAGTACCATCACTGCCGCAGGGCTGGGTATCCAATGCCAGACAAGCTGAAAAACAAACAGGCTTGCCGCCAGTATATTTCCCGTGAAAATCAGGCGATGCCCGAAACGGTAACCTTTGCCTTCCGGATTTCCCACGATGGGAAGAGGGCCGCCGTGCAGTCTGCGTATCACCAGGATCACGCCCAGCAACAGCAAAGCGCCCACGATGCGCCCGGGTATTCCTTGCTCCTGGGTGATGGTGCCGAACAGTTCCAGCAGCACACGCCCGACAGCAGCTACCCAGCCCATCGCCAGCGTTTGCGGGATCAGGAACCAGGCCATGAATATATTCAGTTCAGATAATTTCATGCATTGCATCCGGTCAGTAGATTATTCAAGTTCATCATGATTTCTTTCGATACGCTGTTTTTCCCGATTCCAGTACCGGTTTTTCGTATGGCACGCCGTTTGCTGAAACGCCGTCACTTGATTGGTTCAATGATACCAGCGCAACGTCTGGCCGCGCCGGTCAGTTTGTAGGCGCAATGTTCGCACAGGCGATTTGAATTAGAATGGGCTTCATCCCGTCAATTGAACCGGTACAAAAAAATGGCACGAAAGATCTACTGGGGAATCGCGATTGCCGCCTTGCTCGTCATGGGCGTGGCTTTTTTCCAGGGAGACAAACCCGTCGAAAAATCCGACTTGCCCTGGCATATCGGACATCCGACTGCGGATACCATCGAGGTATTTGGTGTCACGTTGGGACAAACCACCACCGACGAGGCCGAACAGCATTTCAAGGAGGAGGCCAAGCCTATCCTGTTCAAATCGCACAGCGGCCAATTGGTCGCGGAGATATTCTTTGAACAGGTCAATCTGGCGGGGCTTAAAGCCAGAATAGTACTGAGCATCAAGGCTCCGGATTCGGAATTGCAAGCCATGTTCGATCGAGGCTTGCGCATGAATGCTACAGAAAGCGGCAAGGAAATCACTCTGATACCCGAGGACGCTGCCAAATTGTTCATGATGCCGATCAGCAGCCTGACCTATATGCCTTTGGTCCGTCTGGAAGACGCGGTATTCAGCAAACGTTTTGGGCAACCCGAGATGCGCATCAGGGAAAAGAAAAGCGGGGTAGTCCACTGGTTATATCCGCAGAACGGACTGGATATTGCGCTGGGAGGCGAGGAGAAACCATTGTTGCAGTATGTACCGCCCAGGGATTTTGACAAGCTGGTCGACCCGCTATTGGCAAGCGGCGAGATAGTCAAATAGAGAGATTGATTTCGCCATCCTGAAAACCTTCGGAACGGGAATTTTCCGACAGGTGGTTCTTCATGGCATCATGTCTTCATCGTCATCCTGCAGGATGCGGTTGGCATTGCCTTCCATGTCTTCGTACTGCCCGTGTTTGACTGCCCAGATCATGATGACGAAAAACACCAGACCCAGGAACATCATGCCGGGGATCAGGCTGTAAATTACGCTCATGTCATCTCCTATGGTTTTTCATGGTTGAACAGGTTGCGGATGCGTGCTGCATTGCCGATCACCACCAATGAACTGATGGGCATGGTGATCGCCGCCACCAGCGGATCCACCCTGGCCATCATCGCCAGCGGCACCATGATAACGTTATATATGAATGAAAGCCCGATGTTTTGCTTAATGGTACGCAGGGTGCGGCGCGACAGCAGGGTAGCCAAACGCACTTTGTCCAGCCCGTTGTGCATCAGCACGATATCTGCACTTTCCACCGACACATCGGTCCCCGAGCCGAGCGCGATGCCCACATCGGCACGTATCAATGCCGGCGCGTCGTTGACGCCGTCACCCACCATGGCCACCACCGCGCCGGACTGTTGCAGGCGCTGAATCTCTTTGTCCTTGTCCTGCGGCAACACTTCGGCGATCACATCCATGCCGCCCAACTGCCGTGCGATGGACTCGGCCACCGCCTTGCGGTCCCCGCTTAGCAGGGTCATGCCTATGCCCGCCGCGCGCAACTCATTCACCAATTGCTGTGCATCGCCGCGCAACTTGTCCGCCAGTGCGAACACCGCAACATGCACAGTGCCCAACGCGCAGTGCACGCAGCTCATCGCCTGTGCTTCCAGTTCGAGCGCGTGCGCCTGCAATCCTGCATCCGGATTGATGCCGTTGCGGGCCAGCCACTCGAGGCTGCCCAGCAATACAGTCTTTCCGTCTATCTCTGCCTGCACGCCCAGCCCGGGGGTGGCATGAAACCCCTGCACAGCTACATTGCGAAAATTCAACTGTCGCATGTCCGCCTCGGCGATGATGGCCCTGGCAGCACCATGTTCGCTGTAACGTTCCACTGCGGCGGAGCTGCGCAATATGTCCGATATTTCCACACCGGGGGCGGAACGCATAACAGCCACGCTCATCTTGCCTTCTGTCAGCGTGCCGGTCTTGTCGAACACGAAATGGGTGACCCTGGACAGGGTTTCCAGCACCAGGCCGTTCCTGATCAAAATGCCGTGCCTGGCTCCCAGGCCCGAGGCCACGGCAACCGACATCGGCGTTGCCATCCCCAGCGCGCAAGGGCAGGTGATGATCAGCACCGAAGTCGCCGCCATCAACGCGAGCTCGAAACTTTTGCCGTACCAGATCAAAAAGGTCAGCGTCGCACAAATCAGCGTCACCAGTACAAACCAGGGCACGATGGTGTCGGCCAATCGTTGTATCGGCGCTTTGGAAGCCTGCGCCTCTTCGACCAGCCGGATGATCTTTGCCAGAGTGGTGTCCTGCAAAGTCGTACTCACCTCAACCAGCAATGCGCCATTGGTATTCACGGTTCCGGAAGTGACCTTGGCTCCGGCGGATTTGTTCACCGGGGCGGATTCGCCGCTCAGCATGGATTCATCAACTGCACTTCGGCCTTCAAGCACGATACCGTCTACCGGCACTTTGTAACCGGGCTTGATCAGCACATGGTCGCCGGGTCTGATTGCGCGTGTCGGCGTAATCTGCTCCTTGCCATCCTGCATGACGGTTGCCACGCGCGGCTGCAATTCCGTCAGCCGCTTGGTGGCTGACAGGGCCTGGTGGCGGAACATGCCTTCCAGATAGCGCCCGATCAGGATCACGAAAATCAGATTGGTGACGGTATCAAAATAGACCGCGCCGATCGTGTTCGCCGTCACCGTGATATAGGTCGAATAGGCATAGGTCACGCTGAGGCCGATGGTGATCGGCAGGTCCATGGTGAGCCGACCGGCGCGCAACCCGCCGATCGCGCCGCGATAAAACGGATAACCCGAATACAACAGGGTCGGGGTGGCCAATACGAAACCCATCCAGTAGAAGAACTCGCGGAACTCGCCTTTATCTGCACCGCTGTATAGCGCGATGGAGATCCAGATCAGGTTCATCATCGCAAAGCCGGCGAAGAACAGGCGAAACAACATGCTGCGGTTGGACTTCTTGATGACGCCTTCCGCATTTTCCTGATCGTAAGGAACCGCCGAGTAGCCTATCCTGGCGAGTGCGCGGATCAGGTTGGACAGTTTGTTGAGCTTGCTGTCCCAGCGCAGGTGTATGCGCCTGGCGGCCAGATTGACATTGGCCAACTGAACCCCGGGTTCGCGCTGCAGCGCGCGTTCGATCAACCACACACAGGCGGGGCAGTGGATGCCTTCCACCAGCAGGTGGATATCGCGCAGGTCGCCGGAACGGGTGATGAACTCCTGCTGCACCTCGTCGAGGTCATAGATGTCGATGTCTCTGGGCGGTTCCGGAGGGGGCGCGAGCAGTACGCCTTCCGGGGTGCGCTGGTAATAGCCTTGCAATCCTGCCTCGAAAATGGCCGTGCAGACCGACTGGCAGCCCAGGCAACAGAAGTCGCGTTCCACGCCTTCCAGCAGGGCGTGGTAGCCGGTCCCGGCGCCGACCGGCAAGCCGCAATGAAAGCAGTTGCAAGTGCTGTGTGTGCTCTGCCGATTCATTAATGACTTAGTTTGCGGCTCCTGTTTCTGAAACCAGTACCTTGCTGCTTTCCGCGTCGAACACATCGTTCCCCCGTGTCACACGCATGTGCAATTCCCAGTAGCCCTTGAGCGGGAAGCTGATATAGCCTTGATATTTACCTGACGATACTTGAGTGAAGGGGATCAAAAAATCCTTGTTTGCGTTGGAAGCGCGATAGGCCACCACTTCCATTTCGCCGCTGACCGGTGCACCGAGGCGATCGTCCACATCGATTTCATAGGAGGCCGGTGTGCCAAGCACGACCGTTTTCGGCAGCTTGAGGGTGAATTTCCAGGCCAGGGCTTTTTGCGCCTGTATGTTGCCTATCGTTTCCGTATCGGACTTGCGATCCCTGGTGTTGTACTGGTAATCCACCAGAGTGGAGCGGCCGTGCAAGGCGTACCCGATCAACACAAAATTCACCAATACAGCCGTGACGACCACACCGACCATGCCGAGGAACCAGGGGTTGCGCCAGCCATCCTTGTTTTCTTGTGAAATCATTTGTTCATTCCTTGTCGAATCCTGCTCAGGGCTTGGGGGCGTTGAATTTTGAGTCGTATTCCGCCTCGATTGATGGATCTTCCGTGCTACGTATGTGGAACTCGATCCGCGTCACTTCCTTGTTAATGTTCTGACCGGGTGCCCTGACGAATATTGTAAACGAAGTGCCGCGACCATGATGGGTCAGCAGCGGCTGCTCGGCACCGATGATGATCTGCCCCGGCACACCGTGCTCGGCCGTCACATTCACATGAAGATCCCTGTCGGTCTTGTTGAGCACCTTCAATTCGTATTTGTTCTGGATAGAACCATCACTCATGGTGACAAATAATGGCTGGCGTTCCGGGATTACCCTGAGCGTCATCGCACCCATGTGGGTCAAGCCATATACGATGCCGCTCAACGCGATGATGATGATGCCGATGTAAACCCAGGTACGCGGGTGCTGGTAAAGTTTTTTAACCGGCTTGCCGTCGATTTCATCCAGCGAGGCGTAGCGGATCAATCCGCGCGGGCGGCCGATCTTGTCCATGACGGAGTCGCAGGCATCCAGGCAAAGCCCGCAGGTAATACAACCCAACTGCTGGCCTTCGCGGATATCCACTCCGGTCGGACAGACTTGCACGCACTGAAAACAGTCGATGCAGTCGCCTTTTCCCTGCGCGCCGGCTAGGGCACCCCGCTGTAGTTTGCCGCGCGGCTCGCCGCGCTTGACATCGTAGGTTGGCATGATGGTCTGGCTATCTGACATCACCGCCTGGATGCGCGCATAAGGGCACAGCCAGAAGCAGGTCTGTTCACGCAACAATCCGGCCAGAGTGTATGTTCCGCCAATGAACATGGTTAGCGTTACCCAGCCCACCATCGGCAACTGGAGGGCCAGCAAGTTGTGCCAATAGTCGAAGGCATCGACGAACCAGATTGAAAAACTGATACCGGTCAAAGCCGCGATCACCAGCCAGAACGAGTGCTTGATCAATTTCAAACGGATCTTGTTGAAATTCCACGGGGCATTATCCAGTTTGCGCCGCTGCGAAGGATTGCCTTCGACCTTTTCCTCTATCCAGGTAAACACATCCGTCCACACCGTCTGAAAACAGAAGTAGCCGCAGAATACCCGCGAAGCGACGGAAGTCACCGCGAACAGGGTCATCGCCAACACCAGCAGCAGCAACGACAGCATCCAGATATCCTGGGGCAGTACCGTCAGATTGAAAAAGTGAAACTGGCGGTTTCCGATGTCGAACAGTATGGCCTGCTTGCCGTTCCAGCGTGCATAGGGGACAAGAAAGAAGATCAGCCAGAGCGAGCCGGTCAGGTATTTCACCGAGCGGTAAAATCCCGGCATGCGTTTGGCGTGGATGGTCTTGTCACCCAGATTGACGTTCCAGGTCTCAAACTCCTGATAGATATCGGTGACGCTGCCGGTATCGTTCTGTTGGTGCTCTTTTTTCATGCATTAATTCCTAAGCCGGACGAGCCGGAACCAAAAAGGTGGTTATTGCGAGGAGCGCAGCGACGTGACAATCCAGCAGATTTCATTAAAGGCATTTTAATGACTGGATTGCCGCGCTTCGCTCGCAATGACATCCGCTGCGAGGTTACATTCTTGTCATTTCTTGACATCATTTAACTGGTAAGAGACTAATATCCAGACTACACAATTTAGCCAATCTGGCTAACGAAAGAATTGTATAGACCTCACGCAAATCAACTTGTTCAGAACTTGCTGATATAGCGAAGTGAAAAAAGGAGGAGATATTACACTCCTCCTTGCGTACAGCGATAAGATTCTATTATTGACTGTCTTTGTTCCTGGTTGCATTCCTGTATAACACATAAAACAACCAAGCCACTACCGCAGCACTGCCTGCAACACCGATGATGACACCCCAGAACACCGCATCGTGATTCATCTGCATTCTCCCCAGTTAAGATCCAAGATCACCGCACAGGGCATGATGCCCTGTGCATGCATACGGAGATTACTTTGCCGACACTGCCGGAGCAGCGGCAGGCGCCGCTGCGGGTTCATCGGGTTGACCGCCGCCAAACTTGTAAACATAGACGGCCAACTTCTTGATATCTGCATCGCTCAATTTTCCTGCCGCCGTGAAACTGGGCATGACCGCTATACGCGCCTTGGGATCGCCGGAATTCACGCCATAAGTAATGGTGCGTTCAATCCCCTTCAATGATCCGTCAAAACGCCAGACCTTGTCGGTCAGGTTGGCCGAGCCCATCGCCTGCATCCCCTTGGCATCGGCGCCATGACAGCCGGTACAGTCGCTTTCCATGAATACCTTCTTGCCGGCCGCAACCACAGGATCAGCGTCCGCTGTACCCTTTCCTTCATTGCTCATCGCCTTGACATATTTGGCCACATCGTCGATTTGCTGCGCGGACAAAGTGTCCTTGTGCGCGATCATCATGCCTTGCCGCCCGCCGGAAATCGTGGTGTAGATGTCGTCGATCTTGCCGCCATACAGCCAATCGTCGTCGTCCAGAACCGGTGCAAACAGACCTTCCTTGTCCCTGGTGCCGACACCGTTCGTGCCATGACAAGGTGCGCAGTTGTCGCCGAACAGCACCTTGCCGGAGCGTTTCACATACTCGGTCAGATCGCTGTCGGCAAGGATAGCCGCCGGCGCCAGATCTTTGATCTTGGCTTCATACTTGCCGCGCACTGTGTCCACTTCGCTCTTGTCGGCTTCTTCTTCCTTGATTGCCGTCCATCCCCCCATACCTTTGAAGAAGGTGTTGGAAGTTGGAATGGGAACGGATGGATAGTACAGCCAATACACTACGATCCAGATTGCACTGGCTGTCAGGGCCAGCATCCACCACCTGGGCGGTTGATTGGTAAAGTCGGCCAGATCGTCGTCCCACAAGTGCCCAGTGGTAGTTATACCACCATCGGGGTTTTGATAGGGGTTTCGGCTGGCACTCTCGGCGCTTTGAATATGTTGTTTGCGTGTTTGCCCTTTTCCATCACCAGAAGGGTTTTGATCTTCACTCATTATTTTTCTCCCACATGAAAATGTTCTTCGTCATCCAGCGCCATACTGCGCATTGACTCGAATTTGTCTTTGTTTGCAGGCCGGAACACCATGAAATAAACGTAGACCATGGCGATGAACACAATTGAGGCAAAATATACGCCCAGCCAGTCATTCATTGTCATGGACCCGACGTCCATGCCCAGGTATCCCATCAGCTTAATCACGGTAATCCACGCCTTCGTTGAATTTGATCTGATTGCCCAGGCCCTGCAGGTAGGCGATGACTGCATCCATCTCGGTCTTGCCTTCCACTGCAGTTGTTGCGCTGGCGATGTCTGCATCGGTATAGGGAGCGGGATAGAAGGGCATCATGCGCATCACCTTCATGGTTTTGGCCACGTTGGCAGGATCCACCTTGTTGTTAGCCAGCCAGAAGAAGTTGGGCATGACGGATTCGGGCACGACATCGCGGGGATAGCTCAGATGGCGGCGATGCCACTCATCCGAATACTTGCCCCCGACACGGGCCAGGTCCGGACCGGTACGCTTGGATCCCCATTGGAAAGGGTGGTCATACATGGACTCGGAAGACACCGAGTAATGACCGTAACGATCCTTTTCATCGCGGAAAGGACGGATCATCTGCGAGTGACACAGGTAGCAACCTTCGCGGATGAAAACTTCTCTCCCGGCCAGTTCCAGCGGCTTGTATGGTCGTACACCGTCGCCCGGTTTCCAGTCATCCAGGGATTGACCCGGCTGGCGGTTCCAGACGATGGGGGAGGTGTCTCCCGCATTCTTCTGCGACGCTTTTACGTTGGGCGACAGATGGGTCATGGTCGTGTCCAGGTAAAACAGTGGCACGATTTCCACTATGCCCCCGACAGCCACCGCAAGTGCAATCATGACAGCCAGCTTGACGGTGCTGCGTTCCAGCGTGTCCTGAAATTTTGTTGAATATATTTTGCCGTGATCAGACATGTCACACTCCTTATGCTTTGGCAGGAACGGCTTTGGTACTGCGCGCGCCACTTGCCTGGCGCACAGTCATCACCACGTTGTACAACATGACCCACGCACCCAGATTGAAGATAATGCCGCCGACGGTACGCATCGCGTAGTAGGGATGCATGGCGGATACGGACTCCACGAAGGTATAGGTCAGCGCGCCATACTCGTCATAATCACGCCACATCAGACCCTGCATGATGCCGGACACCCACATCGCCACGACGTAAATCACGGTGCCAATCGTCGCCATCCAGAAGTGCACATTGACCAGGCGGTCGGAATACATTTCGGTATGCCACAGCTTCTTGATCATATGGTAGATCGCACCCACGGAAACCATTGCCACCCAGCCCAGCGCACCGGAATGCACGTGACCGATGGTCCAGTCGGTGTAGTGTGACAACGCATTCACTGTCTTGATGGACATTACCGGTCCCTCGAAGGTGGACATCGCATAGAACGCCAGAGACACCACCAGGAAGCGCAGGATGTAGTCGGTGCGCAGACGATCCCATGCACCGGACAAGGTCATCATTCCGTTCATCGCCCCGCCCCAGGACGGGATGATCATCGCCAGGGAGATCCCCGCGCCCAAAGAACCGGCCCAGTCAGGCAATGCGGTGTATTGCAGATGGTGCGCGCCCAGCCATACATAACCGAAGGTCAGGGTCCAGAAGTGCAACACGGACAGGCGGTAAGAATAGACCGGGCGATTGGCTTGCTTGGGCACGAAGTAGTACATGATCCCCAAAAAGCCGGCGGTCAGATAGAACCCGACTGCATTGTGGCCCCACCACCATTGAATCATTGCATCCTGCACGCCGGAAAAGATGGAATAGGATTTGGTCAGGCTGACCGGGATCGCCAGACTGTTCACCACATGGAGATAAGTGATCATGACGATCATGCTCATGAAGAACCAGTTCGACACATATATGTGCGAACTCTTGCGTATCGCGACCGTCATGATGTAATTCAAACCGAATGCCAACCAGACCACGGCAATCATGATATCGATCGGCCATTCCAGTTCCGCGTATTCCTTGCCTTGGGTAAATCCCAGCGGCAATGAAATCACGGCCAGCACGATGATCAGGTTCCAGCCCCAGAAGGTGAACCACGCCAGGCCGTTGCTCCACAGCTTGACTGCACCGGTGCGCTGCACGATGTAATATCCGGTCGCCATCAGGGTGCAACCGCCAAACGCGAATATCACCGAGTTGGTATGCAGCGGACGCAGTCGCCCAAAGGTGATGTAAGGGATATCAAAATTCATAACCGGCCACGCCAATTCCGATGCGATATACACACCGAGCAACGTGCCCACGACCAGATATATGACGGCCGCGATGGTAAACCACCTGACCACGTCCATATCGTACTTGACTGGTATCGATTGAGTTGCTTCCACAGTATTTCTCCCTATTGAGCTAAAGTAATAATCGGTGTCTTAAACTGAAGAAGTAAATGACACGCCCGTTTATTCCAGCTTTTAAACCGAACAATTATTCCAAACAATTGCCGCTGTGATTAATTTGCATACACCGAAAACGACAAAGTCGGGATGTATCCGGATGTCACCAAATGTTTTGTTGTGTATCAAAATGTAACGCGGCGGCAGTATATCCCCACATTTCTGAAATGGTCAAAATTTATTTCTGCAATGATGACAAAAATTAATTAATGTATTTACTATGTATGTTATAGGCGCTGGTATTCTTTAGTCAAGCGGGAAAATCGAAAAGTTAAAACTAACGGTGTAATGGCAAAACTTTGCCGGATAAATCAAGTTTGAGCAGGGAGAAGGAACGGGGAAAGGTCAGGCAACGACAGGGTAAAGCCGGGTTACTTTATGTAAAGAATTGTTACCGGCCGATCGCCAGCAGCAATCTGATGTCCTGCACCAGCAGGTCAACGCGTTGCCCGTAAGGGGATAGCAGCAAGGGTTTGCCGCCTATGCCCAGCAAATAGGTTCCGTCGGAGTGATCCACCGTATAGCCGCCGTGCTTGTCATACTGCCTGGTATAGGTCACGCCAAAAGCCTTGGCCGCCTGGGTGGTGGCCTGCGCATCCCCGTACAAACCCAGAAATGACGGATCGAACGACGGCACGAACTTCGCAAGCACCTCGGGACTGTCTCGTTCGGGATCCACTGTGACGAACAAGACCTGTACCCGGTTCGCATCCTTGCCCAGCAGACGCATCACCTGCGCCAAATCGGCCAGCGTGGTGGGACATATCACCGGGCAGTGGGTATAGCCAAAGAAAAGCACCACCACTTTTCCCCTGAATTCAGACAGGCTGCGCGGCTGGCCATTAAAATCGGCAAGCTGAAAATCAGCTTGCCCATGCTGCCAGGAAATGTCTTTGGCATGAAAGGGCGAGGGCATCTCCGGCTTGTCGCACGCGCTCATCAGCAAGAGCAACGAAATTAAAATGAAGTGGCGCATAAGGTGTGAATGCATTTAATCTGTGACGTGCCACGACCTGGGGTGATGAGATGCCGGCAATCATGCATCAACATGGCAGCTTCCAGTCCAGCCATACACAGCAAAAACATAGCCTACCTTTACCAGTCCATAAACGCCGAATGCCATCACGATCAGGCCGGCCAATAACCGGACTCTGGGCGATTGCACCCAACGGCGGCAACGCTCCCAGAACAGTCCGATGACCAGCAAATTGGGCAGGGTACCCAGGCCGAAAGCCAGCATGATCAGCGCGCCGCTCTGGGGGTGGCCGCTGGCCAATGCCGTGACCAGCACACTGTAGACCAGCCCGCACGGCAACCAGCCCCACAACATGCCGAGCAACAGCGCTCGCAGCGGGGACGTGATCGGAAACACGAAGCGCGTCAAAGGTTGTATGCGTTGCCATAACACGCTGCCAAGCTGCTCGATGCGCCGCACCATGCTCCATAACCCGGCGAGGTACAAGCCCAGCGCGATCAGCATCAGGCTGGACAGCGCAAACAGCAGATGCTGCACCGGCACCGCATCGCGAAACAGCATTCCGGCCTGACCGATTGCGCCAACCAACATGCCTGCCACGGTATAGCTGGCGATGCGCCCGCTGTTGTAAGCAAGGTGAAACGGCCAACGTGCACCGTCTTTCGGCAGTTGCCCGGTGAGGATGCCGACAATACTGCCGCACATGCCCAGGCAATGCACGCCACCGAGCAAGCCGACAAAAAATACTGCGATGATGCTGAATTCAGTCATGCGCTTTTTCCTGTTCCGGTCAGGACAGACCCGGAAGTTTCAAATTCGGATACCCCGTGGCTTCATGGGCACCGGCATATACCGGGCATGGAACCACGCCGGGCAATGGCACGTCAATGTGTAGCTGTGACGCCGTGATATCTGCCTCTTGGTGCAGCATGACCGACTTGGTGACACTCATATGTAACCGGGATCCCGGGAAAAGTATCCGGCATGATTGCATTGTAAAGTCCTTGCTTGCGCAAAAAATTGTGCTACGATGAAAAATGTTTGATGAGTACAAAATGATTTATCGGGCTAACGGGAGAAAAAAATGGCTATGATTACGACAATCTTTGCAGTGGGCACCGCAGTGGCCGCAGTTGTGTTTTCCTTATGGATGCTTAAGCAGCTGTTTACCACTCACTAGCGTAATACAAAACAAAACAAAATAACCAGCTTCGGCTGGTTATTTTGTTTTGGCTTGATAACCAGGATGTCCGGCATTCGAATTCCATCCGAAATAACGGCTTATTGCCTGTCCGAAAATTTCAAGGGTGAATCTTTTCCGCAGATTTCCCTCCAACAAACATTAATGATTTCCTGTCGTCCCGAATAAAAGATGAGCAAAGCATTCACACGCGAACAAGATTCAGCCGATGACGAGGATATCCTGCCGGCATTGGAGTTGCCCGTGGGTGTCAAGAACTACATTACGCCGAGCGGTCACCGCAGGTTGCAGGAAGAACTCGACCATCTGTGGAAAGTGGAGCGCCCGGCTTTGGTCAAAACCATCACCTGGGCAGCCTCCAACGGTGACCGCTCGGAAAATGGCGACTATATCTACGGAAAAAAGCGTCTGCGCGAAATTGACCGTCGTGTGCGATTCTTGCGCAAGCGGCTGGAACTGGCCGAAGTGGTTGATCCGGCACAACGCGGCGAGTGTGACCAGGTGTTTTTCGGTGCGACGGTGACGGTTTGCGATTCCAGCGGTTGCGAAAACACCTACAGTATCGTTGGCGTGGACGAAGCGGACGTGTCAGCCGGCCGGATCAGCTGGGTTTCCCCGCTGGCGCGGGCCCTGCTTAAGCTGAGCGAGGGCGAAGTGGCGACACTGCGCACCCCGACCGGAATCAATGAGCTTGAAGTTGTCGGCGTCATTTATTGCATGCTCGATTGAGCGTTGCAGCCGGATGTTATTGATGTTTCCATAAATAACGACACACGGCGCATTCAAGAATGTAATGCACTTTGTCATTTCGACCGCAGGGAGAAATCCTGTGTGGCATGAAGATTCCTCCCTGTGGTCGGAATGACAACTTTTTTCGGCATACCGTGGAAACTGTCTTCATTTAAGGAGTGCTCAATGGTATGCGATTTGGCGGAAACTTTACGCTTCACCGGAAGTTTGTTATGTTTCATACCTGATGAGAGATGACCAGCCATGAAATAATGGTCGAGCCAAACAACCCGGATACCTGTACGATATTCCCGTTCAGTCAAAAACCAAACAACGCATTAAGGAAAACGCCATGAAAAAAATCGAAGCCGTGATCAAGCCTTTCAAGCTGGATGATGTACGCGAAGCACTTTCCGAAGTGGGTATTAGCGGACTGACGGTCACCGAAGTGAAGGGTTTCGGCCGGCAAAAAGGCCATACCGAGTTGTACCGCGGCGCGGAATACGTGGTGGACTTCCTGCCCAAGATCAAAATCGAAGTGGTGGTCGCGACCGATCTGCTTGAAACCGCAATTGACGCCATCGTCAAGTCCGCGCATACCGGAAAAATCGGCGATGGCAAGATCTTTGTCACGGCAGTGGAACAGGTGATTCGCATCCGCACCGGCGAAACCAACGAGTCCGCGCTTTAATTCAATTTCCCGACCAAGCCGGTGCGGCCCGACTGCACCGGCTTTTTTTATGCCTGTCCCACCGTAATTGTTTGCCGCGCTGTGCCGGCGTGGCACAATCGCATCTCTGCATAATTCCTGATTCAAGTCATGCTCAGCTATCGCCACGCCTTTCATGCCGGCAATCACGCCGATGTGCTGAAACACTGCATTGAAGTGCAGTTGCTGCGCTATCTGGCACAGAAAGACAAACCGTTCTGGTACATCGATACCCATGCCGGAGCGGGTTGCTATTCGCTGGATAGCGGCTATGCCATGCAGAACGCGGAGTATCAAAGCGGCATTGCGCGGCTGTGGGAGCGCGACGATCTGCCCGCGCCGCTGGCGGAGTATGTCGAATTGGTGAAGCGCATCAATCCCGACGGGCAGATGAAGCTCTATCCCGGTTCGCCGCTGATCGCGCTGGAGTTGCTGCGCGAGCAGGACCGGATGCGGTTGTTCGAGCTGCATCCGACCGACAGCGAAATCCTGCAGCAGAATTTTGCCGGACACGGCACGCAGGTGCTGATGCAGACCGCCGACGGATTCGGCGCGCTGAAAGCCCTGTTACCGCCCCCGCCGCGCCGCGCGCTGGTGCTGATCGACCCGCCCTACGAAGACAAGCAGGATTATCAGCGCGTGGTGTCGGTGTTGCGCGAGGGGCTGAAGCGTTTTTCCACCGGGGTGTATGCGGTCTGGTATCCGCAATTGCAACGCGCCGAGGCACGTCAGTTGCCCGAACAGCTTAAAAAGCTGCCGGTGAAAAGCTGGCTGCATGTCGCGCTCAGCGTGCAAGCGCCTGGCGCAGACGGTTTCGGCATGCACGGCAGCGGCATGTTCATCCTCAATCCTCCCTGGACTTTGCATGCAGAGCTGCAGCAGGTGATGCCCTATCTGGTTAAAGTGCTGGGCCGGAACGGAGAGGGCAGCTTCGTGCTGGAACACGAAGAGAATGCATGAAACATCAGCCTCGCCTGATTTCACACAGGCTGCAAGGCTTGATAACAGGCGAATTACATTACTGTAGTCTATACTTCGTGCCATGAAAATTCCCAATTTATCGCTGGCCAGAAGCCTGGTTGAAACGCTGCCATCCGGCGCGGCCGGGCTGTTCAATCCGTGGCGTGATCGTTGTCCGCATGATGCGGCCGGAAATGGTCCTGCCGAGAAGCTAGATCGGCTGGCGCTTCATCTGGACTGTCATCCCGAGTTCATCCTTGCCGGGGAAGCGCCCGGATATCAAGGCTGTCGTTACAGTGGAATTGCTTTTACCAGCGAACGTTTGCTGGGCGAGGGGGCCATACCGCGTATTCCCGCTTTGACCGGCCGATTGTCAACCAGACGATTGCCGTTTTCCGAGCCTTCGGCCACCATCGTCTGGAAGACGCTCTTTCGGCTTGGTATTGCAGATCGCACACTGCTCTGGAATGCGATGCAGTTGCACCCCTACCGCCCGGATAATCTGTGGTCGAACAGGACGCCCACCCCGGATGAGATCATGTTGGGCAAGCCCGCATTGCAGATACTGATCGAAACCTTTCCGGCTGCCAGGATCATTGCCGTCGGCAAGAAGTCGGAAGGACTGTTGCGCGATATGGGCATTCCGATTGCAGGTTCGGTTCGCCATCCCGCCAACGGAGGGGCGACGGCTTTTGCTGCCGGGCTGAAGGATTTAATGTGAGCGATGCATCACGCGAATTTGATCCCAAACCGGTCATAGACAACCTGCCGCTGCTGCCGGGAGTCTATCGATTTTTCGACGGCAAGGGCGAGGTGCTGTATGTCGGCAAGGCCAATCAGCTGAAAAAGCGTGTCACCTCGTATTTTCAAAAAACCAATGTCTCGCCGCGCATCCGGCTCATGGTGTCGCACATCAAGCGTATCGAAACCACCGTCACGCGCTCTGAAGCAGAAGCATTGCTGCTGGAAAACAACTTAATAAAATCATTAAGACCGCGGTATAACATATTGTTTCGCGATGATAAGTCATATCCATATATCGTGCTGACCGGGGATGAGTTTCCGCGCCTGACCTACTTTCGCGGCACGCCCAATCGCCAGCATCAATACTTCGGGCCTTATCCGAATGCGTATGCGGCCAAGGAAAGCATGCAGTTGCTGCAGCGGATATTCCGTATCCGTACCTGCGAAAACAGCGTGTTCAACAATCGCACCCGTCCCTGTCTGTTGCACCAGATCAACCGCTGTACCGCGCCGTGCGTGAAGCTGATCTCGGCGCAGGATTATCAGGCCGACATCCGCAATGCAGTGCTGCTGCTGCAAGGCCGCCATCAGGAAGTCGAGCAGACCCTGAATACGGCGATGGAGCAGGCGGCTGAAGGACAGCACTACGAACAGGCCACCGTGTTGCGAGACCAGTTGCGCGCCCTGCACACCGTGCAGCAGAAGCAATTCGTCGAGTCCACCGGCGGTGCGACGGATGCCGACATTATCGCGCTGGCCCTGCAGGACGGACTGGTCTGTGTGAATCTGGCGATGGTGCGCGGCGGGCGGCATCTGGGCGACAAGAGTTTCTTTCCCGAGCATGCCGAGGATCTGACCGCGAGCGAGATCGTGCAGGCGTTCATCGCGCAGCATTATCTGAATCGCAGCGTGCCCCCGTTGCTGGTGCTGGATGCCGAGTGTGACGACGAAACGCTGGCGCAATTGCTCGGCGAACAGGCCGGACACCCGGTGAAGATCAGCCTGGCGGCGGGCGGGGAGCGCAAGCAGTGGCTGGAAATGGCGCAACGCAACGCGCTGCTGGCCTTGCAACAGCGCAAAGCGCAGCAGGGCGGACAGAAGCTGCGCCTGGACAAGCTGCGCGATTTGCTCGACATGCCCGACCTGCAGCGCATCGAGTGTTTTGACATCAGCCATACCATGGGCGAGGCGACGCAGGCCTCCTGCGTGGTATATGAAAATCTCGACATGCGCTCGTCGCAATATCGCCGCTATAACATCAGCGGCATCACGCCCGGCGACGATTACGCGGCGATGCGCCAGGCCTTGACGCGCCGCTACCAGAAACTTGCCGAGGACGGTCAAAAGGAAGAGAGCACCCGACCCGACCTGGTCCTGATCGACGGCGGTCTCGGGCAACTGCATATCGCGATGGAAGTCATGCATGAACTGGGTTTGAATGATCTGGCCCTGGTCGGCGTCGCCAAAGGCGAGGAACGCAAAGCCGGCCTGGAACAACTGATTTACCCGGACGGGTCAGCGCGGCAGTTGCGCAGCGACGATCCGGCGCTGCACCTGATCCAGCAGATCCGCGATGAGGCGCATCGCTTTGCCATCACCGGACATCGCGCCAAACGCGGCAAAGCGCGCACTGCATCGTCCCTGGAGGAAATCAGCGGAGTGGGGGACAAGCGGCGGCGCAGCCTGCTGACCCATTTTGGCGGACTGCGCGAAATCAAGCAGGCCAGCGTCGAACAGCTGTGTCAGGTGGAAGGAATCAGCAAATCGCTTGCTGAAGCTATTTACCAGCAA
>DIYV01000044.1:6750-7145 GCA_002429165.1 Gallionella sp. UBA6045 | reverse complement strand
CCGAAGAACACCGTATACACCTTGCGCCCCCAGATCAGCGGTAGCGACAACTCCAGATCGCGGATCAATGCCGAAACATATTCCTGTTCCGGCAAGGCGCCGCGGGACTCATGCGAATTGAAATCGCAATACGGGCATTTGCGCACGCACCAGGGTATGTGGATATACAGCGACAGCGGCGGCAATGCCTGAAAATTCAAGGCTTGCGATTTGAGGGCGATGGGTTGGAGCGGGTGTGTGGTCATGATCGATGAATTGTAGGGTGGGCAAAATTGCCCACCGTTTTGCTGCGTGTGCATAAGAATCCTGCCCACCCTACGCTTGCTTCAATTTCTCCAGCAATACCCGCAGCGCCTTGCCCCTATGGCTGATGGCGTGCTTTTCGTCGCGCGACA
>DIYV01000044.1:0-6652 GCA_002429165.1 Gallionella sp. UBA6045 | reverse complement strand
GCGCGATCTCGCCGTGCCATTCGCCTTCCGCGATCAGCGGCTGCGGGTCGTCAGCATGGTGCAACAGCACCAGCACGCAGTAATAATGCGCGCGGCGGTCATCCACACCTTGCATGTCTTGCAGCAGCTTTTCGTTGTTGCGTTGATCAGATTTTGGATTCAATCCGGCATAGCGCGCGGAAAGCACACCGGGCGCGCCGCCCAGCGCGGTGACGCAGATGCCTGAATCATCCGCCAGCGCCGGCAGCCCGCTCAAACGGCTGACATGGCGCGCTTTGGCGAGGGCGTTCTCGATGAAAGTGACGTGCGGTTCTTCCGCTTCCTCTATGCCGAGTTGCGCCTGGGTCAGCACCTCGATACCGAGCGGCTGCAACAGGAACTGGAATTCGCGCAATTTGCCTGGATTGTTGGAAGCGATGACGAGTTTTTGCATGGTTAGGGAAAACTACTCACGATGATCGAACAACAAAACAGTGTATTGAAAAACGTAGCGAGAGGCGATCAGGCAAGGCGGAAGTCGACGAGAAAGTAGCCGCTCTGACACGGCGGGGCGAAACCCTCAGGTGCGGGAAGAGCGGCCTGCATCTGCTCCCGCAATCGGCTGGTTTCACCAGTAACGTGTCGCAGATGCGGTTTACACAAAGTTTATCGCTACGCGACCCCGCATTTTTCGCCGGCTTCCAACGCAGCATCATCGCCTCGCATAACCAATGACTTAATTGGCGTAGTTTACCAATTTAGTCAGCTGGCTAGTTGTTTCATCAGTAGTTTTGCAATGCCCTGTTAGTCCTTTTCAAGCACAGCCTTCTGCATCCCGATCAACTCGGTGATACCGTTTTTCGCCAGTTCCAGCAGTTCATCCATCTCGGCACGGGTGAATGCGTGGCCTTCGGCAGTGCCCTGCACTTCGACGAAGTGGCCGTTACCCAGCATCACCACGTTCATGTCGGTGTCGCACATGGAGTCTTCGAGATAATCCAGATCAAGCACCGGCTTGCCCTGGTAAATACCGACGGAAATCGCGGCGATGAAATCCTTGAGCGGGGATTCCTTGATCAGCCCTTTGCCGAGCAGAAGTCTCACCGCGTCGTACAGCGCGACGAACGCGCCGGTGATGCTGGCTGTGCGGGTGCCGCCATCGGCCTGGATCACGTCGCAATCGATCTGGATGGTGCGTTCGCCGAGTTTTTGCAAATCCACCACCGCGCGCAGGCTGCGCCCGATCAGGCGCTGAATTTCCTGGGTGCGCCCGGACTGTTTGCCCCTGGCGGCCTCACGACCCATGCGTTCACCCGTGGAGCGCGGCAACATGCCATATTCCGCGGTAATCCAGCCTTCTCCGCTGCCTCTTTTATGCGGCGGAACTTTTTCATCGATGCTGGCGGTACAAATAACCCTGGTGTCGCCGCACTCTATCAGCACCGAGCCTTCGGCGTGTTTGGTGTAGTGGCGTGTGATACGTATTTGACGCAACTCGCTGGACGATCTCTGACTGGGGCGCATAAATGGATTCTCGATATAAGGTGAAAAGAAAAAAGATTCAAGCAAAAAAACAAAAAAACTATGGAATCTCCAGGACGTGGCTGACCGGCTCGGCAGTATCGTGTCCGGTTTCACTGTCACCCCAACGCAGCGCAAGACCGGTGACGTTATCAGAGTGTCCGTTTTCGCGCCACACCGCAGTCGCAATCAGGTTATCCAGCACATCCGCCACGGACCCGGCAGCAAATGCTTCGACCAATTCCGGGTCGGTAAACGGCCCCCACAAACCATCGCTGCCGAGCAACAACACATCGCCGGATTGCAACACGACGGGTGCACCGTGCTCCATATAGAACACGTCATCGATACCGCCAAGACAATGGGTGATATGGTTACGCTGCGGATGGACGCGCGCTTCTTCGGCAGTGAGCTGTCCCGAGTCGACCCACTGCTGCACCGCTGAGTGATCGATGGTCCTGGTCGCCACCTTGCCGTCGCGCAGCAGGTAAAGGCGGGAGTCTCCGGCGTGGCCCCAATACATCCTGCCATCCTGTATCAGTGCGGCGACACAGGTCGTTCCGGGGAATCCGCCCATGTCATTGTCGTGCGGAAGACTCATGATGCGCTCGTGGGCGTTGTGCATGCATTCCAGGATAAATTCGTCGGGATCGGCAATACGCGGCCGGGTTACCCGGCCAAACGATTCGACAAAAGTATCGATGGCCAGGCTGGCCGCCAACTCCCCGTGCATATGCCCGCCCATGCCGTCAGCCAGCACCAATAACGATGCATCGTTGCTGATAACATACGCGACGCGATCCTGGTTGAATCTGCGATTACCAATATGACTGGCCTGGTGTATCGAGAAGTTCATGGTCAAAGGGAAATTTTCACAGGACGTAATCGTAATATAATGCGCCCCTTCAGCACAGCCTTTTATTCGAAAGCCTCTCTCCATGATTCTCAGCATGACCGGCTACGCCACCGCCAGCGCGGAAATCGACAGCGGATCATTGACTCTCGAATTGCGTGCAGTCAACCATCGTTATCTGGATATACAGTTGCGCATGCCGGACGAACTGCGCGGCTTTGAAGGAGAACTGCGTGCAGCGATCACTGCACAATTGCAGCGCGGCAAGGTGGAATGCCGCATCAACTATGCGGCGCGATCCGCACAAAGCGGTGCTGCACTGAACAGCTGCCTGCTTCAGCAACTTGCCGCATGGGACAAGGAAGTAAGAACCACGCTGCCCGATGCGCGCAGTCTGAGCGTGGCCGATGTGCTGCGCTGGAACGGCGTGCTGGAAACGCCCACTGCTTCGGCAGACGAATTGCGCGCCACATTGCTCGACCTGCTGCAAAACGTGCTGCAGGAGTTCTCTGCTTCGCGCGCACGGGAAGGTGAAAAACTCAGGGATTTCCTGTTGCAGCGCCTGGAGAAAATCGAGGTGCTGCGCTCTGGCGTGATGCCGCATGTGCCGGCCGCGATCGCTGCCTACGAGCAAAAGCTCATCACACGCTTGCGCGAGGCGATGCAGAATGCGCCAGAGGGTATCTTGGACGAAAGAGTTCGCCAGGAAATCACGCTGTTCGCCAGCAAGATTGATGTGGATGAAGAGTTGTCGAGGCTCTCCAGCCATCTCACCGAAATGCGCCGCATCCTGAGCCACGGCGGGGCGGTGGGAAAACGCCTGGACTTCCTGATGCAGGAACTGAACCGTGAAGCCAACACATTGGGCTCCAAGTCGGTCGATGCGGAAGTGTCGCGCAGCGCAATGGAGATGAAGATACTCATCGAACAAATGCGCGAACAAATTCAAAATTTGGAGTAAGTTATGTCTGGAAACCTGTTCATCATCAGCGCGCCTTCCGGAGCCGGCAAGACCAGTCTGGTGCGCGCCCTGCTCAACTTCGATACCCACATCGACTTGTCGGTTTCCTATACCACTCGCGATCCCCGTGCCGGCGAACTTGACGGCAAGGACTACCACTTTGTCAGCCGCGAGACTTTTCTCGCGATGGCAAAGCGCGGCGAGTTTCTGGAAAGCGCTGAAGTCTACGGCAATCTTTACGGGACTTCGCAAACATGGATCAGCCGGGAAATCGCCAAAGGACGCGACATCCTGCTGGAAATCGACTGGCAGGGCGCGGCGCAAATTCGCCGCCTGTTTCCGGAATGCATCAGTATTTTCATACTGCCGCCATCCAGGGAAGCACTGGAACAGCGCCTGAAGGGGCGCGGCAAGGATAACGATACGGTGATTGCAAATCGCATGGCAGCGGTACGCGATGATGTAGCCCATATCGCCGAATTCAATTATGTTATCATCAATGACAGCCTGAACGATGCGTTGCACGAACTCAATGCGGTGGTACTTTCCGCCCGGCTGCGCTGCACCAGGCAATTGTCTCGGCATCAGGCATTAATCAACCAGTTACAAAAACCGGAGTAAATCATGGCACGTATTACCGTCGAAGAATGTCTTTTACAAATCCCGAATCGCTTTGAGTTGACACTGGCCGCCGCCTATCGCGCGCGTCAATTGGCCAATGGCGCGGCCCATCTGGTGGAAAACAGCAAGGACAAACCCACCGTCGTCGCACTTCGCGAGATCAGCGAGGGCAAGGTGGGGAAGGAAATTTTGAACCGCGGGCAGGCATAATTAAAGTGACTTCAAGGGTGCCTCAAAAAAATCAGAGTTCGCCCAAATGCAAGGCGTGGGGAAAATTTCGCAGCGCCGCATATATTTGATATGTTAGCAAGAAATTTTTTTCGCAACACTGCAGTTGGGATGAAGTGGGTTAAGCAGGCAATCCGCTTAGCGGATGCTCGCAAATCTGGATTTTTTGAGGTACCCTTAAATGGCCGACGCAGATTTACTAATAGAGGAACTCTCCGCCTATCTTAAACCGAAGGATGTCGAACACGTCCGTGTAGCGATAGAATTCAGCCGTGCGGCGCATCAGGGCCAGATGCGCCAATCCGGCGATCCGTACGTCTCCCACCCGATTGCCGTCGCCCGCATCCTGACACCGCTGCATATCGATGCGCAGGCCATCATCGCCGCGCTGTTGCACGATGTGGTGGAGGACACCGAAGTCACCTCCGAGCAGGTCGCCGAAAAATTCGGCAAACCGGTCGCGGAACTGGTCGATGGGCTGAGCAAGCTGGACAAGATCCAGTTCGAGACCCTTGAAGATGCCCAGGCGGAAAACTTCCGCAAGATGCTGCTGGCGATGGCGCGCGACGTGCGCGTCATCCTCATCAAGCTGGCCGACCGGCTGCACAACATGCGCACGCTTGATTCGATGGCGCACGACAAGCGCGAGCGCATCGCGCGCGAAACCATGGAGATCTACGCGCCGATCGCCAACCGGCTCGGACTGAATGATGTGCACCACGAATTGCAGGACCTGAGTTTCAAATACTTGCATCCCAATCGCTACTCGGTGCTGGCGAAAGCCCTGCAGGTGGCGCGCGGCAACCGGCGCGAAGTGGTCGGAAAAATACTTGAATTAATACGGCAACGGCTTGCCGAGCATCATATCGAAGCGGATGTCACCGGCAGGGAAAAGGACATCTACAGCATCTACCGCAAGATGCAGAGCAAGTCGCTGGCTTTTGCCGAGGTGCTGGACATCTACGGCTTTCGGGTTTTGGTAAATGATTTTGCTTCCTGTTATGTGGCCCTCGGCCTGCTGCATGGTTTGTACAAACCGATACCCGGCAAGTTCAAGGATTACATCGCCATTCCAAAAGTGAATGGCTATCAGTCGATACATACCACGCTCTTCGGCCCTTTTGGCACACCCATCGAAATCCAGATACGCACCCATGAAATGCACAGGATCGCCGAGGCCGGCGTCGCTTCGCATTGGCTGTACAAAAGCGGCCATGATTCGATCAACGATCTGCACAAGAAGACCCACCAGTGGTTGCAGGAACTGCTGGAAAGCCTGAGCCAGAGCAGCGACTCATCCGAATTTCTGGAGCACCTCAAGGTGGACCTGTTTCCAGATGAGGTATACGTGTTCACCCCCAAGGGCAAGATACTATCTCTGCCGCGCGGCGCGACCGGTGTGGACTTTGCTTACAGCGTGCACACCGATATCGGCAATCGCTGCATCGCAGTCAAGGTAAATCATGAACTGGTGCCGTTGCGCACCGAACTCAAAAATGGCGATCGCGTGGAAGTGATCACCGCCTCGCATGCCAAGCCCAATCCCGCCTGGCTGGGTTATGTTGCCACCAGCAAGGCGCGCAGCCAGATCCGTCATTTCCTCAAGACCATGCAGTCCGGCGAATCGGCACAACTCGGCGAACGGCTGCTCAACCAGGCTTTACAGTCGCTGGGAGTCAAGCCGCAGGACATGGACGAAGCGCACTGGAACAAGTTGCTGAAAGATACCGGGGTAAAAACGCGCCAGGATATGCTTGCCGACATCGGTCTGGGCCGGCGTCTCAACGTGGTGGTGGCGCGACAACTGGCCAGCATCAGTGAAACCGCGGCCAATGAAATGGCGCCCAATCCCGTTATCACCATACAGGGCACGGAGGGCATGGCAGTACAATTCGCCCCTTGCTGCCGCCCTATTCCCGGCGACCCGATCGTAGGCGTGATCAAGAGCGGCCAAGGCTTGCTGGTGCATACTCATGATTGCCCGACACTGCGTCGCGGGCGCAGCAGCGGCGAGCAATGGCTGGATGTGGCATGGGACAAGAACATCACCCGCCCCTTCGATGTCAATATCAAATTGCTGGTCGCCGACCAGCGCGGCGTGCTGGCTAAAGTTTCCGCCGCGATCGCCGAAGCGGAAGCCAACATCGAGAACATCAATTTTACCCATGAAGGCGAATATTCCGGCCTGCATTTCACGCTGGAGGTGAACAACCGCCTGCACCTCGCCAACATCATGCGCAGTCTGCGCAGGATTCCGGAAGTGGTGAGGATCATCCGGGTGAAGAACGCGTCATAACTTTGTAGGGCGGGTTCCACCCGCTATGTCGGGCGCAGCCCGACTCTTGACACTGTTCGCCCTGAGGTATCGAAGGGTGAATGACCACACCAAAGTCAAAACCGCCGGTGGTAGACCGGCAACTAGTCACTTTTCTTGTCTTGCCAAGAAAAGTAACCAAAAGAAATCGCCCCCGGTTTGCCGCCGCTGCGCG